>JAFGXP010000009.1 GCA_016936535.1 Thiotrichales bacterium | reverse complement strand
GCAATTTTCTCAACCGCTGCCTTTAAGCTTGTATGTGCATTATCCGTGGTGCATTCAAAAATGTCCCTATTGCGATTTTAATTCGCATACCTTAAAACCTGAACTGGACGAGGCTGCTTACATTGAGGCAATGCTTAAGCAACTGGAGCAAAGCTTACCTCAAATCTGGGGGCGGCCGATTAAAAGTATCTTTTTCGGTGGCGGTACGCCGAGTCTGTTTTCTGAGGAAGGATTAAACCGCTTTCTGTCGCAGGCGCGGGCACTGTTAGGCTTTAACCCGCAGATTGAAATTACCTTGGAAGCGAATCCTGGCACGGTGGATTTTGAAAAATTTACGATGTTTCGTCAAGCAGGGATTAACCGTTTGTCGATGGGCATTCAAAGTTTTGACGATGAAAAATTAACCGCGCTCGGACGGATTCATTCGGCGGCGGAAGCCAAATTGGCGATAGCGGCGGCGAAAGACGCCGGGTTTGAGAACTTCAATCTGGATTTGATGTTTGCCTTGCCCAATCAAACGCTGGAGGAAGCGATTGCCGATGTCGAGCAGGCATTGGCGTTTGCGCCGCCGCATCTGTCGCACTATCAATTAACCTTGGAGCCGAACACGCCGTTTTTCAAACAGCCGCCGCCTTTGCCCGATGACGATGCCGCTTGGGAGATGCAGGAAGCCTGTCAGAAAATCATCGCCAACGCCGGCTATCGGCATTATGAAGTCTCGGCTTATGCCAAAGAGGGCAAATCGTGTCGCCATAACCTCAATTATTGGCAGTTTGGCGATTACCTTGGCTTGGGCGCAGGGGCGCATGGCAAAATCACGCTTGCTCCAGAAGGGCGGGTGCTGCGTACTCAAATGCCAGCATCCCCGGGTGCCTATGTGCAGGCAGTCCATGCAGGACAGTTTGGCCGAACAACCTCGGTTGACGATAAAGAGATTCTTTTTGAGTTCATGCTCAATGCTTTGCGTTTGCAAGAAGGTTTTGCTTTATCTTTGTTTAGCGAGCGAACCGGTCTGGCACTGGCGGCTTTGACACCCTATTTGCAGAAATTACAACAGCAGCAGTGGATTGTGGTCGAAGAGGGACATTTGTCGCTGACGTTGCGCGGCAAGGTATATTTAAATAACGTGGTCAGTGCCTTTTTATAAATCGAGCAAGAAGAGTCGTCCTGTGATGGTAAAAAAAAGCGTGAAAATGCTGGTATTGCTGCTGGCAATTGTGCCGATGTTGATCTTTCTCGCCTTTGTTGGCGCGGTGCATTACATCGATTTTAATGGTTATAAGCCGCAAATTGAGCGTGAAGTCACGCAATTGACCGGCCGAGCCTTCAAAATCGAAGGCGCGATTGATGTGTCGCTGTTTCCGCTGGTGTTTTCTGTTGGCTCATCTACGCTGGCGCAGCCGGCCAACTTTAGTCAAACCGGCGTGCAAGCCCGCTTTCAAAGTTTAGAGATTGAGCTCGATGCGTGGTCTTTACTTTGGCAACGACAGTTGCAAGTTCGCTCGATCGAACTCATCGAGCCGGTTTTAAAGCTGATGAAGGATGCACAAGGGCGAGATAACTGGTCGGATTTTTCGGCGTTGCGCGCTTTACTGCCTAGCCATATTGCGCCGTTAGAGTCGGTGCAATCGTCCTTGCCAATTACGATGCCGTTGTCATTGGGTGTGGCGGCCTATGCCGAAACCGAAGCACCAATACGGTCTTGGCGTTTGGACAGCTTGGTGCTGAGCAAAGGGCAAATTCAATTACAGGATGAGAGTGAAAATTATCATGTTGGCTTGGAAAATTGGAATCTGTTTGCGTTGAATTTGCAGCCTGATCAGCCATTTGAAATTCGTACGGATTTTCTCTATCAGCACAGTGAATCTCCGCGGACGGTGGCAGCGCGTGTGACCAGTAATTTGGATGTGGCGACAAATTTATTGAGTTATCGGCTCAGTGATTGGCAAGGCGTGTTGACAGTGAGTTTACCGCAAGCACACGATTTGCCGCCGGTGCATATCACCACACGGGGTTCGGTTTTGAAATTTGATTTGCCAAGCCAGCGGCTTCAGGTTGAAGCGCTGCGTTTAGAAGGGTTGAACGGCAAAATCCAAACCCATTTTACCGGCCGCTTTGGTGCGCATTTTGATTGGCAGGGCGAGTTGAATGCCAGTCAGCTGAATTTGCCGCTTTGGGCTAAGCATTTGGCTTTGCCGATTGCACAGAGTGCCGATCCAAAATGGCAGGAGGTCAATGGGGATTATCGTTGGCGCTGGGTGAATGATCAGATTGAGTTATTAAGCTACACTGAAACGCCGCAGCGCTTGCCGATTGATGCGGCTTCGACGGAAAAACCCTTACCGCAGTCTCCTTAAGGCACGGCAGGAAGACCGCATTTTAAGGGTTCCGTTCAGTAAGGTCGTTCATTTATCCGTTGCGTTCAACGCGGGTAAAAATCAAATCCCATACGCCGTGACCTAGGCGATGGCCACGCGCTTCGAATTTGGTCAAAGGACGATAATCGGGGCGCGGCGTATAATTTCCAACCCCACTGAAGTTGACATAATCTGGCGCAGCACTCATGACTTCAAGCATCTGTTCGGCATAGTTTTCCCAATCGGTCGCCATGTGGAATTGTCCGCCTATCTTGAGGTGTTTGGCAATATTCGCGACAAATTCCGGTTTAACAATGCGTCGTTTGTGATGCCTAGCTTTATGCCAAGGATCTGGAAAAAACAGATAAACCGCGTCGAGCGAATTGGGCGCAATGCACTGTTCGAGCACCTCAATGGCGTCATGATTAAAAATTCGTACATTGCTGAGTTGTTTTTCTTCAATAAGACGCAACAGTGCGCCAACGCCGGGTTTATGCACCTCAATGCCAATGTAATTATTCTCAGGATTCGCTTGTGCCATCTCGGCAAGGCTTTTGCCCATGCCAAACCCGATTTCAACAAGGGTCGGTGCCTGACGTCCAAACAGCTTGGCAAAGTCAATAACGCCCTGTTCAACGGTCAGGCCAAACTGCGGCCAAAGTGCGTTTAATGCGCGTTCCTGAGAAGCGGTTAAACGTCCTTGGCGTAAGGCAAAGCTTCGAATTCGCGTACTGTATTTTTCCGGTGCTGTACTCGGCTCGGCAGGCAGCTCAGCGGCTGACGGAATTGGACGATCGGTCGGTTGGCTCATCTGGGGTCCCTAAACTGACGAAATTGACTGGAATCTAACAGCCGCATAGTATAGCCGAAATTTAACAGGAGTAAGATTGGTGAGTCTTTCGTCAGAGCAGTTTAGTACCCATTTGTTGCAGTGGTTTGACCAGCATGGTCGCCATGACTTGCCATGGCAGCAGGAGATTTCGCCCTATCGGGTATGGGTTTCCGAAATCATGCTCCAGCAAACCCAAGTCACCACTGTGATTCCGTACTACCAAAAATTTATGACCACTTTTTCAACCTTAGAGGCATTGGCGCAAGCCAGCCAAGAGCAGGTGCTCGCCCATTGGGCTGGGCTGGGATACTATGCTCGCGGGCGAAATCTGCATAAGGCGGCGCAGCAGATTGTTAAGGATTTTGGCGGTCAGTTTCCAACCAGTTTGGCGGCCATGATGACATTGCCGGGGGTTGGGCGCTCCACGGCCGGCGCAATCTTGTCGATTGCTTGCGGCGAACGTCAGCCAATTTTGGATGGTAATGTTAAGCGGGTATTAGGGCGCGTGTACGCCTTAGAGCAATGGCCGGGCGAAAAGGCGGCGGAAAACTGGCTATGGCAGCGTGCCGAGGAACTGACGCCAGTGCAGCGATTTGCCGACTATACCCAGGCAATTATGGATTTGGGTGCCACTCTGTGCACTCGCAGCAAGCCTCAATGTCATCGCTGCCCAGTGGCGACAGGGTGCTCGGCGCTGGCGCAAAATCGGGTGGCAGACTTTCCCTTTAAAAAACCGACTCAAGTTAAGCCGGAAAAATCGGTGTATTTGATGCTGTTACAAAATCAGCAAGGACAGTTGTGGCTTGAACGGCGTCCCTCCAAAGGGATTTGGGGTGGCTTGTGGTCTGTGCCGGAATGTATGGATTGGCAGGCGTGTACGGAACTGGCACAAAGCCGGTTTGGTAAGGCATCAAGTTTGCTAAAATGGGAACCTTTTAGACATACCTTTTCGCATTATCATTTGCAAATTACTCCAGTGCTGGTGCAACAATCATCGGCAAACGAGGGCATAAGTGAAGGGGAAGGTGGTTATGCTACAGAGCTGGCCTTGACATCAAACGGCAACTGGATGGATTTAACGGCCGTGATTAATGGCCAAATCGGCGTCCCGGCGCCAGTGCAAAAACTGGTTAGCCAACTACAGGATTACTAAAGGAGAATAAAATGTCGCGTAAAGTACAGTGTGTGAAATTAGGTGAAGAACTAGATGGTTTGGATTTTGCCCCTTTTCCTGGCGAGCTTGGTCAGAAGGTATTTGAACAGGTTTCGAAAGAGGCTTGGAAACAGTGGTTAGCCCAGCAAACCATCTTAATTAATGAATACCGTCTCTCTAGCTTAGATCCAAAAGCCCGCAGCTTTTTGATGGAAGAATTACAGAAGTTCCTATTCAATGACGAAGATATTGATATGCCAGAAGAGTTTAAGGCGCTTTAATTTTCTGTCTAGGTTGGATTCCCTTGCAAAAATGGATGTGCCCTGCGCTTTGAGGGATTGATGGGGATTTTAGTGATGGCAATCGATTTTAAAATGCCAATTAGCGTCACTTTAACGATGCTGAGCACTCTACAAAACCCAGTGTCGAGTCAATGCAAATGCGTTCACCAGTCGATATGCCGGATTTGTAGGGAGTTGGTTTTAGCATGCGTCGAAGTGGCGGCGAGGTGAGGGCCAAGTGACGACGTTAAACCGAGAAGGCGTTATCCCGACTCATCAGAATTACAGTCAGTTAACCCTCTTTATCGAACGGGTTTTATTCATGCCTTAAATTCTTGAATTTATTTGTTCATGGGCTGGTATTGATACGATCAGTTTCTGCGGTGGTGGGTGTCAACAAGTCTTCAAGGAAGTAGGCGGTGAGGGCATGGCGTCCATCGAGTCCGGACTTTGTGTACAAGTTCGAGGCTTGTTGGCGTACGGTTTTTTCTTTGGTTTCGCGCAGTGCGGCGATTTCAGCCAAGGACAGCCCTTTTATCAGTAAGCGAGCCACTTGCTTTTCTGAGTCGGTCAGTTGCCACGCTTCAAATTGCTGGTCTATGCTGTTTGAGAAGTCATGGGCAAGCTGCTGATAGCGAGCATCGAGATGCGACAGTTGATGTTGGTGCGCGTCCAATTGTTGCCGGGTGTGTTTAAGCTGGGCGTGTTGGAGTAAGATTTGCCGAATGAGAATGCCGGCGCCAATCAATGAAACGAGCGCGCCAATTAATTCCCAGGTCACGTGCCAATTATTGCCGCTTATTTGCTGATCTTCGTAGATATCCACGCTTAAAAATAGCGTCATATAGATAAAAATCGCGGCTAAACCATACATCATCTGCATGCTCAATCCTCCTAATGAGCCTGCATTATCCATGATTTTACGGTTCATTCAATCATCCAATAGAGTACCTGTTGCTGCTGAAGAAACGAAGCGGCCTTTTCGCCTTTTAAGAGTGCCAGACTTGAAAGAACCCCTGCCAGTAAACAGGTTGGCGCGGCCACGGTAACACTTCGCGGGGCTTGGTCAACCGGCCAGCCAGTGAAGGGGTTGAGCAAATGGCCGTAGCGCTTGCCTTGATGCAGAATAAAACGGTGTTCATCCCCACTGGTCGCCAGTCCGCCTTGATGTAAAGCCAAGAGGGCGGTTGCCTGAGGGGTTTCAGGTTGACGCACGCCAACTTGCCAAGGCTGGTCTTGACGCATGGGGCCTGATACCCGTAAGTCACCGCCGAGATTAATCAGAACCGGAAGATTTTCGTGTGTTGCGGCGATTCGGCTCAGGGCTTTGTCTGCCGCCCACTCTTTGACCAATCCGCCCAGATCGAGCGCCATGCCTTTTGGTAAGCGAACTCGGTGGCCTTGGCGTTCAACTTTTGGCCAACCAATAAACGGCAATAAGGCAGAAATCGCTTCTTCTTTTGGTAAAGCGGCGTGCGGGTCAAAGCGCCAAACTTGACCTAGGATGCCACTGGTGGGATCAAATAAGCCTTCACTGAGCTGATAAATCTGATCAATGAAGGCAAACAATCCTGCGGTTTCTGCGCTCAGTTCGCACCATTGTCCTTGAGCATGATTCAGTTGCCATAACCAGGCATTAGGTTGATAGCGCGAGTAGGTATCTTGCAAGCGCCAGACCTCGTTGGCTACACGCATTGCAAGAGTTTGAGCCAAGGTGGGGTCTGGAGTTTGCAGTAAAACTTCGCAATCACTGCCCATTGCAAAAAATGTTGCTCGATAGCCGATTGGATTGGGCGATAGAGCGAGCGTTCGTTGCGCAGACATTAGAACCGCAACTTATAACCAAATTGCACAATCGTTGCCGACAAATCGCTGCTTTGAGGCAGTTGCGCTTGTACGCCTGGTTGGTCGGCTGAATCGTCTGCACTTTGCTCATATTGCTCTAAACGCAGACTCAACTCCTGCTTGCTGCTGAGTTGGTAGCTGAGCTTGGCACCTACGGTGATGCCTTGCAAGCTGGCTAAGCGACTGTCGGCACTTAGGGTTTCGCCAGCGCTTGGCACACTGTTCAAATGATGAGTGTAAAAATCGGCGGCAGATTGTTGATAAAAGCGTAGGCGCGGGGTTAAAGCCCAGCGTTCGCTGAGGTTCCAGCGATATTTTGCATCTAGGGTGTGCGACAGAATACCCCAGTCGTCAGAAGCGAGGCGATAAGCGGTTTCTACGGTATCTCCCCAGCTCAGGTGCCGTCGGTAATTGGCGTAAAGATAGGCGCGTAAACGACTGTCTGGACGATTTTCATAATAGTAGGCCGTTGGATCTCCATTGGCATCTAAAAGGCTAACCAATTTGTAGGGATCGGTGTGATAGCCTGAAGAGGACGCCAGCCCGAAATTCAATTGTATTAAGCTGTTTTTATCAAGTATTTGGGTAATGCCGAACAGGGCTTCAACACTGGTGCGCGTGTCACTCTGGCCGTCGCGCAATCTCAGCTGGGTGTCTGTGGATCCGACCGGCACACCACCGACGGGATCGGCTTGGTCAAATGCTAAAGACAGTCCCCAGTTAAGGGCGGTGTTTTTCTGATTAAAGTAATGGGTCATGCCGCCAGAGAGACTGGCAGATGCATAGTCATATTCCGAAGAAAGATTCGCGCCGAGGGTGTAACGGTTTCCTGAAGAAAGCGGTGCATCGTAACTTAAGCTGAGCTGACCGCGAGTGTCTTTAAAGGTGTCATCTAATGGTATTTCTCCAGCTGGAGTAGTATAGGTGTCCTTGCCACTGGGTGTGGTAAAGGTTTGCGGCTGGTTGGCAGCGGTAGCGCCGTTTGGTGAAGCGCCGGTTAGACTATCGACCACCAGTTTGATGCCCAGAACCGAGCCATCTTCTGCGGTGCGCTTTAAGTTGACCGCAGGTTCAACGGCATTCACACGATCTTTTTCACTGTATAATAAGACGGCGGAATCGAGTTCCCATTCAGCGGCAAAGGCTCCGCTGACGCCAAGACAACTTAAAGACGCGACCGTTAATTGCGCCAGTATGGTGTTTGATTTTAGTTGCATCCACAACCTCCCGCTGCGAAACCAGCACCGCCACTACTGGCTTCTTTAGAAAAATAAATGTGATCATCAAAAGCTTGGTCCAACGCATTGGTTTGCATTTCTGCCTTGGCGAGAGTGCCTTTTTCCCAAGGTTTTGCCCCCAGATCACTCAGGCTGGAACAGCCATTCAAGACCAGCATTGATGACAATGCCAAGTAATAAAAAAGGTGCTTTTGCATTATGCCCCCTGCATTTTTTGTTGGATGATATGCTGAATTTTTGCGGCATCTTTGGGTAAGAAGCCTTGATGCTGCCAAACGATTTTTCCTTGAGGATTGAGCAAGAAAGAGGTTGGCATCGCTTGTACCGAAAATTGGGTGGGCAAGCGCCCTTCTGGATCATAGAGAACAGGGAAGCCTGCCGTGGTTTGTTCTAGAAATTGTTTGGCTGCAGAAAGGTCTTCATCAAGGTTTACCGCCACAACAGTAAAATTTTGATTCTGCAATTGGCGTTGTAAATCGTTCATAAACGGAAAAGACGCTTTGCAAGGCGCGCACCATGAGGCCCAAAAATCCAGATAAACCCATTGCCCTTGATAGGGGGAGAGCGAAGGTGCAGTTTGTGCCTGAACGGAAGAACTCAAGCCGAATGTCAGCCAAAAACCGCAAAGCAATGAGATGACTTTGAAAAGTCGAAAAATGCCGATGCCCATAACGAAAACCCCAAGCGAAAAGAAAGCTTGAGTCTAATCGAGCGGAGACAGAGTACCAGAGGACAAATGCCTTCAAAGCACCGTAATGGATGGGATAGGACAGATGTCCTATTAAGTTAACTCGTTATTTTTAAAGGATTTTTTAAGAAGCAAGGCCGCTCTCAAACAGAGCGAGCCTTGTTAAGGTAGCTGTGTTTTAGGCGTGATAGGTGCCTGACAGTTCCACGACCGCTCGAATAAAAGCTTCAGCGTGCTCCGGTTTGACTTCCGGATGAATGCCGTGGCCTAGGTTAAAGACATGACCGGAACCTTTGCCGAATTTTTCGAGAATATAACCGACTTCTTGGCGAATACGTTCCGGCGAGGCGTAAAGCATAGAAGGATCCATGTTACCTTGCAGTGCGACCTTATCGCCAACCCGAGCACGGGCGGTATCTATGTCGGTGGTCCAATCCAAGCCGAGCGCATCACAGCCCGTAGCTGCCATGGCTTCTAACCATTGTCCGCCGCCTTTGGTAAACAGAATCACCGGCACTTTGCGGCCGTCGTGCTCGCGTTTAAGCCCATCAACAATTTTGTGCATATAGCGCAAAGAGAATTCGTGGTAATCACGTGGTGTCAGCACGCCGCCCCAGGTGTCAAATACCTGCACCGCTTGTGCACCGGCTTCGATTTGAGCGTTGAGGTATTGAATAACCGAGTCGGCTAATACGTCCAGAATATGATGCAAAGTAGCAGGCTGGTCGTACATCATCGCTTTGACTTTCGAAAAGGTTTTCGAAGACCCCCCTTCGACCATATAGGTTGCCAAGGTCCAAGGGCTACCAGAAAAGCCAATGAGCGGGACGCGACCGTTGAGATTTTTACGGATGGTGCTGACCGCATTCATCACATAGCCCAAATCACTGGCCATGTCGGGAACAAACAGTTTTTTGGCGTCGGCCATTGAGCGTACGGGTCGATCAAAAACAGGACCTTCACCGGTTTCAAAACGCAGGCCTAAGCCCATCGCATCGGGAATGGTCAGAATGTCGGAAAACAGAATCGCGGCGTCTAACGGAAAGCGCTCAAGAGGTTGCAGAGTCACTTCGCAAGCCAAGTCGGCATTGCGGCATAAATCCATAAAAGAACCGGCTTGAGTGCGGGTGGCGCGGTATTCTGGCAGATAACGACCTGCTTGGCGCATCATCCATACAGGGGTGCGATCCACCGGCTCTCGTAATAAAGCACGTAAAAAGCGGTCGTTTTGTAGTTCTGCCATGATTTAAGCCTTCTGTCGCGATAAAAAATAAGCGCCTATTCTAGCCCAAAGTGCAGCAGATTAGGAACCGCTTTGCGGCTGGAAGCGGTCAAATGCATAAGGGTGTTCAACCAGCATATAGATGTGCCCTTTGAATAAATAGGCGTAAGCACGCACTTCGACTTCCTGCCCCAGTAAGGTTTGCAGTTGGGCAAAATCAAATGCCGACCAAGCGCGCTTGGGGATGCGAATGCCAGTAGTATCCATATTTAACAGGTAGTAGGTGTCGGATTTAAGCACTTCAACAATCTTGCCACGCACAATCCGAAAACCTTGATCTTCGGCGGTAATTTCGTGGCTTTGAATCAGCGGAAAGTGTAATTCAGGCTGTGTGGCCGCCAAGTCCCAAAGACCACGTCCTTGTTGCCGCGCTTGTTGTTCGGCGGCATAGTAGCATTCGGCATAAAGTAGGTTGGCGTTTTGCGTTCGGTTGAGTGCCAATCCGGAGCTCAGCATTAAGGCGTTCAGATTGCGACCATCCTGTAAAAATGCATGCACCTGTTGGACGCGATTGGCATTGGTTTGCGATTGATCGTACACAATCCCGATTTTTAAATCATTATTGGCCAATAGGCGATTGAGGTAGGTTTGCGCGGCCTCGGCCATGGGTTCGCTGGGGCTGTTGAATTTATAGGTTTTGCCTTTTTGCGGGGCATAGACGCCAATCAGCTGTACCCGTTGGTTTTGAATTAAAAGGGTTGAGCCGTCCAAGGCATAGCTGGCATCGACCCAGAGATCCGGTTGACTATTTTGGCAATTATCCGGATTGGCCGCCCAAAGTGGCGCAGAAAATCCACTCAGCAGGACAAAAGTCAAAAAAGTTCGCAGAGTAATGGCTTGCGGAATAAGGGCTTGCTTAATGACAGCTTGCGTAATAAAAGTTTGCATGGCGGGCAGGGTTCCAAACTGGCGAAAGGAATCTTACTCTAGCATTTTTTGAGAGGATTTTTTTGGGTGTATGGCGGTACGACCAGCCGTGTGCTTGAAGGGACAGAAACAAAATGACGGGACATAAAAAAACGCGGATTGACCGCGTTTTTTGGCAACAGAAAATACGAAGTCGGCAATTAAGCGCGGCGACGAGCGTATTTTTGTTTGAACTTCTCAACACGCCCTTCGGTATCAACGATGGTTTGTTGACCAGTATAGAAAGGGTGAGAAGCGCTTGAAACTTCAACACGAACTAGTGGGTAATCTTTACCGTCTAGCGTAATCGTTTCGCCAGAAGTTTTCTTTAAGGTAGAACGGGTTACGAAAGTTTGTCCAGTAGAGATATCTTGGAAAACCACGTCCTTATACACTGGATGAATGTCTGCTTGCATGATGACGGTCCGTTAATAATAGTTAATTTCAAAAGAAAAATGCATTATATGGATTCAAACCTCAAATGCAAGTTTCTTTTCTGGTTTATGTAAAAGGAATCAAGAGCTTAGGGCGCAAGGCCGGCCAAGCAAGAATCCTTAGCGTTTCATCGCATCAAACAGCACGGCGTTGGTTTTGGAAACTTTCATTTGATCGATAAGTGTTTCCACGGCTTCCACTTCATTCATGCTGCCCAAGAAGCGGCGCAATACCCAAATATTTTGATACTCTTCTTGGGTCATCAATAATTCTTCTTTACGCGTGCCAGATTTAGTGACGCTGATGGCAGGGAAGGTACGACGTTCGGCAATGGCGCGTGACAGATGCAACTCCATGTTACCGGTCCCTTTAAACTCTTCAAAAATGACTTCGTCCATTTTAGAGCCGGTTTCAACCAGTGCCGTGGCAATAATGGTCAAAGAACCGCCTTCTTCAATATTACGGGCGGCACCAAAAAAGCGTTTTGGGCGATGCAGTGCATTGGCATCGACACCACCGGATAAAATTTTGCCAGAGGCCGGGGTTACGGTGTTGTAGGCACGAGCCAGACGGGTAATCGAGTCAAGCAAAATCACTACATCGGTTTTGTGCTCAACTAAGCGTTTGGCTTTTTCAATCACCATTTCGGCGACTTGAACGTGGCGGGCAGCCGGCTCATCAAAGGTTGAGGAGATCACTTCGCCCTTAACCGTGCGCTGCATTTCGGTCACTTCTTCTGGACGTTCGTCAATCAGCAATACAATCAAATAGCAGTCGGGATAATTTTCCGCAATGGATTGAGCCATTTGTTGCAGAATTACCGTTTTACCGGATTTAGGCGGCGCAACAATCAGACCACGCTGACCTTTACCGAAAGGGGCTGCCAGATCAATAATTCGCGATGTGATGTCTTCGGTTGAGCCATTTCCTAACTCCATCCGTAAACGCTGATTGGCATGCAGTGGGGTTAGGTTTTCAAAAGCGATTTTTTTACGGGCGACCTCGGGGTCTTCAAAGTTGATTTTTTCAACTTTGAGCAAAGCAAAATAACGCTCGCCTTCTTTTGGTGGGCGAATTTTGCCTTTGATGGTGTCGCCTTTGCGCAGACCAAAACGGCGAATTTGGCTAGGGGAGACATATAAATCATCTGGGCCGGCCAAGTAAGAACTGTCTTCGGTTCTTAAAAAACCAAAGCCATCCGGCAGAATTTCGAGAACCCCTTCACCGTAGATGTCTTCACCGTTTTTGGAGTGCGCTTTGAGGATAGCAAAAATCATATCCTGTTTGCGTAAGCGAGCGAGGTTTTCAAGGCCCATGGAGTTAGCCAAGTCAATCAACTCAGCGGCAGAGCGTTTTTTCAAATCTAATAGATGCATACTTCAAGTTCGATCGTTAGTGGATAAGCGTAAAGCGTGTAGCTGGGAAGCTGCAATCGCAGACAAGTATCAGGTGAGCTGGTGAAGGGGCCGTCTCTGGGCTTTGCGCCCAGAGACGTAGAGGATATTACAGGTTGTCTTCTAGGAACTTAACCAGTTGTGATTTGGATAGAGCGCCAACTTGGGTCGCATCAACCTCACCATTTTTAAAAAGCATAAGGGTTGGAATCCCGCGAACACCGTATTTAGGTGGTGTGGTTGGGTTTTCATCAATGTTCAGTTTGGCGACCTTTACGCGGCCATCAAATTCTGCCGAAATGTCATCCAGAATGGGGGCAATCATTTTGCAAGGCCCACACCATTCTGCCCAAAAATCGACCAGTACGGGTACGTCTGAGTTTAGTACTTCCGCTTCAAAATTGGCGTCGCTTGTTGAGATCATGGTTTCTCCTTCTCTTTTATTATGTATGTACTTTTGTACTTTATTGGCTCTTGCGCAAATGGTCTTCGCCCATCATAGATGGCTTGAAATGAAATCAACAGCTTATGTGGGGAGTTGCGGAGCTAAATTGAGTCTGATATGACGTAAACAGGATTCAAAAACGGGCGCTAAAGAATGCCCTGAACCTTTGGAAATTTTTGAATTTGGTAATTATTACATTATTTAAAATTAAAATGCAAGTGCTGTTGTTTGAAATTTTTCTACGGTGGATTCGGCGATTTTTCAGGTAAGGAGCTTTTCCAAGACCGCGCAGCGCGGCAAAGCGCAACAAATTGGCGTAGGATATAACGATTATTTTTAAATGACCTTGTTAAGTGTGATGGATATTTCGTATTTGTTAGAGGATTTAAACGACGCTCAGCGCCAAGCGGTAACCTTGGGAGAGCGCCATGCTTTGATTTTAGCCGGTGCCGGCAGCGGTAAGACCCGCGTTTTGGTGCATCGCATCGCTTGGTTGACCCAAGTTTTGGGTTTATCACCCTACAATATTTTAGCGGTGACTTTTACCAATAAAGCCGCCAGTGAAATGCGGGGTCGAATTGAGTCTTTAATCGGTACTCAGGCAAGCGGTCTGAGTATGGGAACCTTTCATGGCATTGCTTATCGTCTTTTGCGTCAGCATTTTCAAGAAGCGCGTTTGCCTAGCCAGTTTCAAATTTTGGATGCCGAAGATCAAAAGCGCGTGCTCAAACGATTATTGAAATCGCTCGAACTGGATGAGACTCAGTGGCCAGTGAAGCAGGTGCAGGCCTTTATTAATGGTGAGAAAGAAGAAGGGCGTCGTCCGCATCATATTGATGTTGGGCATAATCCTTTTGTTGCCAAGTTGGTCGAAATTTATCAAGAGTATGAACAGGTATGCCAGCGCGGTGGTTTGGTGGATTTTGCGGAGCTATTATTGCGTGCGCATGAACTTTGGCTGAGTAAACCCCATTTGTTGGCGCATTATCAGGCGCGTTTTAAGTATATTTTAGTGGACGAGTTTCAAGATACCAATCGATTGCAATACGCTTGGCTGCGGGTGCTGGCCGGTGCCAGTGGCAAATTGTTTGTGGTGGGAGATGACGACCAATCTATTTACGGTTGGCGCGGTGCGCGAATTGAGCATATCCGTCAGTTTGCCGAGGATTTCGCGGGCACAGAGCTGGTGCGTTTAGAGCAGAATTATCGTTCGACCAGCACCATTTTGCAGGCGGCCAATGCGTTGATTGCTCACAATGACAGTCGTATGGGCAAAAACCTGTGGAGTGCCGGCGAGGTGGGCGCGCCCATTTTGCTCTACCAAGCGTTTAACGAATTTGATGAAGCGCGATATGTCTGCGCCCAAATCGAAAAATGGATGGAACAGGGTGGGCAGCGCGATCAGGTGGCGGTGCTGTACCGTTCAAATGCTCAATCGCGCATGATTGAGCAGGCACTGATGCAGGCACAGATTCCGTATCGGGTTTATGGTGGCTTGCGGTTTTATGACCGTGCTGAAATCAAAGATGTATTGGCTTACTTGCGCTTGGTGATAAATCCGCAAGATGACGCCGCTTTTGAACGCATCTATAACCATCCCCCGCGCGGCATTGGCCAGAAGACAGCCGATGCTCTGCGTGAGGTGGCGCGTGATCAACAACTCTCGTTGTGGCAAGCGGCACAGGCTTTGCTGCAACATACCTTGCCTGCACGAGCCAAAACGGCGCTACAGAGTTTTGTGGATTTGATTATGCAGTTGCAGCAAA
The DNA here is from genome assembly GCA_016936535.1 of Thiotrichales bacterium. Lineage (GTDB taxonomy): Bacteria > Pseudomonadota > Gammaproteobacteria > Thiomicrospirales > Thiomicrospiraceae > Thiomicrorhabdus. The sequence goes on along the minus strand of JAFGXP010000009.1, from coordinate 38,330 downwards.
CTCTGGCTGAGCAAACGCTGGAGCAGCAGTTCACCAAAGTGATTCATCTTTCGGGCTTGCAGGTCTATTTTGAAAAAGACAAGACCGAACAGGGCGAAGGCCGCTTGGAGAATTTAGATGAGTTAATCAGCGCCGCCGCGCAGTTTGAACAACGCTGGCAGCAGGTCGCAAGTGGCGTCAACTCTGAAGAGAGCGTCATGGCGGCGGATTCTGTATTGGCGCAAAGGGATGGCACTTTTGATTTGCAGCAACCTGAGGCCGATCCTTTGGCGGCTTTTTTGGCGCAATCGGCATTAGAAGCTGGCGAACAGAAAGCGCAAGCTTGGGAGTCTTGTGTGCAATTGATGACCTTGCATTCGGCCAAGGGGTTGGAATTTCCGCTGGTGTTTATGATTGGTATGGAAGAGGGCTTATTTCCCTCTCAACAGTCGCAAGAAGATGCCGCGCGTCTAGAAGAAGAGCGGCGTTTAGCCTATGTTGGCATTACCCGAGCGGAACGGCAGCTGGTGCTGACCTATGCTCAGCGACGGCGTTTGCATGGAGCGGAGTTTTTTCCGCTGCGTTCGCGTTTTATTGGTGAGATTCCAGCGGAATCCCTACAAGAGGTGCGTTTGGGCAATAGCCAAGGGCATGGTGAATCTCGTGTTGCGGCCAGTCATCGTGTGAATCAAACCGGCTTTGCGGTAGGCGATCGGGTGATGCACCCAAAATTTGGTGAAGGGATTGTGCTGAACTATGAGGGCAGCGATGAGCATGCCCGAGTGCAGGTTAACTTTGCCGCTGTAGGGTCAAAATGGTTGGTTCTGGCGTATGCGCGTTTGGAAAAACGTTGAGAAAACCAAAGCGGTGGGAGAGGTATGAGCACAGCTTTGTTACAGATTGAACAACTCTCGGCTCCAGGAATGAAGATGGCAATGGATTGGTGCTTGCAAGCGGGGCAACTCTGGCTGTTGTTTGGTCGGTCTGGTAGCGGAAAATCCCAGCTGTTAAAAGCGGTTGCCGATTTGATTCCTCATCAGGGACAGGTCTTTTTGAACGGGGTCGAAGCCGCGCAAATTCCTGCGCCACTCTGGCGGCGGCAGGTGATGTATTTTTCGGCAGAAACAGCGTGGTGGCGCGAAACCGTTGCGCTGCACTTTCGCCATCCACCCAGTGAGCAGCAGCTGGCGATTTTAGGCCTAGAGCCTTCGGTGCTGACCCAGCCGATAGAGCAGTTGTCCAGCGGACAAAAGCAGCGATTGGCGCTGTTGCGCGGTTTGGCTTGGCAACCAAAGGTCTTGTTGTTAGATGAAACCAGTGCCAATTTAGATCCTGAGAGTACGCAACGTTTGGAGGCTTTGGTGAAAGACTATCTTGAACAACAGCAGGCGGCAGCAATTTGGATTAGTCACGATGTGGCACAACAGCAACGTTTGGGCGGTTCAGGATTTTGTCGCGACCTGTCACCAAGAGAATCTGCGCTTATTGCAGCAGCCCCTTCGGAGTTTTGATGCAGACCGAAATGATTTTAATCAGTTATGCGGATTTAGCCGTGTTATCGGTATTGGTGGTCTTAATGGGCGGGGTTTTGTGGCTGCACGGTTTTAGCCATGTCCGTCAGTTTTATTGGGCGAATCTGCGTACCGTTTTGCAGTTGTCGTTGATGGGCATCTGGCTGAGTTGGGTTTTTTATGCACAAAATCCGTTTTGGGTGTTTTTGGTCGGGATGGTGATGCTGTTCGCGGCCGGTTACGAAATTGCCAAGCGCCAACACTATCGTTTTGCCCGTTATCAAACAATTTTAATCGGTTTGTGGTCTTTGTCGCTCACGGCTTTGGTGTTGCTGGTCGGCGTTTTAACGTTGATTATTCAACCGGAACCTTGGTATCAACCGCAGTACGCGATTCCCTTGCTGGGGATGTTGCTTGGTAATAGCATGACGGCCATTGGTGTGGGCTTGGATAACTTAACGCGCAACAGTAAGCAGCTCAAGGCGCAAATCGAGGCGCAGCTGGCTCTGGGCTATTCCGCTCAGGAATCGATGCAGTTTGTTAAGCAACAAAGTTTGCATGCGGCAATGATTCCGGTGATTAACATGTTGGTCGCTGCAGGAATTGTGTCCTTACCCGGAATGATGACGGGGCAAATTTTGGCCGGCGCCAGTCCAATGGAAGCGGTCAAATACCAAATTATGATTATGCTTTTAATTGCCACTTCAACCGCAGCCGGCAGTTTGATTGCGGTGGAGTTGGCCAGTCGTCGTCTGTTTGATGCGCGTTCGCGCTTACAGTTGACGGTTTTGCAAAAAACAAAGGACTAAGATGCGTTGGTTTGGGTTCGTTTTGCTGTTGAGTTTTTGGCCGCCGGCCCACGCTTGGCAGACGCAAACGCGGGTGTTGGACGGGGTTGAAGTCCCTTTTTATCAAGCCTTAGCCACAGAGCCGGTGGCTCAAGTGCTTTGGGTGCCCTCCGAATACGGCGTGCTGGCAGAGGAAAAGCGCTTGGCCGAACAGTTGGTTTCTCACAAGATGAGCGTGACGATGTTTGACCCTTTTGAAGCGCAGTTCTTGGCCCCTAGCAGCGAGGCCCTGTTACAGATACCGCCCAGCTGGTTGCGACAAGCGCTTGAGCAGTTGCAGACCAACCCTCAGCCCATTTGGATTATTGCCCCCAACCAAGCTGGGATTCTCGCCCTGCGTGCTTTAGAGCAGCTCCAGTGGCAAGCGCCGACGCAAAATATTGGGTTAATTTTGTTGAATCCAAACCTTTATCTGAGCACGCCGGAACCCGGACAAATGCCGAGCTATTGGCCGCAAGTTGCCAACAGTAATTTACCAATTTCGGTATTACAGGCAGAGCTATCACCGTGGCGGTGGCATCTGGCCGACTTGCAACAACAACTTGGAAAAAATGGCAGTCGGGTTTTTCTCAAGCTATTACCGCAAGTGCGTGATCGTTTTTATTTTCGGGCAGATGCGCAGGCTTATGAACGTGAGAAACGTGAGGACTTAGCGCAGCAACTTTTGGCCGCCATGCGCTGGCAATTGGACGATTTCAGTCTTGCTAGAACCGTGGCGCATTTGAGTGAGGCTGTGCCGATTAGCCCCAAAAAGGGAGGGTTCCTGCAACCGTATCAAGGCCCACAGTCTCTGCCGCTAAAACGGCCGCTCTTGGAAGGGGGCGAGATTGATTTAACCCAGCTTAAAGGTCGTGTGGTTTTGGTTAATTTTTGGGCCAGTTGGTGCCCTCCTTGCGTTCATGAAATGCCGTCCATGGCCGCCTTAAAACAGCATTATCAAGATCAGCCATTTGAAATTGTTGCGGTTAATTTGGGCGAAGATTGGGCAACGGTCATGCAGTTTCAGAAACAGCACCGTCTGAATTTTCTCATGGCACTGGACCCTACTGGTCAAGTGGTAAAGGATTGGCGCGTATTTGCTTATCCGAGTAGCTATTTACTTGATAAAACGGGACGAATTCATTCTGCACTGTTCGGAGCGACGGACTGGCAAGACGCGGCGCATCGACAGATTATCGATTCGCTCCTAGCGCCAGCCCCTTGAACCAGGGGAATGGGTTGCAGAGTCGATTAGCATTTTTGTATCTGTCACGAGTGCTGTTGCTGCTCGTGGTGTTGGGTGCTCAGGCGCTGGGTCTATGGCATGCCTATGCCACTGACCACAGTGAGCATCAACATACAATTGCATGTCACGCGCTTGACCAAGCGGCCGAACCCAGAATCATACTGCCAAGTTTGTTATTTCCACAACCATTCGGCTTAGCGCCTTTTGTCATAGATTTTGCGGCAACGGCTTGGCAAAATCTGACGTTTTTCTGGTGGTATCAAGGCCGAGCGCCCCCTATTTGTTGTTTTCCGTAAAGCTCATTTTTAAACCGTACACGATGAAAAGAGGGTTCGCCCTCATCGTGTCGTAGCCTCTTGATTGTTAAGGAAAACCGCATGTTGCGTTTGAATATTTTATTGACGGCCCTACTGGGGGCCATACCAAGTCTGAGTTATGCCGAAGTGTCTGAGCAAACCACGTTTTTAGATTCGGTGACTGTTTCAGCCTCGCCCGTGCATGAGCATGAAGCTCACGAAGTGCCTTCGCAGATTGATCTTATCGATGCCCAACAAAAAGCCGAGCAGTCCACCGGTTCATTAGGGGAAATGCTCAGCCATCTGCCCGGGGTGAATAATCAGGGAACCGGTGCGCAAGCTGGTAAACCAGTGATTCGCGGTTTAGGCGGAGAAAGGGTAAAGATTTTGTCTAACGGCGTTTCCAGCGATTATCAAGCTTACGGCACCCGTCACCAACCGGCGTTGGATCCTTATTTGGCAAACCGGATTGAAGTGATTCGCGGCCCACAAAGCGTGCTTTATGGCTCCGAGGCTTTAGGCGGCGTGGTCAACCTATTGTCCGAACCCTTGCCTTTTGCACGAGATGCGCAGGGGCAGGCGGCTTTTGGCTACAACAGCAATAACCAAGAAACGCATCTTGGGGTGAAGGTAGGTAGTGGTTCGAAAAATTTGGCAATTCAAGCAGGAGCCAGTTGGCGTGATGCCGATCTTTTTACGGCCGCGGGCAGCGCCTTGGCCAGCAGCCCAACGCCAAAATCCCCTCCTGATAACCGTCCTCTTTTTGTGGGTGAAGTGCCCTTTACCAACTATCAGAGCCAAGCTGCGAATTTCGGCATTGGTTGGCGTGACACTTGGGGTGAGATCAGTTTGCGTCATCAAGTTTGGCAGATGCGGCAGAACTTTTTGGGAATTGAGGCCGCCAATCCAAATAGCGCCTTTGTCGCTACCCCAACGGGCCAGCAATTACGCAATGCCGAAACTCAGCTTGCGGCTGAGTTTTATACTCAAGATTGGGTGATTAAGCCGAGTTGGAATTTTTTACGTAACGAACGTGAAGCCGCACATGATCTGCCCTATGAGACCATGGCTACCCAAAAGGGCGAAGAAGGATATTTAGACTTAACGGTTCGGCGGCAGCAATGGAAGTTGGCGGCAGAGCATCCACCAATTGGTGATTTTTCTGGGGAAATTGGCGTGGAAATCAGCCGTAAGGCTCAGCAATTGTATTCCGGTCATTTAACGCCCAGCGCGGATGAAAACCGTCAAGCACTTTATTTATTTGAAGAGGCGGATTATGACCGTTGGTTGTTGCAACTGGGCGCGCGCTACGATTGGTCTGAAGTGAAAGCGCCTTTGGGAGGAACCAATCAGCATTTTGTCGATTTGGGCATTTTTGATGCGTCCAATCATCAGCGAGATTTTGCGGTTTGGTCAGGTTCGTTTGGAGCAACGTATCGTCTGAATGAGCGTTGGTCTCTCGCCGCCAATCTCGCGCGTGGGTTTCGTGCGCCAAGTATTTTTGAACTCTATGCCGGCGGTGAACATGGCGGGGTGCAAGCCTATCAAATCGGCAACCCGCTTCTTAAGGCTGAAACGGCATGGAATACGGATCTTGCCTTACGTTGGCAGAGTCCACAGACACAGTTTAGCGCGGTTCTGTATCAAAACCGAATTGATAACTATATATATTTAGCCAATACAGGGTTTTATCGCGCTAAAGAAGGGGCGCCCAATGAGGGAGAACGCGTGGATGCAACGGCACCGGGTGCGCTTGTAGAGATGCAGGCGCAACAAACAAAAGCCACTTTGCGGGGCCTTGAACTCAGTGCCAATCACCGTTGGAATGCACAATGGCAAACCTATTTGGCGTTTGAGTGGCTGCAGGGCCTAGATGAACAAAATCAGCGGGATTTGCCTTTGATTCCGGCAAATAATCTCTTGTTGGCCAATAGCTATTTGCCAAGCGATTGGCAAGGTTTGCAGCAGCAAAAATGGACCTTGGAAACGAAATGGGTCGCGGCACAACAGGCCGCGGGTGTTTATGAGCCTTTTGCACAGTTTGACGCGCTTTCGGTTGGTCGAGCCTCAACGGCAGGACATTTCCTGTGCAATTTGCGTTATTCCGCCACGCTTTTTGCCGAGGGTTCGCAACAGATGCAGCTGAATATGGCCATCGAAAACCTGTTTGATCGCGCTTATGTTGACTTTTTAGATACCTATAAAGGATACACCCTTGCGCCAGCCCGCCATTTTAGTGTCGCAGTGCAGATGCGGTTTTAACTGGGCAAAATCTGGATAAACTGGTCTTGAATTTAGGCCAGTTTATCCCCATAGTTGCAGCAAACTCATTTTTTAAGGAACCGTAATGAGCAAAGATTACTATCATATTTTGGGGGTGTCGCGCGCCGCCAGCGATGCCGAAATTAAAAAGGCCTATCGTAAGTTAGCCGCCAAATACCATCCAGACAAAAAGACGGGAGATGAGGCAAAGTTTAAAGAGCTGTCCGAAGCTTACGAAACCTTGAGTGATCCGGAAAAACGCAGTCTGTATGACCAATTTGGTGCCAATTATCAGCAGCAGGGTGCAGGGTTTGGCGGCGGTGGGTTTAACAATGCCGATTTCAGCGATATTTTTAGCTCAATGTTTGGGGGTGCCGGAGCCGGTGGCTTTGCGGGGGCAGGCGGTTTTGGCGGTCAACGTCAGGCTCGGCCTCGTAAAGGTCCAGAGCAGTTGCTTAAGGTTATGGTTACCTTAACGGAAGCGATTGAGGGCTGCGAGAGGGTGTTGAATGTTGAAACTGGCCAGAGCGATTCCCGCAGCCATGCTTACGATACTACGCCAATCAAAGTAAGAATTCCGGCCGGTGTTTTACAAGGGCAAAAAATTCGAGTTAAAGAGAAGGGCTTTCAAGGGGTGAGCGGCGGGCCACAGGGTGATGTGATTATTGAGATTAATCTGCAAAAGCATCCGTTGTTTAAGGTAGAAGAAAAAGACGTTATCTTAGAGTTGCCAATTACACCTTGGGAAGCGGCTTTGGGAACCAAAATCGCCGTGCCTACCTTGAAAGGTTCGGTAAAGTTAGCGATCGCTCCTGGAACGCAATCGGGTACAAAACTGCGTCTAAAAGAGCGGGGCTTGGGTAAAGAAGCCGGTAACCAGTATGTGATTGTGCAAATTCATACCCCCCCAGCGCAAACCCCTCAAGAGCAAGCGTTCTATACGCAGATGGCGCAGCTCATGGCAGACTTTCAGCCGCGTGCAGCATTTGAAGAATAGCCGCTGACTCTTGACGTTTTGAACTTAACCGCCGCAAGGCGGTTTTTTTGCTTAAAATGAGCCAGTTAATTTTTTCTAATAAAGGGAAAGACCCGATGAAACGTAGAGATTTTTTAGGCGCGATGGCCGGGGCAGGCGCAGCCACGGCGCTGACCGCTTGCGGTTCAAATGAAGACAATGCCGCGGCAGCAGCGGTCATGCAGCCACAAAAGACTTATCAATGGAAAATGGTCACCACTTGGCCAAAAAATTTCCCCGGTTTAGGGACTGGCGCAAATCACATTGCGCAATTGATTGAAGCCATGTCTGGTGGCCGTATTCAGGTGAAGGTGTTTGGTGCGGGTGAGTTGGTAGGAGCGTTTGAGGTATTTGATGCAGTGTCGCAAGGCAATGCGCAGTTGGGGCATGCGGGTGCTTATTATTGGCGCGGCAAGATTCCCTGCGCGTCCTTTTTTTCCTCCGTACCTTTTGGTTTAACTGCGCAAGAAATGAACGCTTGGCTTTATTACGGCGGTGGCATGGCCCTGTGGGAAGAGGCCTATAAGCCGTTTGGTTTGCTGCCGAATCCAGGCGGCAATTCCGGTACCCAGATGGGCGGTTGGTTTAATAAAGAAATTCGATCTTTGCAAGATTTGCAAGGTTTGAAAATGCGGATACCTGGCCTAGGGGGTGAGGTGCTCAAGCGCGCTGGAGGCGTGCCTTTGACCTTAGCCGGCGGCGAAATTTTTCCTTCGTTACAGTCTGGCGCTTTGGATGCCACTGAGTGGGTCGGACCTTATAATGATTTGGCGTTTGGCCTCTACAAGGTGGCCAAATATTATTACACGCCGGGTTGGCATGAGCCAGGAACCACCATGGAGTGTATGATTAATGAACAAGCCTTTAATGAATTGCCAAAAGATTTGCAAGCGATTGTGCGTACGGCAATCAAAGCCGCCAATGCGGAAATGCTGGCGGAATATACGGCACGCAATCAGCAAGCGTTGCATACCCTAGTTCATGAGCATAAAGTTGAATTACGCCATTTTCCAGACGAGGTATTGCGTGCGTTAAAATCCTTGTCGCAAGAAGTGGTTGAGGAAGCGGCTAAGGCGGACGCCTTGTCGGCGAAAGTTTGGGCCTCGCAAAAAACCTTTAAAGAACAGGTGATGCAATGGACCGAGGTTTCTGAATTCGCCTATTTGCGGGCCCGCGCTCTGTAAATTGGCCCCATTTGTACACAGCGGCAAGTCGCGTTTTAACCCACGGTACTTTCAGCAGATGGTATCGGTTTGGCACTGAAAAAGATCGGATAAAGGAGGCGGAGAATGCTTAAGGTTGTTTCGTTTAGTTGCAAGCTGTATGACCGTCAGCAATTGTGTCGAAGCTTTCCAGCCGATTGGCAATCCGAATATGTTGAGGTTGGATTGGATCAACATACTGCAGTTTATGCAGAAGGTGCGCAGGTGATAACCGCTTTTGTCAATGATCGTTTGGACGCGGTTGTTTTGACGCGCTTGGCCGCTTACGGTGTGCGAATGATTGCTTTGCGTTGCGCGGGCTTTAATCAGGTTGATTTGGCTGCCGCTGAGCGCTTAGGATTCGTGGTTACTCGGGTTCCGGCCTATTCGCCCTATGCGGTGGCCGAGCATACGCTGGGTTTAATGCTAGCGCTCAATCGCAAACTGTATCGCGCCTACAATCGCGTGCGTGAAGGCAATTTCTCGTTGCAAGGAATGTTGGGATTTGATTTTCACGGCAAAACAGTAGGCATTATTGGTGCGGGTAAAATCGGCATGCTGGTGGCTAAGATGCTCAAAGCATTTGGCTGCCGTGTGTTGGTTTATGATCCGCAGCCCTGTGCCGAATGCCAAGCCTTAGGGCTTGAAGTCGTTGAGTTAAACCAACTCTATGCCCAAAGTCAGGTCATCAGTCTGCACTGTCCTTTAACGGAGCAGACCGAACATCTGATTGATGCCGCTGCCTTGGCAAAAATGCCACATGGTGTGATGTTGATTAACACCGGCCGTGGGGCTTTGGTTGAGACTCGTGCGTTGATTGCGGGTTTAAAATCCGGGCAAATTGGGTATTTGGGCATGGATGTTTACGAAAAAGAGGGGGCGCTGTTTTTTGAAGACCATTCCTGTGAAATTATTCAAGACGACGATTTTGAGCGGCTGTTAAGTTTTCCAAATGTGCTGATTACTGGCCACCAAGCGTATTTCACACAAGAGGCTTTGCAGCATATTGCTCAAACCACGCGCGAAAATATTGATGCTTGGCATCAAGGCCAAGCGTTACTCAACCAACTAACACAGGGTTGAGGTAACGCGGCTGAATTAAATTATTGGCATTCTTGAGCTTTCTGTTTTGCGTTCTCAAAACGTTTTTTTTGAAGTTTGAGCCGATACTGGGCACCGCGAAACTCAACGGGTTGAGGCATCAATAAGTACAAGTAATCGCCTAAGGCTAGATCACTGGCCTGCCAAGTTGGTTGCTGAGGATTTTCTTGTTGTAGTGGAGTAATCACGGCCACTTTTAAATTGGGGTGTCGCGCTTTTAAAAGGGCAACAGTCCCCAAATGACTTTCGCTATGAAAGGTGCCATTGAGATGCAGGAGTTGATGATTTGGGTGGTTTTTTAGCCCCTGAAGAATCGATTCGGCCATGGTGTTATCACGCGCTAACTGAGCGGCATAGGCTTTTGCGATTTGATCGCCGGGTTGGCTGCGCATCGTTTTCATCAATTGCGTAAATTTTTCTTCATAAGCGGCATCATTCAGAAACGGCTGTTTTGCCAGCCATATCCGCTCAGATGGAGGTAATCGTTGTGGATAATCCTCACCTATTTGACCGATGCAGCGCACAATGTTGGCACTCGCATTGGCTGCGATGACTGGCAAAAAATGCGCTTTGGCGAACTCGATCATCGGCCGGTAAGATCCGGTGTAGTTTGGCCAAGCTGGTGCTTCATTAACGAGGTATTTTTCACCGATTTCGTCGTCTATATAGCGATTTAAAATCGCTTGTTGGTCGCGATTAAACATCTCCAGGCTTAAAATTTGTTGCGGCCGTTTTTGATAAAGCGCGCTTTGAAGCTGCATTTGCAGCAGATGAGATGCATTGTTACCATGAAACTCACCAATAAAAATGACATCGTAGTCGAGCAGTTGTTCGACCAAGGTGTCCAAATCCAACGACTGCCCATGTCGATCAATGAGTCGGTAATCGTAAGCGTGCAATAAGGGCGCGACAGCCGAGGGTTTTTCTGGGTTTTGCGCTTGGATGAGTGGCGCATTGATCAAGAGCGAAAATGCCAATAGAGCGAACCATTCAGATTGTTTTAAGCGTTGACGCATCGATTTTTCTCACTCTTACGAAAGACGTAAACTATCAACAAAATTGCTAGGATTTATTAGCAATTTGCCAAGTTTGGCTATATGATTCGGAACGATTAATTATTCTAGTTTTAACAGAACTAGGGTTATAAATTCTTAATAAACCGTTAATCTGGTCTATTAAGGGTGATTATCCGTTAATTAATCTTCGCGTAAACAGAGCCGTATTCCAGTTGGGTAACCTACTGGGGGATACGGCTTCTTATTTGGATACTCAGTGATTCATATGGTTACAAAAAAACTATCAATCGCTTTGTAAAATACAATTAGCGCCTATCAAACCATCGCGTTTATTCTAAGCAGGCTGTTTCACCTACAAAGGTTGCCTGTTATGCAAAATATTTCTCGCCCTTCCCTGCAATCCCTTTTCAATGAGGCATCGCCAAATCTTTGGCAGACGGTCTGGGCTTGGTATTGCTTGAACGCCGTGTAAATTCTGCACACAACCAATTGCATTGGTTGGATACCGAATTGATGAAGAAAAGACCGGTTTGATGCCATTTACCGTTACTTTTCATCCTTGCTTGCCGCAATTTTTTGCGGCTTTTTTATGCGCGCTTGCTGCGTATTTTATGCAGGGCTATAAGAAATTTCTTTGTCGATATGAAGGATGTGCAAAAAGATTTGATGAAGATAACGCACTTTTTCTGCTGCTTATGGTTTAAACTGACCGCCATTTCAGCACAAACAGACAAGATTCTTTCCTCCGATGAGTTGCCTGATAACCTGTTAAATCTTGACGGTGTTTACGTTGACTCATAGCTTCCCTGGAGTTTTCATTCGCTCCAGGTTTTTTTGCCTTAGCGCGCCATTCTTTCCTGTAAAAACTCGCGAATTTCCTGTTCTGAACCCTGCAATAAAATCGGTGTTTGTCGTTTGCTCAGCTGGTAGTCATACATTGGGTCGTAATATTCAACCAATAAAATGTGAATCCAGTTTAAATGACCATCGACATGATTTTGCGTGCGTTGCTGTTCCATCGCCTGATTGAGCTGCTGGATGACTCGTTGATAACGTTCCCCGCCAAGCCGTTTTTGAATGCGTAGCAGTGCTTTGTGCATAAAAGCTTCCCAAGCGGCAAGACTGGGATAGGCCTGCTGCGCGTCCAACACATATTCCTGCAAGGTAATCTGCAATCGGCTTTCCAGCGTGGTGTGCAAAATCACACGGGGGCCACTTCTTAGGTAATCAAACAGACTTTGAGGCAGATAGACACTGCCAATATTCCGTGCCTCATCTTCTAACACTAAATAGGTGAGAGGGTGCTGGAGAAACTCCAGAAGTTGTGCGGCCAAACGGTTTTCAAAATCAATTTGTGTCGGCTGATTGGTGATCTGTCGTCCAAAAGCTGATCCTCGATGATTGGCGAGCGCTTCTAAATCGAGAGGCTGGGGTAATTGATTCAACAGTTGAGTTTTGCCACTGCCGGTTCGACCACACAACAATAAGGACTGGATTCCGGCTTGCGTAAATTGAGTTGGAACCTGGTCTAAAAATTGCAGCAACATTTGGCGCAACGCCTTGTAGCCGCCTCGCAAGCGCGGAACGCTGTACCCAGCATCGTGTAACCATTGTTGGGCAATCTTAGAGCGCATGCCGCCACGAAAGCAGTACAAATGGGCATTTGGATGTTGGTTTAGAAAATCTATCCAAGATTGAATGCGTGCTTCTCGAACCGCACCACTGACTAGCTTATGCCCGAGTTTGACCGCGGTTTGGTTGCCGTGCTGCTTGTAACAAATCCCCACTTTTTGTCGCTGTTCATCATCCATTAATGGCAGATTAGTACTGTTTGGAAAAGCGCCTTGTTGAAATTCAATTGGCGCACGCAGATCAATTAATGGAGTTTTTTGGCAAATTAACTCGGCAAAATTATCGGTTTGTGGCAGGTTAGCGGTAAATTCGGTCAGCACCCGTGCATCCTTAAAGTAGTGTTGTGTCAACTCGGACCATGATGCCATCGGTTTGTGCTTGGCAGGTCCGGCCAATCGGTTGAAGCTGGAGACCAAACTGTGCCGCAATGGCCAGAAAATCGTTGACCGCATCCGGTTGTACCGCAGCCAGCAAACCACCAGAAGTCTGGGGGTCGCACAGTAGCATTTTTGCGGTGTGCTCCAGCGGTTTGCCTGCAAGGTCGGTGACCTTATGGCCATAGCTATCCCAGTTGCGATGACTGCCGCCTGGCGTACAGCCTTGGTCTAAGTAATCCAGAACGTGTTCATGCAGCGGGACTTTGGCCAGCGTTAATTCGGCAGAGATACCACTGCCTTCGCAGACTTCGATCAGATGGCCAAGCAGTCCAAATCCGGTAACATCGGTTAAGGCGGTAACCCCAGCTAACTTGGCAAACTCACTGCCGGCTTGGTTGAGTGTGGTCATGGCGGTGATGGCCATTTTTAGATGTTCTTCCGTGATTTTCTTTTGCTTTTGCGCGGTCGTTAAAATGCCAATTCCAATCGGTTTGCTCAGAAAAAGCAGACAGTCGGCTTGTGCGGAAGCATTGCGCTTGAGGTGTTGGTTTTCGACTAAACCGGTCACCGCCAGACCAAAAATCGGTTCGGGTGCATCAATTGAGTGGCCTCCGGCCAAAGGAATTCCAGCGGCTTCACAGGTTGCGCGCCCGCCTTCTATGACTTGTTGCCCGACTTCTGGCGGCAATTTATCAATTGGCCAACCAAAAATCGCAATTGCCATCAGCGGTTTTCCGCCCATGGCGTAGATGTCACTGATGGCGTTGGTGGCAGCGATTTGACCAAAGGTAAAAGGGTCATCGACAATGGGCATAAAGAAGTCGGTAGTACTTAAAACCGAGGTGCCGTTGCCTAAATCGTAAGCAGCGGCATCATCTTTGGTGCTGTTACCAACCAACAGTGCTGGGTGAGCCGCAGTGGGCAGCGAGCTTTTTAAAATGTGGTCTAAAATTTTTGGCGATATTTTACAGCCGCACCCAGCGCCATGGCTGTACTCAGTTAATTTAATTGAAGCGCTCGAGCAATCGTTCAGCATGGCCATTGTCATCCTTTTGTCATTGAGTGGGTTTGCCGGCAACGCTGGCAGGCGGTATGTTGTTCGCTGAAAAGTTGGTATTTTAGTGGCTAAGGCCACTGGGTGCGAGAGTTCAATGCATTGGCAATGGATTGCTTCATCGCTCAGTCAGATTTTGCCATTTAGGAGTCGGTCATGCAGGGTGTGTTAAGAAAAAGGGTTGCTTGGCGATGGGGCCTTATCGCACTAACAGTTGGATTAACCGCTTGCAGCAGTCAACCTCCGCGCTTGGATTATGTGCCGGCCTTGCAAACCTTGGCTGAACTTCAGCAATCCCCAGTGGATAAACGTTTATCAGGGCGGCCCTTGGCGCTTGCGTTTGGCGGAGGAGGGGTACGCGGTTATGTGCATCTTGGGGTAATTAAAGCTTTGGATGAAGCCGGTGTTCGTGCCGATTTGGTCACGGGAACCTCGGTTGGTGCCATGGCGGCAGCACTCTATGCGGCGGGTTTGTCTTATGCGCAAATCGAAAGCTTAATCAATGCATTGGATAGGGGCGACTTGGTGGATTTTTCGCCGCAAAAATTTGGTTTTTTAGAGCACCAAGCCCTAGCGGATTGGGTTGAACAGGCTACCGGTTTTCAACGCATTGAGGCTTTGCCAATCCCTTTGGGTATTACCGTTACCGATTTACAGCGTCGCGAGCCCTTATTGATTACGTCTGGACCTTTGGGCGAAACGGTGAAGATGTCCAGTAGTGTTCCTGGAAGCTTTATTCCGACCTTAACGACAAATTCGATTTTGGTCGATGGTGGGGTTCTCAATAATTTGCCTGTGCGTTTTGCGAAAGCGATGGGCGCTGAGCGGGTGATTGCAATTGATATTTATTGTGGCGCACAAAACTATCCTGCTACCAATGCATTTGGTGTTCTGTTTGCTAGTACCCGTTTGCAAAGTTGTGCCTTAACGCAAAGCGATCAACAGGCGGCAGATATTTTAATTCAACCCAATTTTGAACCCGAAAACCCACGGAGTTTAGAAAATCGGCAAGCAGCGATTGAAGCGGGTTATCAGGCAACGCGACAACGCCTTCCAGAAATTCTGCAGTATGTGCAAGGGCTTAATGAGCCTTCTCGCTCAACGCCTGTGCAATCAAAACCCTAATTTGAGTTTTCATGTCGCTTGACTGCTGAAACTCAAACCTCTCATTACCCGCTGTTCCGCGTGTTTTGTAAGGACTTGTTCCAGATTTCCTTAGCGCACTGTTAGGCCAAGCGCGGACATCTTCACTTCAATGGTTTATTGATTGAACTACGAGGCCCATTAAGGCTTCGAAGCTTCCACAAATTGATTCTGCGAATCGGCTTTCCTCTTATTTTATCCGCCTTAATCTCATTAACACCTGCGACCTGGGTTGGTTTGACGGCGCTAAACAGACGACATTGTTCGTGTGTTTGGTGCTTTGAATCGTGAATGTGTGCTTTTTGTCTGCTTTGAGGTGTATCTCCTCGCCGGTATACCCCATTACAAAAAAATAGTTTTGAGCCTTTTTTCGTCATTTTTAGGTTTTTTGATGAAATTTGACGGAATGGAGATATTTTTGGGAAAAAAATACCAAATCTGTTGACTTGGCTATTTTTGGGAATATAATCCCAATCAACAAGAAGAGAAAACGCCAATGAAAACCGAAACCTTAGAGCTTTTGAATTTGAGTGTGCAAAAACTGCTCCGTCCCTTGGTGAGAATTTTGATTCGTAATGGGGTGGCCAGTGCTTACATGGAAAACATGGTACGCAAGGTCTTTGTTGAGGAGGCGCACGCGTTAAGCCAACAAGAGGAAGGAAAAACCACCATCAGCCGAATTGCGGCACGCACCGGTTTAGCACGCAAAGAGGTGAAACGCCTTTTGGAAGAACCCGCGGAAGAAGCCTTAGAAAGTTTACAAAAATTTAACCGTGCCACCCGTGTATTGAGTGCTTGGCACAATCATTCACCGTTTGCGGATGCGAAAGGCAAACCGCAACCGCTGAGTTTGAATGGAGGGGAGCCGAGCTTTGCCCAATTAGTTAAGAGCTACAGTGGGGATATGACGGTGAAGGCGATGCTGGATTTACTGATTGAAGCCAATTGCGTAGCCGTAGAAGGTGAGCAGGTGGTTTTACAAAAAGTAGCCTATTTACCCAGTCGCGACCAGAGCGAAATGGTGGCGATTTTAGGTGAGGATGGTTCAGAGCTATTGCGTACTATTGAGCACAATATTTTGTGTGATCAAGTGCCTGCCAAACGTTTTCAACGCAAGGTTTCGACCAAGCATTTAGATGCGGCACAGCTTGAGGCTTTTAAACAGATTAGTGCCAGTCAGGCGCAAGCGTTATTGGAATCACTGGATGGTTGGCTGATCGAACATGAAGTTCAAGATCCGCAACAGAGCTGTTATGTCAGCTTAGGAATTTATTTTTATCAACACATTCTGCCTGAATCTCAGGCCTTACAAACCAAGGTGAGCGACCATGAAACAGACATTTAAATTAACGTTATTAAGCACTTCTTTAGTTCTTGGACTAAGCGGCTGCGGCGGTGGAGGCGGTGATATTGCTGGCATCAGCGGCACGGGCTTTACGTCGACTGGAACCATCAGTGGATTCGGAAGTGTTTTGGTGGGTGGTGTCAAATATGATACCAACAGCACGCAATTTGAAATTGATGGCCGCGTGGCCAGTGAACAAGATTTGCGGGTGGGAATGGTTGTGCAGGTAGAAGGCGAAATTAACGCTGACCGCAAAACCGGTAAGGCATCGCGCATTACATTTGATGATGATTTACAAGGCCCAATCACGGGTTTAACCGTTGATGCAAATGATCCGGATATCAAACGTTTTACGATTTATGGCACCCAAGTGGTGGTGAGCCGTACCCGAACCAAGTACGACGATGATTTGAGTTTTGTCACCTTGGCAGATAACCAAATTGTTGAAATAAGCGGTTATTACGATGCCAACAATCAATTGGTGGCCACCTATGTTGATGATAAAGACGACCGCGATGATGACCTGAATGATTTTAAATTCAAAGGTGTGATTAGCAATTTAAACTCCTCGCTCCAGACCTTTAGTTTGAATGGCCAAACCATTCGATACAGTGCGCAGACCGATATCGATGACGATTTGGGAAGCCTGCAAAACGGCCAGACGGTTGAGGTAGAAGGTCGAATCGAGAATGGCAATTTTATCGCCGAAGAAATTGACGACGAAAATGATGCCAAGGCGCTATTTGTTGGCCGAGTCGATAATGATGATTTTGATATCGAAGGCTATATCACCAATTTCAACAGCGCTAACAAAACCTTTAACTTGCGTGGGGTAAATGTGGATGCGTCCGGTGTTAACTTGACGTCCGGATTTATTACGCTTGGCGACAATGTCTGGGTTGAGGTAGAGGGTTTTTATGACCGCACCAATAATCGCTTGATTGCCACCGAGATTGAATTGCGTAGCAGTGAAATCGATTTAAAGGGAGCTGTGCAATCAGTTGCACTGGATGCCAATGGTAATGGCTCTTTTGTGATGAGTGTTGCGGGCAATAATGTGACGATTTTTACTGGGTTTGAAACGTCTTTTGACGATGATGATGACCGTGTGAATCAGCGCCGCTTGAATGTGGGCGAGCAAGTTGAAGTAGAAGGCTATCAAACCGCCGATGGCATTTTTGCCTTAGAAATTGATCGTAACGACGACGATGATAATGATCGTGACGACAACAATCAGGGGAATGGCTCTGAGCTTAAAGGTATTTATGAAGGGGCAACAGACCAGGTGATTCGTGTTTCAGGTTTAAACTTTACTACCAGCAGCTCCACTCGATTTGAAAATGACGAGGGCTTTGGGCCACGCACGCTTCAAGAACTGTTGGCATACAACACAGCGAATCAGCCGAAATTGCTCCTTGAAATTGAGCACGATGCCAGTGGAAATGTGTTGAGCATTGAGGTCGAAGATACGGATGACAACGATGATGACAACGACGATTAGTCCCTTTAAGGGAGCCGAACCGTTTTAAACCGGCGGTGCCCTTAAAAAAAGATTGCCGCCCCTGAGGGTGGCGGCCAATCAGGAGGCCAGCATGAACCTATTGAAGCATGTTTTTATTGGAAGTTTATTGATTGGATCTGCGAATGCGCTGGCTTGTCCAATGCCTGCGGATCTTGAGATAGATACCTATACCGAACAGTGGATTGCACAAATTCGCTAAACAACGAACTTAAGTCGTTTTTAAGGCGCACAGAGTTGGTAAATCAATTGTGTCTATTGACGCGGCGGTTTATCTCAAGGCGCTTAAGTTTTTATATCAATGCTTGGTGTGTTTTGGAGTGGATGTCATGGGTACGCAAATCCAGAGCATCCAACCCGAAGCCCGCTAATTGCTCACCCTGCACTCTCTTATTGGTAGGTAAAGAGTCCGACTCTTTGCGAGCCGATAAGCATCCTCGCTTGGCTGCCTTTTGGCAGCCTTTTTTATGGGGCATGGTCCCGCGTGATTTCCCTCAGCGACCGATTTTGAATTGTCTTAGTACTTGTAATACGTCCGATGCTTGTCCGGAAAGACTTTCTGCCGTGGCAGAGGTCTGTTCAACAAAGGCTGCATTTTCTTGAGTTGAGCTATCAATATTGGCAATTTCACGACCAATGCGAGTCACACTGTCTGCTTGGTGGTCGGCCAAGGTACCAACCAGATCAACAATTTCGCTAACCTCGGTCGATTTTTCCCGAATTTTTTCTAAGTTCTCAGCCAGTTTACCGACGACCTCTACCCCAGTTTGTGATTGCTCTACAGCGCGCTCGATCAGTTTCTTGATGTCTTTAGCCGCATCGGCCGATTTTTGTGCTAGGTTGCGTACTTCCCCAGCAACTACCGCAAAACCACGCCCATGCTCACCGGCGCGGGCGGCTTCTACTGCGGCATTCAATGCGAGAAGATTGGTTTGAAAGGCAATGCCGTCAATCAGGCTGACAATGTGGGTGATCTGTTCCGAGGAGTTTTTAATCTCTTCCATCGACACTAAAGAACGGCTCATGAGTTGATTTTCAGAATCAATCAGTACTTGCTGCTGTTGGGTTGCGGTTCGGGCCTGTTGCACTTGATTACGGGTTTGATGGACCTGTTGAGCGGTTTCTTGCATTAGGCTTCGGGTTTGTTCTACCGAGTGGGCGGTTTCTTGAGTGCGTTGCGATAAGCTGCTTGAGGCACTCGAGACTTCCGCTGCCGAATTGGCAACCGAGCCGACGGCACTGTTGATTTCCGCAAGTGCATTGGCCAAGTTGGCGACCCCTGCATTAAGATCCGCTTTTAACCGTTCTAATCCGCCAAGGTATTCGCCTTGCACACTTTGTGTTAAATCACCTTGTGCCATGCCTTGTAACACGTTACCGGCTTCACTTACCATCCGATTCAGGTTTAATTCCTGCTCTTTTTGTGCGCTGATATCGGTGGCAACCTTAATTACTTTGTGGGGCAGTTGCCCTGGGGCGGCAATTGGAATGTAGGAGGCTTGAATCCACACGGCCTGTCCTTGTTTTCCCAGTCGTTTAAATTGACCAGTTTGTTCTTTCCCTTGGGCAAGCTGCTGCCAAAAATCGCGATATTCTGCCCGATTACGCTCGTCTTCAGCGACAAACAAGCGGTGATGCTGGCCTTTGAGTTCAGCGGCACTGTAGCCCATTACGTTGCAAAAATTGGAATTAGCCGTGAGGATATTTCCTTTGGGATCGAATTCAATGGTCGCAAAGGTTTGATCAATTGCCCGCAGCTTGGCCTGGCTTTCGATTTGTGTTTCTACCCGTTGGGTAATGTCGCTGGCAAATTTCACCACCTTATAAGGACGGCCGCTATCATCAAAAATGGGATTGTAGGTGGCCTCAATCCAAATGCGTTTGCCACCTTTGGCGAGCCGTTGGAATTGCCCCGAGAAAAAATCGCCTTGTTGCAAGCGCTGCCAAAATCGCTGGTATTCAGGGGTGGCCTGTTCTTCTGCTGGGACAAACAGGCGATGGTGCTGGCCTTGAATTTCGATAAGGTCATAGCCGATTACCGCTAGAAAGTTAGGGTTGGCGTGCAAAATGGTGCCTTGCAAGTCAAACTCAATAATGCCCATGGAACGGTGTAATGCGTCTAAAGCTTGTTGTTGTTGAAGGGCAAGGTTTTGTAGAGCAAGAAAGCGGCTTTGAGAAACAAACATAAGGTTACTCTCGAAAAAGGGACAGTGTTTTTTATTGTCGGCCAGTTGCCAGAAAAATCAAATCTTTCTGCAAGGGAATCTTATGCCAACTTGCGCTCTGGTAATTTCAAACGGTGCCGGTTGGACGCAAGAGTTTGGCTGTTAAGCGTCGAACCAGTGGCGCAACTACCAGAACGGCTGGAAAGGCGACAATAAAAGCGCTCCACCAAGCCTGCCACCAGATTGCGAGGAAATGTTCGGTTAGCCCGAGATTAATCAGACTGATTACCCCAGACATCAGAAAAGACATAAATAGCGCCATGAAAAAGGCAAAAACGACCGGTTGATATTTGGCTGGAAACATTGTGACCTCTTGCAGTAAACAAACGTTTAGAGGTTAACAGGCAAGGCGAGGGATGGGAAGTCTAGAGAGTGTAATGATGATTACTTTTTTGATGAGCAAATGGCGCAAGAACAGGGTTTCACGTGAAACGGAAACCCTGTTTTCTCCGGACGAGTCGCTACAAAAAGCGCTGTTTACACCTGGCTTTGAGTGAGCTGGCGAATCTCATGCGTTTGCCAGCACTGAATGTTGCCACGCAAAACCATGCGATAAACCAAAGCCGAGACCACGAATAAATTGAGGCTCAACAACACAGCTTCTAAGGTGAGTAAGGCATAAAGTTCAAGACTATAGGCTTCAATAATTCCCAGTTTTAAAGCGGTCATACCAAACAAGGCGGTTAACACAAAGCTGGAGACCAGCATACAAACCAGACCTAAGGAAAAAATCAGCGGCCGTTGTGCTTGGAAAAGGTGGGCAAAAAAGCCTCTACGCGCTAGGGTAATTATTACCAAGAATGCCAAGGTGACAGTGATGCCGCCGCCCCATGTAATCATATTTTTGGTTGCCAGTTCAAACCCGGCAAAGTTGTGTGAATAATTGAGATAGTTTCGCACCGACGTGATCATCCAAACATTGAAGGTGGTGATGGCGGTACCAAAATTGAGAATTTGTCCCCAGTTTTTATTTACCTGTGCGCTCTCGTTGTCGGAAGGTTTGAGCCAAAGTGCGGCAGCATCCCGTTTGAAAGTCGAAAATTTACTAAAAAACACCGCCACAGATAAGCCGATAAAGCTCATCGAAAGGATCAGCGAGAGTGTAACCACTTCATTGTGACTGCCAAGTGCGCCAGGGCCAGCAAGGTTTAAACCCATAAAACCGAGTGCAAAGGGCACAACCATGGAATGGTTATTGGCGGCAGGGTGTTTTGACTTGGCGAGTGCTTTTTTGTTTTGGTGATACCAAATAAATTGTGCAAAAGCCATCAAGGCAATTGCGGTGTTGTAGGCCAGCCAAAAAGGCCACAAGACATCGTCTTGTTTGCCATTGAGTTCAAAAAACATGATGGTGGCGAAGGCTGATACATTGCCATACATTGCTAATGACAGGGGAATTCCAAACCAGCCTGCGGTTTCCATAGGATCCTGATCAGAGAGTTGATGAGCACCCGCCTTTAAAAATTGTACCGATTTGTAAATGAAATACGGAATCAACAAACTGCCGAGGATAAACAGGAGCCAGAAACCATACCAAGCCAGCATCAAGCCAAGTTGCGAAGCCCCGTCCAATGAGGCGATGTGGGTCTGGTATTGAGTGATAGAGGGAAGAAAATACCCTTTGTGTGGAATAAATACATTGAGAATGAAAACCAGCATAATGCTGGTGCCCATCATACCCAGTGGCATTAACCAATGCCGAGGGTGCCATTTCTGTTGTGCGATGATTTGCATAATGATTACCTTATATTAATTAAATTTATTGGCATATGCTAATTTATGTATATTGTTGCTTTTTTGCAAGTAATTAATATTAATATTTTCTTATATTTGTAGAGTTCAATCTTTTGTTCATAAAGCCTCAAGAGTATTAAGCAAGTATTAAAGCGTATTTTGGATTTCACAAAATGTTCACGAGCGATTGTTTAGAGTACGGAGGAATTTACAAAAAGGAGACATGTCATGAATTGGCAAGTAAGAAGTGTTGTGATGGGGGCTTTTTGCGCCTTATCTGGGCAGGCCGTAGCCGACTTTTATCTGGGCGTTGGTGGTTTATATACTCAGCAAAAATGGGATAACTCGGTTGTGACCGAATATTCGGTTACTCATCAAACAGAAGGTTCTCGCGACCTCAGTTTGGATCGCTCGCCAAGTGAAACCGTGGCGGCTCTGTTTATGGGATATCAGTTTTCCCCTCGTTGGGGATTGGAATTACAGTTTTCTGAAACGGAACAGGAAAGCGGGATTGAGCAACCCTTTATTAATGGCACCGAGTCGGGTGAGCATGAGTGGAATGCGCAAATTGACCATCAAGTATGGGCGTTGACACCCGTTTACTACCATGCGTACTCGTCTGATTTGCGTTTTTTTGTAAAGGCAGGTTTGACCTTTGAAACACTCAAGCAAAGCCAATCGAGCCAAACCGATATTGAAAACGGTGCAGACCGCAACCAGAGCGGACAAAGTTCTTCCGATAAGACAAACGGGCTAATAGTAGGAGCAGGTGCCGATTATCAGCTTATGGACTCGATCGCTTTACGAGGTGAATATCAGTACCGTGACTCGGATTTTGCACGTGCACATCAGCTTTTTTTGGGCGCCTACTACGCTTTTTAAGCGCGCATAAAAAAGAAATAGGCCACTTACTTGGGAGCTTAGCAAGATGAAATCGTTTCAATTCATGATGGTTGGGGGCATTTTGTTGTGGTCCAACACTCTTTTTGCCTGTCCGATGCCAGCGGACTTTACGATAGAGACCTATTTTGAGTGGATGCAGCAACAAATCCGTTGAGCTAGGGAAGATTAAAACCGAACAAGCCAGAAGAAAGTGGTTCTTCTGGTTTAATTTAAGGTTAAAGGTTTTTTCTTAGACTCAATGTTGGTTATCTATATGTTGGCTATCTGTCGGCTGTTTTTCTGGCGAAAAGCCCCAGACCACCTCAAAGTGTTCAGCACGTTCTTGAGCATGAAAGTGCCAATTCATCAGGTTGCAGATACGTTCGACAATAATCAGTCCATAACCATAACCCTGGTTTTGTTTGAGTATGCTGTGAGCTTGACTGCCAGAAGGATTGCTCATTCTTAACTGTTGGTTATCCAATTGAATGCGAACAGTCCCTTCGCTGTAACTGGCGGCATTTTTGAGGAGGTTACGGATGATTATGATAAGAAAACTCGGCGGGCTCTCTAACCAAACGTCACTGCTCGGTAAAAACTCAAAGACCGGTCCATCTGAGTGTTGGGAAGGTAATTGTGCCAACTGTTTTTCAATCAGGTGATTGAGGTGACAGAGTTCGAGGCGCTCGGCTTCCAACCGAGATTTGCCTAACAGCAAGAACGTATCAGTCAGTAAGCGAATTTCATCGCAACTTTGGGTAATGCGCTGTTGCGCTTTTGTCGCGCGAGGGTCGGGATTGGGCAAGCGTGCGAGCAGTTCGGCTGAGCCTTGTAAGACCATTAAGGGCGTCCGGATTTCATGCGCAGAGAAGCGACTGAATTCTTGTTCGCGTCGAAAAAAGTCGGCAATTTGGCGTTTGCTATGGAGTAGCGCTTGTTCAATTTGTTGCAGTTCTTGGTATTGATTGCTCACTGAAAAATCGGCAAAATCGGGCGGCATCTGGCGGATTTTTTGTAAGACTTGCTGCAGAGGGTGGGCAATTTGACGCAAGGTAAAATAAGCATAAAGTGCAGCAATCAGTAAAATCAAACTGCCTAAACCAATGACAAATAATTGCAGTTTACTTTCATAGTGATCGAGATAATCGTCGGCATTGTCCTTAAAGACAACATAGAAAAAACCTTGTCCATCGGGTGCACGGCGGACTAAAAAATGTTTGTCCTCTGGCCCTAGATGATGTTCATAAAAACCCGGTGTTTGGTAATGACTCAGCCATGCAGGTACCGATTTTTGGCTGTGATAAAAATCAAATTCATAGGGATTGGGGTAAGCATCGGTGATCCCTTTTTGCTGATAATCGCGCTCATAACGACTGGCTTCGGCATCGAGCCAATGGTGCAAACTCAGCAGCTCCATCTGATCTTCCGCGACCACCACCACGACAATAAACAACGCGGTAAAAATCGCCACCAAACTGCCGCCCATGACCAATAGACGATTAAACAATTTGGTCGGGGCTGTGGATGTAGTTGGGTTATGCATTGGGGTCTCGTAAGCGGTAACCTTTGGTAGGCAGGGTTTGTAAAAAAGGCCCTTGTTCGTCACTCAGGGCTTGGCGAATGCTGTAAAGGTGACTGCGTAAAGCGTCGCTATTGGGAACGTCTTCCCCCCAGAGATGCTGTTCCAGACGGGCGCGACTGATCAGTTGCGGGTGCTGTTCGAGCAGAAAACGAACAATTGCTAATTGCTTGGGGGCGAGTTTGATGGATTTTTGATGAAAAAACAGCTGTTCGGTTTGGAGGTTGAAACAAAGAGGGCCAACCTGTAGCGCACTTTGCTCAGGGGAGCGTCGTCTTTTGTTAAGTGCCAAAAGTCGAAGGCGCAGCTCATCAAGAGAGAAGGGTTTGACCAAATAATCATCACCGCCCGCTTGAAACGCCAAGGTTTTATCTTCAATCGAATCCTTGGCGGTCAAAAATAGGATAGGGGTATCAAGTTTAAGCGTTTCACGTAATACCTTAGCGGCTTGAATGCCGTCAAGTCTGGGCATCATGATGTCCATGACGATGACATCAAAGTGATGCTGGCGGCAGAGTTCAATCGCCGCCTGACCATGATAAGCGCAATCAAAAGTGAATCCATCCAGCTCTAGATAATCCACCAAAGTCGCCATAATCTTTGTGTCGTCTTCAACTAATAAAATATGCATAGCAGAGAGATACGTTGAGTTTTAACGAAGAATCTGGATACGGTCAACATCGATTTCTGGCGTTTCCATAAAGTCTTTTTCGACTTCACCGTGAATTTGAATACGCGTTTTTTCATTGAAAGGTTCGCTGGGAAACGCATCGCTGTCGATTTCTATCCGAATGGTCTGTTTGCCATCTGAGAAAGTATATTTATCTCCACGAATTTTATTAACCAAAAACCCTTCCAGTTGAACCTGTTGATCGTCTTGTGGTGCGTTCAAAATTCGTTCTAGGTTGGTCTCAACATAAGCACCTGGCCCTTGGTATTGAGCGTGTACTGGCGAGAGGCCAGTAATGAAAAGCATTGCGGTAGAGGCGATAAGAGCAGTGGAATAGCGGAACATAGATTTTCTCCTTTCAGTTGAGGTTCTTATTAAAACAAACCCAAAGTGAAGAAAAGGTGAAATTTTCCTAGGGCCGTATGCGCCAAACAAAAAAGCCCGCAGCGGGAGAAGCAAGCGGGCTTTAGAGGCTCAGGAAGCGAAGTGTTAAACTTCGAGGTAATCTAAAATGCCTTCTGCGGCTTGGCGTCCCTCGGCAATGGCATTGACCACTAAGGAAGAGCCGCGCACCATGTCACCACCGGCAAACACTTTTGGGTTGCTGGTCTGAAACGGATACAGCGTTTCATCCGAGGCCACGACCCCATTCCAATCGTTCAATTGAATGTTGAAGTCTTTAAACCACTCTGGGGGGTTTGGCTGGAAGCCAAAGGCGACAATCACGGCATCACAAGGAATTAT
The DNA here is from genome assembly GCA_016936535.1 of Thiotrichales bacterium. Classification (GTDB taxonomy): domain Bacteria; phylum Pseudomonadota; class Gammaproteobacteria; order Thiomicrospirales; family Thiomicrospiraceae; genus Thiomicrorhabdus. Next base: position 12,971 of record JAFGXP010000009.1, on the reverse strand, counting down.
TTGTTCTGAGCCCGCAACGATTTCTGCGCGACGGCGGCCAGAAGCATCCGGATCGCCCATGCGCGTTTCAGCTACCTTGATGGCTTCAACCTTGCCTTCTCCAATGACTTCAATGGGGGCAAGATTGAACTTAAATTGCACGCCTTCTTCTTTGGCATTTTTGACCTCGGCACGTGAGCCGGGCATATTTGCCTCGTCTCGACGATACACGCAATAAACTTCTTCCGCGCCTTGACGGATTGAGGTGCGAGTACAATCCATGGTGGTGTCACCACCGCCGAGAACCACAACCCGCTTGCCCTGCATTGAAACGTAAGGTTCTGGGGTGTTTTCATAGCCAAGGACGTTTTTCACATTGCCAATCAGGAAGTCTAATGCTTTGTAAACGCCGGGTAAATCTTCTCCTGGAAAACGCCCCGCCATCGGCTTGTAGGTTCCCATTCCAAGAAAGACCGCATCGTATTCGTCTATCAGCGTCTGGAAGCCGATGTCTTTGCCGACTTCAACGCCGCAGCGGAATTCAATCCCCATGTGCTCAAGGATTTCACGACGTTTCAGAACCACTTCTTTATCCAGCTTGAACTGAGGAATTCCGAACGTTAGCAAACCACCAATTTCCGGCTGTTTTTCAAAGACAACCGGTTTGACACCATTGCGAATCAGAATGTCTGCTGCAGCAATGCCGGCCGGTCCTGCGCCAATAATCGCCACTTTTTTATCGGTCATCACAATATTAGATAGGTCCGGTTTCCACCCCATGGCAAAGGCGGTATCGGTAATAAATTTTTCCACTTGACCAATGGTAACTGCACCAAAGTTGGTGTCTTCCAGTGTGCAGGCTTGTTCACAAAGACGGTCTTGCGGACAGATTCGGCCACACATTTCAGGTAGAGAGTTGGATTTGTGCGAGATTTCAACCGCTTCCAGGATATTGCCTTCGGCAACCAGCTTCAGCCAGTTAGGAATGTAGTTGTGCACCGGGCATGCCCACTCACAATAAGGATTGCCGCAGTGCAAGCAACGGTCTGCTTGCGCCATGGCATCTTTCATACTGAAAGGCGAATAAATTTCTTTAAACTCGATTTTGCGCTCTTGAGCCGACTTCTTTTCGGGAAGCTGGCGGTTGAGCTCTAAAAATTGTCTTACATTGGGCATTTTTAAATTCCTTCCAGTTTCTTAGTCGGCTTTTTTGGCGAAGAGTTCAAAGAGACGTTCAATATCAATGGCTCGCGATTTCACCAACCAGAAATCACCGATCATGCGGCTAAACTGGCTAAGCACTTCTCGACCCCAAGGACTTTGGGTTTTTTCCACAAACTCGGTCAAAAGTTCGCGCAGGTAGAGGCGATAGGCTTCTGTCTGCTCAGTATCAATCCGAATCGCTTCAACCATCTCTGGGTTAATTTGATCAGGCAAAGTGCGCTCTGTATCCAGAATGAACGCCATACCACCGGACATACCCGCGCCAAAGTTAACGCCAACGGGTCCAAGACTGACCACGGTTCCACCAGTCATGTATTCACAACCGTGATCCCCTAAGCCTTCTACCACCGCAGTAGCGCCAGAGTTACGAACGGCAAAACGTTCACCACCGGTTCCGTTTGCAAACAGTTTGCCGCCCGTCGCACCGTACAAACAAGTGTTACCGACAATCGGTGTGGTCTTGGCATCAAAAACAGAGCCTTGTGGTGGACGAATTACGATTTCACCACCGGCCATCCCTTTGCCCACATAATCGTTCGCGTCGCCCTCAAGGTACAGATTGAGGCCATCAACGTTAAAGACACCGAAAGATTGCCCAGCAATGCCTGTTAACTTTAAGGTGATTGGGCGATCTTTCATGCCATTGTTGCCATAACGTTGTGCAATTTCACCTGCAACACGTGCGCCAATCGAGCGGCCAGTGTTGACTAGATTAAAGCTGAAAGTGCCACCCGTTTTATTTTCAATCGCACTGAGGGTTTCTTTTACCATGGTCTCCGCAATAAAGCCTTGGTCCCAAGGTTGGTTACGAGTGACCTGAACCGTATGCGGTTTGTCCGCCGGAATCCCCGCATCGCCGATAAATGCCGACAAATCGATATTTTTCTGTTTTTCGGTCAAGGGGGTGTCGATCATTTTGAGCAAATCGACTCGACCGACGAGCTCACCAAGGGTACGTACCCCAAGTTTGGCTAGCCATTCACGCGTCTCTTCGGCCACAAAATGGAAATAGTTCATGACCATTTCGGGTAAACCAATAAAGTGCTCTTTACGCAAGCGCGCATCTTGCGTTGCTACGCCAACCGCACAGGTGTTTAGATGGCAAATACGTAGGTATTTACAGCCTAGAGCAATCATGGGTACCGTACCAAATCCAAAGGATTCTGCGCCAAGAATGGCGGCTTTGATGACGTCCAAACCGGTTTTTAAGCCGCCATCAGCCTGTAAAATGACCTGGCCACGCAAGTCATTAGCACGTAAGACTTGATGGGCTTCGGCCAATCCCATTTCAAACGGGTTACCTGCGTATTTAACAGAGGTCATCGGTGAAGCTCCGGTTCCACCATCGTATCCGGAGATGGTAATCAAATCCGCATAGGCTTTCGCAACACCGGCCGCAATGGTTCCTACTCCCGGCTCCGCTACCAGCTTGACCGACACTAAGGCATTTGGATTGACCTGTTTTAAGTCAAAAATCAATTGCGCTAAATCCTCAATGGAGTAGATGTCATGGTGCGGTGGAGGCGAAATCAGAGTGACGCCAGGAACGGAATGACGCAGTTTGGCAATTGTTAAGTCAACCTTATGCCCTGGCAACTGGCCACCTTCGCCCGGTTTTGCACCTTGCGCTACCTTAATCTGCAAGACTTCTGCATTGCGCAAATAATGCGCAGTTACGCCAAAGCGTCCAGAAGCAATCTGTTTGATTTTTGACATTCGCTCGGTGCCATAACGAATTGGATCTTCGGCACCTTCTCCGGAGTTAGAGCGTGCGCCCAGACGGTTCATTGCGGTTGCAAGTGCTTCGTGAGCTTCCGGTGACAAAGCACCTAATGAGATACCTGCCGAGTCAAAACGTTTAAACAGACTTTCTACCGGCTCAACTTCGGAAAGATCAATGCCTTGAATCCCGTCTTTGAAAGTAAAGAGATCGCGGACCGTCATCGCGGGACGATGATTCACAAGATCTCGGAACTTGTCATAAGCCGTTTGATCATTTTTTTGCACCGCTTCACGGATGGTGTTCACCACTTCTGGGTTGAAAGCGTGGTATTCACCGCCATGCACAAATTTGAAAATGCCACCTTGTTTTAGGGCTTTGCGTGGGTTGAAGGCTTCCCAAGCCAGGCGACGCTGGTCCAGTTCGAGGTGTTCAAAAATTGCCCCTTCGATTCGAGACGGGGTGCCTTTAAAGCACAGGTCAATAATGGGAGTGCTCAAGCCAATCGCTTCAAATAACTGAGAGCCGCGATAGGACGTAATCGTTGAAATCCCCATTTTTGACATGATTTTGTACAAGCCTTTGTTAATTCCTTTACGGAAGTTGGCAATGTATTTGGTCATGCTAATCTCGGGGTTTAGCTCTTTTGTACGACGCAAATCCGCAATCGCTTCGTAGGCTAAATAGGGGTAAACCGCAGTGGCCCCGTAACCGAACAGCACGGCAAAGTGGTGTGGGTCACGGGTTGAACCGGTTTCAACAATAATGTTGGCTTCGGTACGCAAGCCAACGGTAATGAGGTGGTGGTGCACCGCGCCCGTTGCCATCAAGGCCGGAATGGTGGTGAGCCCTGGCTGAATCTCATTGTCGCTCAAAATTAGCAGGGTAGTGCCTTGGTTAACGGCCTCTTCAGCGGCTTGGCAGACCGCTTTGATCGCTTGTTCCAGCCCCATTTCTTCATGAGCATAATGCAATGAAATCACCTGATGACGATAGTCGGCATCGCGTAAAGATTTAAGCTGCTGCATCATTGCGGGGCTGAGAATCGGCGAGCTGGCTTCAAGGCGGCGTGCGTGCTCAGGCCCTTCTTCAAACATGTTTAATTCGCGACCAAAACAGGTGTTGAGCGACATAACAATGTTTTCACGCAGCGGGTCAATCGGAGGGTTGGTGACCTGCGCGAACATTTGACGGAAGTAGTCGTACAGATTACGGCTGTTTTTCGAGAAAACAGGCAGGGGCGCATCGTCACCCATGGACACCACCGGCTCTTGTGCATCTTCGGCCAGAACACGCAGGACCGAGTCGCGCTCTTCAAAAGTGACTTGAAAGTACTTTTGATACGTATCGGATGTGGCTTCGTCCCAGTTAAGCGTTGGCTGCTCGTCTTGCAGTTTTTCTTCCAGATGCATATACCCCTTATCCATCCACTCACGGTAGGGTTTGGCGGTTTTCAGCTGGTGATCGATTTCATCCGGTTTAAGCAGTGTTCCTGTTTCTAAATCCACTGCAATCATCTGCCCAGGTTTTAGACGGCCTTTTTCAACCACGTCTTCGGGTGCGTAAGGATAGACCCCGATTTCAGACGCAAAGGTAATATGACGATCTTTGGTGATGACATAACGAGTTGGACGCAGTCCGTTACGATCAACGCCACAAATGGCGTATTTGCCTGTATTCAATACCATCCCGGCTGGGCCATCCCATGGTTCCATGTGCATGGAGTTGTATTCCAAGAAAGCTTTTTTATCGGGGTCCATGTGCGGAATATTCTGCCAAGCCGGAGGAACGAGCAGACGTAATGCCTGGAAAATATGCATATCGCCCATCATCAAGACTTCAAGCATATTGTCTAGCGAGTTGGAGTCGGAGCCTGTTTGTGCAACGAGAGGCTTTAGGTTGGGCAGTTCAGGCAGCAGAGGCGTGACAAATTTCTTCTGACGTGCCAAAGCCCAGTTACGGTTACCTTTAATGGTATTGAGTTCGCCATTATGCGCTAAAAAGCGGAAAGGTTGCGCCAAGCGCCATTGTGGCGTGGTGTTGGTTGAAAACCGTTGGTGGTACGAAATCACCGAGGAGGTGAAGTCTTCATTTTTTAAGTCCAGGAAGAATTCAGGCAGCTCACGCGGCATGACCAATCCTTTATAGGCCAGTAATTGACTGTTCAATGAGGCGACATAAAAGGTTGCGTCCTGTGGTTCGATGTCCATCTCGGTTTTACGCCGTGCGGTAAACAGTATGCGGTTGAATTCCGCTTCATCCATCCCGTTGGCGGCATTGACAAAAATCTGCTCAATTTTGGGCTCCATACCGGAGGCTTGTGCGCCTAACACCTCGGAACGTACAGGCACTTCACGCCAGCCCGCTACTTGAAGGCCTTTTTCAGCAAGGTGTTTTTCAAGTGTGGCGCGTGCTAAATCGGCTTTCTGAATGTCTTTGTTTAAAAACACCATGCCTACGGCATAGATGGGTGCCAGCGCAAAATCGAGCGTTTGCGCAATTTTGGTCAAAAAGTTGTGCGGTTTTTTGATTAGAAGTCCACAACCATCGCCAGTACAGCAGTCTGCGGCGACCCCGCCTCGGTGCGTCATATTGGCAAGGGATAGAATAGCCGTTTGGACCACCCAGTGGCTTGGTTTATCGTCCATATTGGCGATCAAACCAAAACCACAGTTCTCCTTTTCAAACTCTGGAGAGTAGAGGCCGGAAATATTCAGGCCCGGATGCGATTGTAATGGATTCATAATCAGTTCCCTGTTTTGACATCAAGTCTAATCAAATCAATATTAATAAGTTGATTTGTAAGCGATTTATTTATTAGGACGCGTTAAAAATAAAAAATTGGGCGGCAGATTATACTGTAAACGCCGTTTTATTGGAAATTGAAATCTGCGCATGCCATGCCGATTTTATCAATCATTTAGCCCGAAAAGACCGACTCAGAAAAGCAAAAAGACCATGCGATTCGTCAATCGTCATGGTCTTGCGAAACTGCTGGGTAGCGCGCTTATTTTTGGATAAGGCTGACCCCATCCATCTCTTCCGGTTGCGGGATTTCCATCATATCCAGTAGGGTTGGAATGACATCCGGCAAGCGCCCTCCGCTTCGCAAAGCGATTTCTTTACGTGGGCCAAAGTAAGCAAAAGGCACCGGAAAGGTGGTGTGCGAGGTGAAAGGTTCACCAGTAATCGGGTCTTGCAACATTTCCATGTTGCCATGGTCTGCGGTAACAATGCATTGTCCACCAGCCTTTTCAATCGCGGCTAGGATTTTTCCGAGCGCTAAGTCCACGGCCTCAACCGCCTTAATACAGGCAGGGAAATTACCCGTGTGTCCGACCATATCGGGGTTGGCAATATTGCAAATAAAGGTGTCGTATTTATCCGATTCAATCGCTTCAATCAGTTTTTCGGTGAGTTCAACAATGCTCATTTCCGGTTGTAAATCATAAGTTCGTACTTTAGGTGAGGGAACAAGGATACGCTCCTCGCCTTTATAGGGGGCTTCAATGCCGCCATTTAAGAAAAAGGTGACGTGAGCATATTTTTCGGTCTCAGCAATTCGCAACTGTGTCAGTCCTAAGTTGGAGACGTATTCACCAAAAGTGTTTTTCAGCTTGTTAGGACGGTAGGCGATGCTGGCACCGAAATTTTCAAAATTTTTGTTGTATTCGGTCAGCGTGACAAAAGCGGAGAGTACCGGTACCTTGCAGCGATGAAAATCACCAAAGTCGCTCATAATAAATGCACTGGTGATTTGACGTGCGCGATCGGAGCGATAGTTCATGAAAATCATCGATGAGCCATCTTTGACTCGTGCCGTCTTGCCTTTTTTACTCAAGATGACTGTTGGTTGGATAAATTCATCGGTTTCCCCGCGAGCATAGGCCATTTCGACCGCTTCTTTGGCTGAGTTGGCGCTGAATTGCGCTTCCCCGCAACAGATCACATTGTAAGCTTCTTGGATGCGCTCCCAGCGATTGTCGCGGTCGAGCGCGTAGAAACGACCGGTAACGGTAACAATGCGGCCACCGCCAATCGCTTCAAGATGCTGTTCCATCTCTTCAATGTATTGCAGGGCGCTTTGTGGCGCGGTATCGCGGCCATCGGTAAAAATGTGCAGCAGGGCTTTTGCGCCCCTTTGCACAGCCAAGGTCATGGCAGCCTTTAGATGACTGATGTGCGAATGGACGCCGCCATCGGAAAGCAAGCCCATAATGTGAACAGCACGTCCGCGCTCAACCGATTTGTCGATGGCGTTTAAAAGAGCGTTGTTTTGGGAAAAACGGCCGTCATCAATGTCTTTTTGAATTCGAGTGAGGTCTTGATAGACCACCCGTCCAGCGCCTAAGTTAAGGTGCCCAACTTCAGAGTTCCCCATTTGTCCGTGTGGTAGGCCAACGTCCAGACCTGAAGTGCTGATAAGCGTGTTGGGGTTTTCGGCCATCAGCTTGTCGAAGTTTGGCGTATTAGCTTGTGCAATAGCATTGAAAGCGGTTTCTTCGCGGTGTCCCCAGCCATCAAGAATGATGAGGCCAGTTGGACGATATTTGACAAGACTCTTACTTTTTTGTTCTTGGGCCATGATTGTTCCGTTTAAAAATTGCAAAAATTGCGTTTATTGTAGCGATTTACACTGTTAAAATCACGAGGTTTGATTGGCCACTCTGAAAAGGAAGACAAATGTTTGTTGAATTTATGCAAGAGCAGCTGTTGCTGTTTATTGCGCTACTGGTTGTCGTGCTGATGCTGGTTTACAGCTATGTAGGCGATAAAATTTCGGGGTTTAAAACGGTCAGCACAGACGAGGCGATTCGTCTGTATAACGACGAGGCTTTTGTGCTCGATGTGCGCTCCGCAGGTGAGTATCGAGAAGGGTATATTGGCAATGCCTTGAATATTTCGGTTTCGGAATTGCCGGCCAAATTGAGTCAGTTGCCAGCAGATAAAACACAGCCAATCTTGGTTTATTGCCTCAGTGGTGGACGCTCTTCGCGTGCGGCTGGCATCTTGGCGAAGAACGGTTATCAATCCGTTTTTAATCTCAGTGGTGGAATTACCGCTTGGAAAGCGGGCGGTCTGCCCGTAGGGCGAGAGCGCTCGAAAAAAAACCGCAAAAATCCCCAGTCATAACCGTCCATTCTGCAGAAAAGGAATCTTCTATGCCCAAGGTAGTGATTTATTTAACTCGTACATGTCCCTTTTGCAATATGGCGAAGCGCCTGTTAGACAGTAAAGGGGTCTCTTACGAGATGATTGATATTGGCAATGATCGTCATGCGTGGGCCGCTCTGGAAGAGAAAACTGGCCGCAACACGGTGCCGCAGATTTTTATCGGTGAGCATCATGTTGGGGGGTTTGATGATCTTTCTGCGGCGGATCGCTCCGGCCAGTTGGATCAATTGCTTCGCGCGTAAAGGTGAGATTGATTTTTAGTCATTCTGGCATGCTGTCAGTTTGGCTGGCGGATTTTACGCTTAACGATATGAATCGCATCGGCAGGCCTTTTGGCCTGCTCTTTTATATGTACCACCCTCATTAAATCGATCTTTATCTAAAGGAAGTTCCATGTCTGAACAAGCGCAACCGGTGTTTTCTATCCAAAAAATTTATACCAAGGATATTTCATTTGAATCGCCGAACACCCCTGCTCTTTTTACTACTCAGTTTCAGCCAAAGTTAGCCGTCGATCTTAATGTTGAGAGCACGGGTTTAACTGAAAACGTATTTCATGTTATTTTGCGTGTCACAGCTACCACTCAGGTTGAAGAGACAACCGCATTCTTGTGTGAAGTGGAGCAGGCGGGTATCTTCACATTACAAGGCTTTCGTGAAGAAGAGTTGAATTATCTTCTTGGGGTGCAGTGCCCAACCGTTTTGTTCCCTTACGCTCGTGAAACGGTGTCTGATTTGGTTGCCCGTGGAGGCTTTCCTCAGTTGCTACTGGAGCCCGTTAATTTTGAAGCAATGTACCACGAGCATTTGCAAGCGCAACAAGCCAACGCGCAATAACATCAAGGCTTGTCAGCGAAAATGCATTCGCCAATAAATACAGTTTCCGCGCCAATTGCGGTCTTGGGTGCGGGCGCTTGGGGCACGGCTTTGGCTATCCATTTGTCCCGTGTCGGTTATAGAGTTAATCTCTGGACACACAGTGTTCAAGCCGCAAAGGAAATGCGAGTCGCGCGCCAAAACCATCGTTATCTGAAAGACTTTCCTTTTCCCGATTCCTTGCGAGTAACTGAATGTTTATCCGAGACTGTTCAGCAGGCGCAAGCGGTATTAGTTGTGGTGCCAAGCCATGTATTTCGCGAGGTGCTGAAGGCGTTGTCCACCGTGTTACCGCCGTCCCATCAAATACCGATTGCTTGGGCTACCAAGGGATTTGAACCGGATTCCTTGTGTTTGTTGCATCAGGTTGCTGAGCAGGTTTTTGGGGTTGACGCCGGTTTAACGGTGCTCTCTGGCCCAACTTTTGCCACTGAAGTTGCCAAAGGATTGCCAACGGCAATGGTTAGCGCGTCACGAAAGCTTGTGCAAGCGGAGTTCTGGGCGCAAGTTTTTCATCATGAGAATTTTCGGATGTACACTCAGAATGATGTGGTTGGTGTTGAAGTAGGAGGGGCCTACAAAAACATCATGGCAATTGCCACCGGCGTGTCGGATGGCCTTGGGTTAGGGGCGAATGCACGTGCCGCTTTGATTTCCCGTGGTATGGTTGAAATGATGCGTCTCAGCCATGCGCTTGGGGGGCAGAATGAAACGATGATGGGTTTAGCGGGTTTAGGGGATTTGGTTTTAACCTGTACCGATGATTTATCGCGTAATCGACGTTTTGGCTTTCAATTGGCGCAGGAAGGTGCTCAAGTTGAAGCGGTCATTGACAAGATTGGTCAGGTCGTCGAGGGGGTGAAAGCGGTTCGAGCCGTGCATCAGCTCGCTGAACAGTTAGCGCTGGACTTGCCGATTATGCAACAGGTTTATCATCTGGTAGAGGGCAGTATTCGTCCTCAGCAAGCCGCGAGAGCTTTGCTCGCACGGGATGGAAAAGCGGAAGCTCAGTCCTAATCGCTTACTGCACCACGGAGAGGCAAAGTACCAAAGCGTTTTATGGAATGCCTCGTCGCGGGCTCCGTGGTTGAACTGGGTTAGGAAAGGTTCTTATTGAAGTCCAGCTGACGCCAAGCTTCATAAGCTACAACCGAAACCGCATTGGCTAGGTTCAAGCTTCGTCCACCCGGCACCATAGGAATGGTAAGACGCTGTTCAAACGGTAGACTTTCAACGATTTCCTTTGGTAGGCCGCGACTTTCTGGTCCAAACAAGAACGCATCGCCGTCTAGAAATTTCTCATCGGTATAATAGCGAGTGGTTTTGGTGGTGAGGGCAAAGACCCGATTGGGTTGAATCTTGGCCAAGCAGTCGGTCAAATTTGGATGTTCATGGACATTTGCTAATTCCGCATAATCCAGTCCAGCACGGCGTACTTTTTTTTCACTCAAGTCAAACATGATGGGATGAATTAAGTGTAAGTGTGCACCCATATTGGCACTCAAGCGAATCAGTGCGCCGGTGTTCTGCGGGATTTCCGGCTCAAACAAAATAATATGCAACATAATTTAGGAAGTCTTTATGGATTTGTCAGTCAATATTTGTGGCATTCAATGCCAATCTCCGGTGGCGATGGCATCGGGCAACGCAGGATACGGCATAGAATACCCGTCTGTCTATGGCTTTTCTAATAAGGACGTTGGTGCGGTTTTCTTAAAAGGGACTACCTTGCAACCCAAGCTAGGCAACAAGCCTGAACGCGTCATGGAATCGCCCAGCGGTTTATTGAATTCAATTGGTTTGCAAAATCCAGGCGCTCATGAGGTGATAGCAAAGTATTTGCCGCAATTAAATCTCGATGAAACACGCTATATCATTAATGTATCGGGTTCAAGCATTGAAGAGTATGCCCAAGTTGTGCGATTGTTTGACCAGACGTCGCTTCCGGCAATGGAGATTAATATCTCCTGCCCAAATGTCAAAAAAGGGGGCGCTGCGTTTGGAAATGATCCTGATATGGCCGCGCGCGTGGTTGAAGCCTGCCGAGCCGAGACGAGCAAGCCGCTCATTGTCAAGTTGTCCCCAAATCAAACCGACATTGCTGAGGGTGCACGACGGGTGATTGATGCCGGTGCCGATGCGCTATCCGCAATTAATACGTTAATGGGGATGCAAATCAGCATTCAAACCCAGAAACCGACTCTGGGAAATAACCAGGGAGGCTTGTCTGGCCCAGCGATAAAACCGATCGCCCTGTTAAAAGTGCATCAAGTTTACCAAGTTGCGAAACAGCATAATATTCCTATTATCGGTTTGGGCGGGATTGCCTGTGCAGAAGATGCGATTGAATTTTTTCTCGCCGGCGCTTCTATGGTGGCCATCGGTACAGCGATTGCAAAAGATCCACTTATCGTAAAGAAGGTGAATCAGGGAATTGCTAAATATTTACAGCAACATAATCTTCAATCCGTTTCAGAGCTTACCGGCAAGTTGCAATTAAATACCGACACTGTGTTGTGCGGTTAAGCTCCTGCCCAAACTCAATGCCATTGTGCTGTATGCACTTCTAACCAAAGAAAAACGATATGAAAACAGTCCAAGAACAATTAGCCATCATTAAGCGTGGTGCAGAAGAACTTCTGGTTGAAAAAGAGTTAATCGAAAAACTGGAGAGCGGCAGACCTTTGCGAGTCAAAGCCGGTTTTGATCCAACCGCGCCCGATTTGCATTTGGGTCACACCGTACTTATTAATAAGTTGAAACAGTTCCAAGACTTAGGGCATGAAATCCTGTTTTTAATTGGTGACTTTACAGCGATGATTGGTGACCCAACCGGCAAAAGTGCAACCCGGCCACCCTTGTCGCCAGAAGCCATTGCTAAAAATGCCGAGACTTATAAAGAGCAGGTATTTAAAATCCTCGATCCAGCCAAAACCACGGTACTGTTTAACTCAGATTGGATGGGACAAATGACGGCAGCCGATATGATTAAGCTTGCTGCATCACAAACCGTAGCGCGTATGCTGGAGCGTAACGATTTTGAGGATCGTTATAAATCAGGTACCCCGATTGCCATCCATGAATTTCTTTATCCATTGGTTCAAGGCTATGACTCTGTAGCTATGGACGCAGATATTGAGCTTGGTGGCACGGATCAGAAGTTCAATTTGCTAATGGGACGCACACTGCAAAGCTATTTTGGGAAAAAGCCGCAGTGTACTTTGACCATGCCGATTTTGGAAGGATTAGACGGCGTGCAGAAAATGTCGAAGTCATTAGGTAATTACATCGGCATTAAAGATGAACCGAATGATATGTTCGGTAAGGTCATGTCAGTTTCTGATGAATTGATGTGGCGTTACTACGAGTTGCTTTCCTTTGAGTCAATTGAAACGATTGAGGGATTGAAGCAGGCTGTCTCGGAAGGTGAAAACCCACGTAATGTAAAAGTGAAATTAGCCCTAGAGCTGATTGAAAGATTCCACTCCCCAGAAGCCGCGCATGCAGCATTAAATGATTTTGAAACCAAGTTCTCTAAAAATGCAATTCCGGATGAAATGCCAGAAGTCACCTTGCAGGGTGAGATGCCCCTGGCAAATCTTTTAAAAGAAGCCGGTTTGGTAGCAACGACTTCTGAAGGCCATCGGATGACTCAACAAGGCGCGGTTAAAATTAACGGTGAAAAAGTCGAGGACTCAAAACAGCTGATGCCAATCGGCACAACATCCGTTTATCAAGTTGGTAAACGTAAATTTGCTCGAGTGACTTTGCAATAAGACAAAACTTAAACCGTTGCCAAGTCTTCTTACCGAAAAGCCGCACCAATGGATGCGGCTTTTCAGTTTATAACAGCGATAAAGAGTGTTCAGTTGAGAAGAGAAGTGAGTAACCCTGTGGATAAGATGTGGACTGGGGTGTATAAGTGATTGGATTGAAAAAAAGGCTAAAAAAAGGGTAAAAAAGTGAAAAAAAGAGGGTTTTGGGGGTTGCGTTGTGT
>JAFGXP010000008.1 GCA_016936535.1 Thiotrichales bacterium | reverse complement strand
GCGGCAACCGTTGAAGAAGCGAAAAAACGCATGGCGTCTGGCGAGTATGAGTGTAAAGACTTCTACTTCTGCACCAAATCGCTGTAAGTCTCTGTAAGTTTACCGCGTGACGTAAGTCGAAAAACCACGGTTAAGCCGGTCTTAATCGTGGTTTTTTTATGGATTAAATGAACAAAAGGGGTAGAGAAGATGAAATTTCGTGAAATGCTTATGGCGAGTTTGTTGAGTTTGAGCAGTTTTGGTGTGTTGGCCGAATCACTCAAGGCTACGCAATTCCAAGATCAACATGAGCAAGCGATTGAGTTAAATGCTCAAACCAAATGGTTGTTACTCTCGAGTGATAAGGCATCGGGTAAGTTGGTGAAGGAAAGTTTGGATGCGTTACAAATGACCGATTTGGCAGCCAAAAAGGGTCTGTATGTTGCGGATGTTTCAGCTATGCCAAGTTTGGTAACCAAGTTGTTTGCCATTCCGAAAATGCAGGATTACCCTTTCCGTGTCGGGATTGTGCAAGAGTCTGCCCAGCTTGATGCTTGGCCGCGCCAAGCAGATAAGGTCAGCGCCATCACCTTAAACCAGCTTGAGATTGAATCGGTTGAATATCTGGATTCTGCAGAGGCTCTCCAAGCTTGGATTGGCAAGCAACGTTAATTTTTCCAGAGCATTTCCCTTGATAATTTCACTTGCCCGTTTTTCGTGGGGCTGTTATATTTCACAGCGTTGTAAACATTAGGGTATATCGCGTGGATAAACAGCAACCTGAACAATTAGTACAGAATTTTTTGCTCGGTTCTAAGCAAACGCGATCGGGTCAACGCCGCTTGGAGCTCTTAAACAAGCTTGCTTCCTTGGGTTCACTTGTTCAGGCGGCAAAGGCGTGTGGCATGAGCTACAAGGGCGCATGGCAGTCCATCGAGGCGATGACAGAAGCAGCGGGTGAAAAAATTGTGATTGCACAAAAAGGCGGCACCGGCGGCGGCGGGATGGAATTAACCGAAGCTGGTAAAGCTTTGCTGAATGCCTACTTGCTGTTTCAAGAGCAGATGCAGCATTGGATGCGACACTTAGAGGAAATGTCTCCAGGTGTCTTATCGCAGTTGGAAATTATGAGGAAAATTTCGATGAGAACCAGCGCACGGAATTTGTTTCACGGCACCGTCAAGTCGATTCAATATGGTGAAGTCAATTGTGAAGTGATTGTTGCCGTGGGCAATGCGACCCAAGTGGTGGCGCAGATAACCCCAAGCAGCCTCGAACGCTTGGGATTGCAAATCGGCAGCGATGTGTATGCTTTGATTAAAGCCAGTTGGGTCATTTTGACCGAAGATATCGCTGGGATGAAAACCAGTGCGCGTAACCAGTTCTGTGGCGAGATTGTCGAGCTGGAACAAGGGGCGGTGAACAGCGATGTCACCCTGCAGTTGGAGAGCGGCAATAAGATTTCCGCCATCGTGACTAACGCGTCGGTCGAGGCTTTGGATTTAAAAGTTGGCCATTCAGCGTGTGCTTTAGTCAAGGCATCCCATGTTTTATTGGCGGTAGCAGATTAATTTTTTAGGCCAGTTTTTGAGACTGGTTTTTTTAGTACTTTCGATATGTAGTAGATTACATATAAATCTAGGTTTGTTTAGAGGTGAAGAGATGAAAAAAACCTTCTTAGCGGCAGTTCTCGTGGCGGTAACAAGTCCGTTTTATAGCGCATTGGTACTCGCAGAAAGTGCAACCATTGCGGTGGCGGCGAATTTCACCAAAACCATTGAAATGGTTGGAGAAGAATTTACCAAAGAGACCGGACATCAATTGAAGTTCTCTTTTGGGCCGACCGGAAAATTGTATGCGCAAGTGAAAAACGGCGCGCCGTTTGATGCGTTTTTTGGTGCAGATGAGCGCAGTCCATTAAAGACAATTGATGACGGATTAGGATTAAAAAGTAGTTATTTTGTTTACGCCCAAGGACAGATTGCGCTTTACAGTTCACAATATCCGGTCAAAACGCAACCGTTGGAAGTCCTAAAAGAGGCCAAATTCAAGCATCTTTCTATGGCGAATCCACGCACTGCGCCATATGGAGAGCGCGCCGAAGCGTTTCTAAAGAGCAAAGGGTTATACGACGGTGTGAAAGGTAAGTTAGTGAATGGCGAAAGTATTGCGCACGCCTTCCAATATGTGGCAACTGGCAACGCCCCCATTGGTTTTGTCGCACTTTCTCAGATTGTCGATCCGCAAAGTCCGATCTATAAAAAAGGGGAATATTGGGTCGTGCCGCAAGCAGAATATGAGCCGATTAAACAAGGCGCGGTTATTTTGCAACGGGGCAAAGACAATGCGGCAGTTAAGGCCTTCTTTGATTACTTAAAAACCCCTAAGGCGTTAGAGATTATTCACGCTTATGGCTATAGTACCCCTTAATTTTTTCAGCACACAGGCACCGAGAAGCAGGCAATGGTAACAATTTTTGGAGTTGAAGTCAGTCTTCAGCCAATCTGGTTGACTTTAGAAGTGGCCGCGTGGACAACGGTGATTTTGCTTTTAATTGGAACCCCTTTGGCTTGGTGGATGGCACGAATGCAGAGCGCTTCCAAAATTGTGCTGGAAGCCTTGGTTGCTTTGCCTTTGGTTTTGCCGCCGACGGTCCTTGGCTTTTATCTATTGATTATTTTCAACCCTAATGGTTATGTCACCGAGTTTCTGCGCTTTTTCGGCTACGAAGGCCAGCTGACCTTTTCCAAAACCGGCTTGATTGTTGGCTCAGTGTTTTATTCGTTGCCGTTTGCCGTCCAGCCGTTAATGCACGCTTTTGAAGCCGTGCCGCAGAAGCTATTGGATGCCGCCGCAACGATGCGCGCGAATGTTTTAGATCGTTTTTTTACGATTGTTTTACCGCTTTCACAACGTGGTTTTTTAGTGGCGGCTACCTTGACCTTTGCCCACACGGTGGGGGAGTTTGGTGTGGTTTTGATGCTGGGCGGCAATATTCCGGGTGAAACGCGAATGGTGTCGATTGATATCTTCGACCATGTTGAAAGCCTGGAATATGACCAAGCGCATGTGCTCTCAGCAATGATGTTGATTTTTTCGCTGTTGGTGCTGATGTTGGTGTACGGAATTAATCGACGATTTGGCGTAAAAGTAGGCTAGATTTCGTTAAAAACACACTTCTCTGCCTTATTCGTTCGCTTATGCAGTGTTATTACACGGCGCACCGAGTGCCTTGATAACTGAATTTTTATCAGTAATCTAAATACAAAATATATGGAAAAAATGTGACAACTCTAAGTGGAAATCTTTATTTAAAACTTGGCAATTTTGCACTGAATTCCGGTTATTTTGAGTTGCCGTTAGAAGGCGTAACGGTGCTATTTGGGCGCTCTGGTTCGGGTAAGTCTACCTTGTTGCGTGCTATCAGCGGCTTGGATAAGCACACCGAAGGTGAACTCTATTTTGGTGATGTCTGTTGGCAAAACGGTAGGCAAGCTTTGCCAACGCAAAAACGTCACATCGGTTTTGTGTTCCAAGATGCGGCTTTGTTTCCGCATATGACGGTGCGTCAGAATTTAATGTATGCGGTTAAACGTTTGCCAAAATCGGTGCAGCCTGCCGATTTTGCTGAAATCGTGAGCCGCGTTGGCATTGCCGATAAACTCGATCGGGGTGTGAATTTTCTCTCCGGCGGCGAAAAACAGCGGGTGGCAATTGCCCGTGCTTTGCTAACGCGTCCCGATATTCTCTGTATGGATGAGCCCTTGTCAGCTCTAGATTGGCGTTCCAAAGCCGAGATGTTGACGCTGATTGAAGACATTGTTAGCGCCTACCAAATCCCCGTTTTGTATATCACGCATGCGCCAGCAGAAGTGGAGCGTTTGGCGAATCAAATTGTGTTTATGGCAAATGGACAAATCGAGCGCATTGAAACCTTGCAAGAGTCGCTATCGCGTATTGATTCGCCGCTGTTTGACGATGAAGGCGCGGTGTCGGTGTTACAAGGAATACCTTTGAGTGTTGAACACGGTTTGCGCCCGATCCAGATGGGGGCAAATACGCTTTGGCTTTCGGACTTGACGGAGCTGAAGAAATCTTCCGTGCGGGTTCGAGTTTTGGCAAAAGACGTCTCTCTTGCTCTTTCGGATCCGCAACAGTTAAGTATTATCAATCATCTGTCAGCTACCGTGCTGGCAATCCTCCCAGAACAAAATCATCGTGTGCTAGTTCGCTTGGAACTGGCAGATGGACAGAAATTGTTTTCCGCAATCACCGAACACTCGGCACAGCGTTTGCAGCTAGCAAACGGAATGAAACTGTTTGCGCTGATTAAATCCGTCGCGTTGGCGGAATAGCCGTTTTGAGTCATGAATTTTTGGGTTTATTCGTTATATCCTAAAATATATAAAAGTTTTTGGAGTGAGTAGTGCAGCAGCGTAGTGATCTAAAGAGTTTTTTGGGCGGACTTTCAGTCGGCTCCTTAGGTGGCTTGATCGGTCTTGGCGGTGCTGAATTTCGTCTGCCGTTGCTGATTAGTTATTACGGTTTTGCCGCAATTCAGGCGGTGATGTTGAATAAGGTTATGAGTTTGGTGGTGGTCGCCTCAGCGATTGTCTTTCGCAGTGATGTGGTGCCTTTTACTGAATTATGGCGCCATAGCGAGATTATCTTCACTTTGCTCGCCGGCAGTTTGATTGGCGCATGGTTAGGCGCAGATTGGGTCACCAAACTGGCCAATCAAACGCTGTATAAACTGATTGCACTGTTATTGATCGGCATGGCGGCATTATTGGTTTGGGGGCATTCGTTTTCCGGTCAGTTGGATTGGCAGCTCAGTTTTGCTGAACGTTTACTTTTCGGCATTAGTGCAGGTTTTGCAATCGGCGTGGTGGCCTCGGTCATGGGCGTTGCTGGGGGCGAATTATTGATTCCGACAATTATGCTGTTGTTCGGTGCAGATATTATTCTTGCCGGTAGCTTGGCGATGATGGTCAGTTTGCCGACCATGCTGACGGGTTTGGCACGTTATCGTAAAGATGCACGTTTTGCAGTGGTCATTGAACAAAAACGTTTTGCGGTGGCGATGATATTCGGTTCGATTGCCGGCGCAGCTTTAGGCGGTTATCTGCTACGTTTTGTCGCGACTGATATGCTGTTACTTATGCTAGCTGCTTTGCTGTTGATTTCTGCCTATAAGGTTTATCGTCATGTGTGAGGATCGGTTATTGGCCGCGATTTGAGGTTTCTAATAAAAAGGGAATCTGAATTTGCTTGCCGTTTTCCTCGAGCATTAGGGTCAGTTGCCATTGCATGGTTTCGGCGGTGCAAAAAGCCAGCATTGAGGTGCCTACCCAATGGTGGGGTTTGGTTGAAGTTAAGGTCACTCGGTTATAACCCATATACATATTGATGCCAGAAATATCCAATTGCATTTGGTGAGGATTTAGTTGCTCCAAATCGACTTGGACGCCCAAAGGACGAGCAATTGGAATGGGTTGCGGATCCATTCTTAACGTGACTTTTGCACCTTGGTATTCACTGCTGCAAGGGCCTTGATGCAAATTGCAATTGTCAACCAAGGGCCACTGTTCAACTGGAGCGGGCGGATTGGCATCGCAGCCGCTTAGGCTCACAGATAAGGACAGGATAGCCAAAGCCAAAATGGGACGCGGAATAAAATTCATATCGTAGGCATCTTATGAAATAAACAGTCATATTAGCCATCGCCTCGATTAGACTCAAGCCAATCTACGCGTTTTCAACGCTTTGTCATCCCTTTTTCAGTTTCAAGCCAGACTTAACGAATCGGCTTTTTAGTCAGCGGAACTTGCGTGGAGGGGATTGGGCTGGCAGCAAGGGCAGAAAAAACTGGCGCGTTGATTGATGACGATTTTTTGAATTGGCGTCTTACAGTGCTGGCAGGCTTGCCCTTCACGGCCATAGACCTGCAGGGCTTGCACAAAGTAGCCGGGTTTTCCTTCGGGGCTCATAAAATCTTTCAATGTGGTGCCGCCCTGTTCAATAGCTTTACGCAAAACGTTTTTAATTTGGTTCACTAAGGTTGTGCATTCGCTTAGGCTTAAGCTTTTGGCTGGCGTGAGCGGATGAATTCCGCTTAAAAATAAAGATTCATTCGCATAGATATTTCCTGCCCCCACCACAATTGCCGAATCCATCACCACGGTCTTAATCGCTACCTGTTTTGTACGGGTTTTCTGATAAAAATAATCAGCATTAAATGCAGTGTCAAAGGGTTCTGGAGCCAATTTAGCCAGCAGTGGGTGTGGCGATTGAAGCTGGCTTGGGTGCCATAAGACCGCACCGAAACGGCGTGGGTCATTCAAACGAATGAGTTGTCCACTTGTTAACACGATATCCACATGGTCATGTTTTTGGATTGGCGTCGCGCTGGGCAAAATTCGCAAAGAACCAGACATACCAAGATGCACTAATAAGGTTCCAGGCGAGGTTTGCAGTAGAAGATATTTTCCTCGTCGTTGCAAGTCAACAATCGGCTGCATGGCTAAAATTTCGGGTAATTTTGGATCAATCGGCCAGCGCAGTTTCGGTGTACGAGCGATAAATTCGGCAATGGTAGCGTTCGCACAAGCCGGCATCAGACCAAGGCGTGTGGTTTCAACTTCGGGAAGTTCGGGCATAGACGTCACTTAAGAATGCAAGAGTGTACGGATTATAGAAGGCGCTTGGTACATTGCAATGACTAAGTTGGGATACCCAAGGTATTCTCTTTGAGAAGGGCGTTTTGAGCACTTTACCAGCCGCGACGAATTTTGTATTGAGTCGCACAATAGCCGCGAGTCACCGCTTCAGAACGTAGTTTTAGGTGTTTCGTTTTACGACCGCTGACCCGTTCCCTCCAGACTTTAAAGCTCTTGGATTTGAGGTTGCGCCGCATCAAGGCAATGACTTGGCTTTCGGTTAAACCATAGTTCGATTCAATCGCTTCAAAAGGGGTACGGTCTTCCCAGGCCATTTCAATAATGCGTGAAATGGCTTCTTCCGAATCAAGTACGTCAAACAGGGACATGGCTTCTCCAATTGGTAAGCGGGGAAAAATAAATGAAATGTACAACATGTGTATAAGTTTTTCCAGTCTTTGTATTAATAAGCATGGCAGAAATCGATTTCATTGAATCGTTTGGAAAGTGGATTGGCTTTAGGTATTATCAAAATCTTGCACGGATCGAAAAGGAGAGTGGTATGAGCCAAAAAGTCTGGTTGTTGATTAGTCAATTTCCCCAAGCTGAGCAGGCTTTATTTGATTGGATGCTGGGTTGCGCGGCCGAGCAGGGTGCTCAATTAGAGGTGTTGACCGTCTTGCCAGAGTTAGAGAGCCTTTGGTTAATGCAAGAGTTTATGCCGAACCTCGCTGCGCAAAAGCAGCGCGCTGAACAACAAGCCTATTTAAAGCGAGCAAATTGGGTCGAGCAAGGTGCCGCCGTTGGCGTAAAGGTTGAGCAGGTGGTTCGTTTTGGTAAGCTTTTTTATCAGGCGATTGTGCATGCGCTTGAACGGCAACCGGAGTGGGTGGTAAAACAAATTGAACCTCAGCAACAAGGGTTAAACTCCGCTCTGCTAGGCAGTCAAGAAATGCATCTGTTAAGAAAATGTCCGTTTCCATTGCTGCTGCAAAAGCCTAACGCTGTTTTGCCCTTTCAGCGCGTTTTGGCAAGTTTGGATGTGAACTTAGAGACTTGGCCGCCGAAGCCTTCGCCGCTTAACCAGCAATTGTTGTACTGGGCGCAGCGCATGGCTGGAAAGCGTTCTTGGCAAGTAGTACACGCGTGGCAAGCCGATTTAGAAAACCTCGTTCGTCATTGGGATACCAATTTGGAGGAATCGCAGTGGGCGCAATTGAAGGAGCAGCTTTATTTGCAGCGAAAAATGGCGTTGGATGTCGAGCTGCAGGAAGCCGAGGCGGATGCCAATCGTTTGCAGGCGTTTTTGGTTGAAGGAGCGGCAGACAAAGCAATCCTTGAGCACAGTTTGCGTCAGCAAATCGATCTCTTGGTTATGGGAACGGTGGGGCGCAGTGGTTTGGCTGGGTTGCTGATTGGCAATACCGCAGAAAATATTCTTGAGCGGGCTGAGTTTTCGATTCTGGCAGTCAAACCCGCGGATTTTGTCTGCCCGATTCGTCTTTAATTCGCTTAGCAAAGTGCGCAGTTGGTGAGTGCACTTTCCATATGGCGGATATCATTTTCCAAGCCAAATAACACCAGCACATCTCCCATTTCCAATCGGGTATCCGCTGCCGGCTCGAGGGTTCTTTCGCCATTGCGTACAAGGGCATTGAGCTGAATATTTTTGTCCGCTAATGGCAGCTCCGCCAGGGTTTTGCCAATGGCTGAACTGCCCTCGGTTAAAACGACTGAGTGTAAGTAAGCCGGTAAATTGCGACATTCATTAATTTCTACCGTACTGCGAAACAGCTCACGCATCATCTGATAGCGCTCAGTTCGATGCAGTTCTAACGTTTTGGCTACTTTAATCAAAGGCATTTTTAAGGCCATTAACGCATGAGAACCCAGCATTAATCCCGCTTCAAAGGTTTCTGGAATCACCTCAGTGGCTCCGGCTTCGCGCAATGGATTGAGAGGTTTATCATCGCGAGTTCGGATCAAAATAGGTAAGTCTTTGGACAGGGTGCGAGCATAACGCAAAGTTTTGAGTGCGGCAGGCAAGTCATCGTGACAGATCATCAGCAATTTAGCCTTGGCCACGTCGACCGCATCCAATACGCTCGGTTCAGAAGCGTCACCATAAAAAACCGGTTCGCCGGCCAAACGGGCTTCCTTCACTCGGCCAGCATCCATATCCAGAGCGATATAGGCAATCTGTTCTTTTTCTAACATATGGCCAACAATTTGACCAATTCGACCATAACCGCAGATGATTGTGAGCCCAGGGGTTTGCGGCAGTTCTGGAGCGGTAACCGCGGTGTCAACGGTCGGTATGCGGTCGTTTTTGCCAGAAAGCAAGGAGGCGATGGGGTTGTTCCATCGAATCAGAATTGGGGCCAAAATCATCGAGAAAAGCACCGCTGTTAAGGCAATCTGCGCAATTTCTTGTTCAAGGATATTGACTTCTAAGCCAATGGCCAAGAGCGCAAAACCAAACTCGCCGCCAACCGCCAGCAATAAGCCGGTGCGTAAAGCGGTGTGTAAATCCAAGCCGGACACACGGACAATAAGGGCAACTAATAAAAACTTAATAAACAGGAGGGCCAAAGCCCCAAGCAATGCTTGAAGCCAAATATCCGGCAGAGTTGCGGGGTTGACCAGCATCCCGATACTGATAAAAAAGAGCCCTAAGAGTACATCGCGAAAAGGCCGAATGGAAGACTCAACTTGGTGGCGAAACTCGGTTTCAGCCAGCATCATTCCCGCTAAGAAGGCGCCAAATGCCATAGACAATCCAAAACTCATGGTGGTCCATGCTGCGATTAACGATACAAACAAAACGGTTAGGGTAAAGAGTTCAGCAGAGCGTCTTGCCGCAACCAAATGAAACAACGGTTTGAGCAAATAGCGCCCCAGCACAAACACAATCAGGAAAGCCAAAATGGCCTTGAATAAAGCCATGCTTAAATCGCTTACCAAAGCTTGGCTACTGGCCATCGCCAAAACGGGAATGACGACCACAAACGGAACCGCCGTAATATCTTGGAAGACCGAAATGGTAACGCCCAAGCGACCATGACGGGTTTGTTCTTCGCCCTGCTCGATCAGTTGTTTCAGAATAATCGTCGTTGAAGATTGGGCAAAAACTGCCGCAACCACAAACGCGACCATTGGCGTCAAGCCAATCCAATAGAGAAGTAAGGCAATTACGACTGTGGTCAGGACGACTTGCGCGGTTCCTAAGCCTAAAATGGTGTGACGCGAAGCATAAATTTGCGCCATGGAGAAACTCAGGCCGATGGTAAAGAGTAGAAAGACAATGCCAAATTCGGCAATCACTTTTACCATGTCCGGATTGACAACTGGGCCAGCGGTATTCGCACCTAAAATGACGCCCACCAGTAAATAGCCCAAACTGGCTGGAATTTGTAAGCGCTGAAAGGTCAGAATAATAAACACGGTCACGCCGAGCAGCAGCAGAATTTGGCTGAGGGTACTTTCAATCATGGAGGGATTTTCTCTTTTCTGGCCACATCTTATCTTATCAGTCCAATTGGCAAAGAAGGTGAGCAATCTGGGTTCAGAAAATAAAAAACCCGGTCTTTTGGACCGGGTCTCTCAAGACAATCGGGGTAAGATTACTTGATTTTGGCTTCTTTGAACAAGACGTGTTTACGAACGATTGGGTCGTATTTCTTGATCTCGAATTTGCCAGCCATGTTCTTCTTGTTTTTATCCGTGGTATAGAAATAAGAAGACTCGGTGGACTTTAATTTGATCTTATCGCGCATGATTAGTCTCCTTAGACTTTCTCACCACGTGAACGCAATTGAGCGATCACGGCGTCAATACCGTTTTTGTCGATAATACGCATACCAGCAGTTGACACACGAAGTTTTACAAAACGGCTTTCAGCTTCTAACCAGAAACGGTGCGATTGCAAGTTTGGTAGGAAGCGACGACGAGTTTTACGGTGAGAGTGGGAAACATTGTTACCGACTGCAGGACCTTTTCCTGTCACTTGGCATACTCTAGACATTTCTCAATCCCTTCTAGATATTAAAAGCCCAATTAATTCAAAGAACTAGCGGAGCTGTGTTAAATAAAAATATTCGAATATTTCTACATTTACGAGCCGTCCAAAAAGACAGCGATAAATCAGAACGCGGAATTATCCACGAATTGAATACGGATTGCAAGCACCTTTCCAAGCAGAATCAGATGCTTGCGCGTGAAGGTCTTATTTTAAGTAGGGCACATAGTTTGGAAAATAGGTCCCACCTTCGCTAAAGGGCGTTTCGGCGTCAATTAAGGTGACGCCATCGCCCGCTTTGTAATCGAAGCGGCGTGGGTCTTCCAGTTGAATTGAGCGCTCGCTAATGATTTCGCCAAACGCATAGGCCCTGCCATCATTACGGACTTCTGCCTGCTCGGTACTGCGGTAGTGACGATAACCGATTGGCGTTTGCGCAAACACATCTTTACCCAGTTCATAGCGCTGTGTGGCTACCACTTGCCGATAGCGGCGGGCGTTCTCAATTGCTTCTTGTAGGCTGGGGTAGAGCAAGAAGCCGTGAATTGTTCCTTCAGGGGTTAGGTAGGCTTTATGAGCCGTATATTCACGCAGAAGGGTTTGGCGTTGTTTGGTGCTTTGGGCAAAACTTTCGGGGGAGTCGGTATCAATGGCTGGCCAATCCGCGGAGTAGCCTTGATCTTGCCGAATGGTTTCGCGTAAGTTTTGCTCAATGGATTCTAGCATGACGCCGTACAGATTGGCGCTGATGGTGTAGTTTAACAACAGCGCAAATTCGCCGGTTTTGGCGTGACGATTCTGTGGTTCAGCGCGGGTCGAAAACACGAGCCCCTCTTGCAGCTTCATCCCTAAATAATCCATTTCCTGCCAGCCCAGTTGGCCTTCAAATGCTCTTGGCAAAGCCCAAGTACTATCGACACTGTTACCGGTTCCGCTGGTAAAGTTCGGGTCTTTGGTGGCGAAATGGAAGCCGGAATGACAGCCAATGCATTGCGTCAGTTCAGCACGTGTCTGCGGACGTAGTTCGCCTTGTTGGTCTTCAATAAAGCCGGCAATAATCCAGCCGGCACCATTATCAACCCAGCCCTGCTCATCGTTGCCGTAAATTTGATCACCGCTACCATCACCGGGTCGAGCTTGCATCGGGTTGACGTCTTCATCCTTGTACATATAGCGAATCTCTTTCACGCGTTGCGCACGCATTCCAGGGAAGGTGCTCTGTTTTCCATCGGCTTTTGGATCAACATAATGAAGAGGGTGCGCCAGTTCGGTGCCTTGAGGATAGACGCCCGCTTGGACGGCCACGCGATGAGCCATGCCTAGGTAAAATTTCGGGCTGCTGTCGGTTAGCCGATTCTGGATTGCGGTTTTGAGAAGATTCAAGTTCGCGTCGTAGGTGGCTAAATCAAACTGCCCTTGACGATTTTGCATAAAAATGGCCGGTAAGCGCAGGTAGATTCCTGAGACGGAACCGGTCTGCGGGGTGAAAATGCCGTAGGGCATAAAATTCACCGACCGCCAGCCAGTATTTCCCCCCAGTGCATCTTGAAAGTAGAGGTCTTTTGAATCGTTGGAACGCACAAAACCATCTGAGTCTGCTGGGAGAGCCTTGGGATTTAAACCAGGCAATAAACGCATTGGATGATTGATACCGGTATCCCAATCGGTGCTTTTTCCGAGGCGTTGCTGATAAGCTGGGCTCCAGTTATCTTCTTGCCAATATTCGGCCATACGCCAAGCTTGAGGGTCTAGGTTGAGTGCCGCGACCGCTTGTTGTAACTTTTCTGGGTAAAGGGTGTTTTCCCAATAGTTTTTGGCAGCCGTTGGCGCTTGAGTACTGTAGGGGTCAAAGCCATAGTCGATTTGGAAATTGACCATCGGTATCGCACCCGCTTGAGGGTTGTTATTGCCCACTCCCAGCTCGTATAAGCCATTTGTGTGACAGTAAAGGCAGCTGTTTTGGCGTCCAAGACTGGTTTCCGTATAGCATTGTGCGGGGATTTGGGGGTAGGGGTTCTTGTCAAACATCAATGGGTTGATATAGCTGCCGACGAGAGCGGAAGGATGGGCATCCAGATTGGTGTCTAGGGCCTTTGCGGGATTTTCGCTGCGGTTGTCTCCATGACAGGCCGTCAGCATTAAGGAGACACTGGCGAAAAAACCGGCTTTTTTTAAGAAAGACATGGCGGTTCCTAGGGTTGAAAATGGGGGAGTGCGCAAAAAGCCAGCATAAGCTGGCTTTTTAACTTTTTAGACGCTATGGATTACTTGATGGCAGGCATCCCTTTGATGTAACCAAAATTGGCATCCAATTTATTTACCTTGCCGGTTGCTTCCACAGCCGCTTTGAGTTCGGCATTCATGGTGCTGATGTAATCACCATGGTGCTGTGAGTTGGACATAATATAAGCAAAACCATTCATATCTTCGATGGCTTGCAAACCGGTTGCTTCCGCACCAGCGATATTGGTCAGAATGCGGGTTAACTTCTTGCTGTCAACATTATAGGCCCAGACAAAGTTATTCACGTGCGTTCCAGAATCTTCGCCCACAAACAAGGTACGCATCTTCTCAGAGAAAAAGAGGTTGTCGGTGTTGGCGGTGAAGCTTGGATCGGCGATGTTGCCTTTGGCATCGGCAGCAATGTCACGCCCCATCAACTTGTCTTCGATAAACATCGACGTGGCGACATAGCTGGAGTTAATCCGGGTGTTGTCGGTGTCCACTTTGTTGGCTTGCATCGGTAGGGTGAAGGTGGCACCTGCGTTGATTTTTGCCATTTTTAAATGTTCCATACTCGCAGGCAAGCTGTTGTCTTTCATGCCGCCGTCCAAGTAAGAAATTGCCATATAAAGATGCTTGTCTTTATCGTTAACCGCAATGCCTTCCATCTTATTAAATTCAACCGTTGCACCACGCAGTGCCGCATAACGACGCGTTTCTAAGAAAGCGGCTGCTTGTTCCATGCCTGGCTTGACGGCGAGGCATTCATCAAAACTGGAGCCGGCACGAACGCGAGTAGTCCCATCTGGACAAGATTGGCTGGCGCTGTCAAAAGGTTGATTAACAAAGATGTCATCAAAGGTGGTAGTGTCAGCGAGCGCACGGATTTCATTGTCGGTGGCGTGACCTAATTTAACCCATTGGAAATTCCCAGCGTAAGCGCCGGTTTGTGTCACTTTGCCGGCATAAAGTGTTCCGGCCGAAAGGTCTTGAGCACGGTCCGCAACATACATAAACAGTGCAACGTTAGAGCCATCATCGCCGTAGTAGGCGGTGCGACCATCCGGCATGACTTTAGACGCTTCCCAGGTCCCGCGACCCATAGAGTAGTGTTTGACCACAGAGTTGCTGCCATCTTCGTTGACAGTGACTTCTGGGAAGTAACCATAGTGATATGGATTGGCGGTTTGGGTGCCTTTGAAATAGGTGTTGGTCATCACATTCAAACCGGCGGTGGTACGGCTATAGCTGCTGCTTAAAGGGTTATATTGCAGATCGTAATCTTCTTCAGAGCCTAAATGGGTGTTCCAAGGCGTTTGTGAGCCAAAGCAAGGAATCCATAAGCCATTTACGCCAGAGAAATCGATGGGTTTTTGATCCACCGCATCTAAATCACCGGTTTTGGCATCTTGCTCAATTGCCGTTTGAATCATGCCCATTGGCGCACGCGATGGCGCGCGACTGCCATCTGCTAAAATCCAGTCGTATTCCAAATGTGAAACCATATACATTTTATCGCCCACTTTGAGCAAGCTATTGGCATCTGGCGTTTCTGCAACAACCGGTGCGCCATTTTTGTCCATTAAGGGCGCGCCAGAGGCATCGTATAACTGGCCAGCTGGGTGAGGGTTTGAACCGACTTTATCGAGTACGCCAAACAGTTTTTCATAGCTTAAAGGGAAGGTTTGCGTGCTGCCATCGGTATAGGTAATAATCGCATTTGATTTGGTATAGGTGCTTGCTATCTCTTCGGCAGTGCTTGGCGCGGGCGTTTCAGTAAATTCGACAAACGCGACACTTTTGGCTTCAGCAGCGGTTGCGGTAGGTGCGGTTGTATTGTCGTCATCGTCCATGCAGCCGCTCAATACTAAGGTAGAGCTCAGCATGACTGAACCAAATGCTAGGGTAAGTTTATTAAGCTTCATCTGTTCCATCCTAAAATTGGGTTTTTAAAACGAGATTATCTTAGACGTCCAATATGACGAAAAGATGAAGCGGAGTTGACGACTCCTCGAAGCTTTTATGACAAGCGCTGCAGGCTAGGGCATTTTGCCGAGCTGGTTTAATGAGCTCCATCGTCCAGCATCGCCCAGAATGAGATGATCCAGGGTGCGCACATCAATTAAAGCTAGGGCATTGGCTAGGGTTTTAGTCAATTGCACATCGGCATGACTTGGTGTTGGGTCGCCGGAGGGATGGTTGTGGGCCAGAATGACCGCCGCTGCGTGATGATCTAAGACCGCTTTGAGTACTTCGCGCGGATGAACACTGGCTTGATTTAAAGTGCCGATAAAGAGGGTTTGATAGGCAATCAATTGGTGTTGTTGATCCAATAACAGTAAACCAAAATGCTCGCGTTGCTGGTGGCCGATTTCAAATTCAAGAAAGCGCACTGCCGCTTCGGGTGAACGCATGGCATCCCCTTTTTTTAAGGCGCTTTCAAAATGACGGCGTGAGATTTCCAGCACCGCTTGCAATTGAACATATTTAGCATCGCCTAGGCCTTTGGCTTGGCAAAACTGGGCGCGCGAGGCTTTTAGCAGGGCATCTAAGGAACCAAAATGGTTTAATAAGCTCTGCGCCAAATCAACCGCGCTTTGGCCCTTTACGCCAACGCGTAAAAAGATGGCTAAGAGTTCGGCATCGCTCAGACGGTTTGCGCCAAATTCCAGTAGTTTTTCTCTGGGCCGTTCCAATCGGTGCCAATCCGTAATGCTCATGTGATCCGTCTCCCCTTTACGGTCTAGGAATCATTGGATTATACGAGTCTATGCGTTTTTGTGTTAAAAAAAGAGCGTTATTAAGATGTTTTCAGTAAGTATGCAAGTTCGGGATTACGAGTGTGATTTGCAAGGTGTGGTCAATAATGCCGTCTATCTGAATTATTTGGAGCACGCGCGCCACCAATTTTTACAGCATTTGGGCGTTGATTTCGCGCAATACACGGCTCAAGGCGTTCACCTGATGTTAGTGCGCTGTGAGTTGGATTTTAAAGCCTCGCTGCGCCCAAATGATCGGTTCGATGTTGAGGTTGCGTTGCAACGAGAGTCGCGCTTGAAATACGCTTTTGTCCAAAGAATTGTGCGACACCCAGACCAAAGCCTCGTGGCGCAAGCGCGTGCCATTGGCGTTGCTTTAAACCCTCAAGGAAAACCTTTTGTTTTTATGCCTTTTGAGGCCGACTTGACAGCAGAGGGATAGGTGACGTTTGAACAATTTTTACGCATGGATTCAATGAGATGAAAATTCTTCTAGGGGTAACGGGCGGGATTGCCGCTTACAAGGCATTAGAGCTGTGTCGGTTGTTTGTTAAGGCTGGGCATGAGGTTCAAGTTGTGATGACTCAGCATGCGAAACAATTTATTGGCCCTTTATCCTTTCAAGCGTTGAGTGGACGTCCGGTTCGCGATGCACTCTTTAACGCCGAGCAAGAGGCGGGCATGGGGCATATTGAACTGGCGCGGTGGGCGGATTGGATTGTGCTTGCGCCGGCCAGTGCGAATACGCTTGCCAAACTGCGTATGGGATTGGCGGATAATTTGCTAACCACCTTGTTATTGGCCAGTGACCGTCCGTGTCTGTTGGTTCCGGCCATGAATCGTTTGATGTGGCAAAATGCCGCGACTCAAGAAAATGTGGCGGTTTTACAAGCGCGAGGGTATCACCTGCTTGCGCCGGCAGAAGGGGTTCAGGCTTGCGGGGAGGTTGGCGCGGGTCGTATGCCGGAAGCGCAACAGATTTTTGCAGACTGGCAGGCGCGATCTACGGCCGCCGCGTATCCTGCCTTACACGCTTTTTGGCAAGGTCGTCGGCTGTTGGTGAGCGCGGGTCCGACCTTTGAAGATTTGGACCCGGTGCGTTTTTTAGGCAATCGCAGTTCCGGCAAAATGGGTTTTGCGATTGCGCAGCAAGCGCAAGCCCTCGGTGCGCACGTGACCTTAATTGCCGGCCCAGTGAGCTTGCCTAGTCCACAGGGGGTGCAGCGAATTGACGTGCGTTCGGCACAGCAGATGTTGGATGCCGTGCAACATCATTACGCGCAACATTCCGTCTTCATCAGTGCGGCGGCCGTTGCCGATTTCGCTGTGGCGCAAGCCTTGCCGCAAAAAATTAAAAAGCAGGCTGGTCAAAAGCACCTTAGTCTAGAGCTGATTGCCAATCCGGATATTGTTGCTTGGGTTGCGCAGCAGTCACCCAAACCCTTTGTGGTTGGGTTTGCTGCAGAAACCGAACAGCTACTACCCTATGCCCGAGCCAAACGCGAGCGCAAAAATTTAGACTTAATCTGCGCCAATCAAGTGGGGGCGGGCATCGGATTTGAAGGTGATGACAATCAACTGGTATTGATCAGCCGCGAACAGGAACGCACGCTGCCAATGTCAAGTAAGCATCAACAAGCGCTGGGGGTCCTGCAAGAAATTATGCATTTGCTGACCCAGTAACTCCTCTTGTCATCGAGATTTCGCTCGATTGTCAAATCGCTGTCACCACCCTATGCACAAGGCTGCATAGACTGGTAGGGAAAAAGCGGTTTTTAAAAGAGCGAGCCTAAGTATGAAAGTTTGTCTGTTTACCGATACTTTGGGAGATTTAAATGGGGTGTCGCGTTTTATCACCGATATGGGCGAGTTGGCGCTGGAGCAAAATTGGCAACTGTTTTTAGTGACCTCCACAGCCAAGCCCGTGCCGTCTTTGCCCAATATTCGTAACTTACCCTATCGTTTTCGGGTTGCTATGCCGTTTTATCAGGAGTTGGATTTGGTTTGGCCAAAAGCCGAAGCCATTACTCAGTTGTTAGAGGAAATGCAACCGGATTGGGTGCATATTTCGACACCAGGCCCGTTTGGCTGGTACGCAAAGCGCGAAGCTGAACGTTTAGGCATCCCATTAATCGGTACTTATCACACGGATTTCCCCGCCTATCTATACGATTTAACCGGCAGCCATTGGCTTAAGCGCCGTACGGACCGAGTGATGACGCGGTTTTACGAGCCTTTTGTTAAAGTGCTTTCGCGTTCCTTAGCCTATACCGAAGTCATGGTCAATGATTTGCAGCTGCCGCGTGAGAAATTGGCCGTGATTCACCCCGGAACCAATCTCGAAAAATTTCATCCCCGACACACCGATGTCACCGTTTGGCAAGCGTTTGGTCTCTCCCCTAATCGGCTTAAAGTCTTGTACGTTGGGCGGATGAATGTCGAGAAAAACCTTCCGTTTCTCTGCCAAGTCTGGCAAAACTTACAAGAGCGCATTGCCGAACAGGGCCTGCCGATTCAGGCCGATTTGATTTTAGTTGGCGAAGGACGCTTTCAACGGTGGACCGACAAAATGCGGCCATGGCACGCCTATTTTCTCGGACCGGTGGTGGGCGAAACCCTTTCCAAGCTCTATGCTTCAGCAGACCTGTTTGTTTTTCCTTCGACCACCGATACCTTGGGCCAAGTGGTTATGGAAGCCCAAGCCAGTGGCTTAGGCTGTTTGGTCAGTGATTTAGGCGGTCCACAAAGCTTAATCGTGGAAAATCACACCGGCAAAGTGCTGCCAGCCAATCAATTATCGGCATGGGTCGCCGCATTGCAGGAAGTGCTCAGCGACGAGGCACTGCGAGCCCATTGGCATCAACAAGCTCCTCTGCAAATGCAAAACTATGACATTACCGACTCCTTTGCCGATTTTCGTGCATTACACACCCGCGATTAGCCGCTGCCAAGTGCGGGGTGAAGAAGCTTAATTTCTTACCCTATTTGTGTGATGACGCGTATTGCGATGCTTCGCACAAGGAGCGCCCGCTCTATTAGGATGACGAAAGATGACGAAAGATGACGAAAGATGACGAAAGATGACGAAAGATGACGAAAGATGACGACGACCTCAGAAAGTAGGCAATACAATTCTTGTTCCCAAATTTGAAGAAGTTTTAGTGATCCGTAAGCCAAAAAACCAAGCCATCCATGCACCAATCCAGCTGGGTAGTTGGCCTAAAGTATAAAACTTCAAAAGGGTGTTTAGGCTTTAGGCGTATATCGGGTGACATCCATTTGCTGATGCAGAATCTGTATGACGATGAGTGTGTTTGTCACTTGCTTGGGAAGATGACGTGTGAATAAAGACTTTTTGCTTTGCTTGAGACCATTTGGACCTACTCTGCAGTTCCTTAAAGTCCTTTCAATCACCGTGGCCAATTCAGAATAAAATCGCTTTCCCGATAATGTTCATTTCTTTAATCAAGGTAGCTGCGATGATGTTGCTATTGACCAAACGGCTTTTATTGCTCTTGGGTTGGGTTTCTCCTGCCAAAAAGATGCCATGATGAACCTAGCGAATCGCCGTAAGGGTGAAGTTTACGGACTTTTATTAACCGTTATTGAGTCGTGGTTTCCGTTGTTGGCAGCGTTAAGTGTCGCGTCCTTAGGGGCTTTGCACAGTTATTTCTACAGTCTGTTATTGGCAACTTTGCTGTTATTCGGTTGGTGGTGGCGCAGTCAAAAACAAGCGGATTTACGTTGTCGGGCGGCCTATTGGCCTTTGGCGATGACGAGCCTTTTGATTACCTTGATTTACTTGCTTCTGTTTAGCGCTTTGGCGTTGACCAGTCCGAGCAATGTCGCCTTAATTTTGTTTTTGCAGGTCTTATTTGGTTATCTGTTTTTAGGGCGAAGGGCCGAAGAGCGGTTGGGAAAAGCGCCTTTGTGGGGCGCGCTCTTGATGATGATTGGCGCAATGATTGTGTTATTTCCCGGACAGTGGCAGATGCGGTGGGGCGATTTGTTGGTTTTAGGGGCAGCCATGCTGGCACCGATTGCGAACTTGTATCAAAAGCGTGCACGGGCTCAGGTTTCGAGTCAAACCATATTAATGGTGCGCTCTTTGGTTGCCTTGCCTTTTGTCTTTGGCTTCGCGGTTTGGCTTGAGCCTCAGCCGAGCATGGAGGCCTTAAGCTCCCAATTATGGATACTTTTGTTTGTCGGCGTTTTGGTATTGGTGTTCGCCAAGGTACTGTGGATTGAAGCTATTCATCTGTTGCCGATTACCACGGTCAGTGCGATGTTCGCTTTTACCCCATTGTTGACGCTGTTATGGAGTGCGTGGTTTTGGCAGCAAAGTCCGCACTGGTATCAGTGGTTAGGCGCGCTGCCGATTGTCGTCGGCAGTTTGCTTTTGAGCCAAGGAGACCAAGCGAAAAAACCGTAGCCATCCTCCTCAATAAAGTCCACTAGGGTTTGGGAGGAAACTCACTGAGAATCCGTTCCACCACTTCTTGAACTTGCTGCTCGGAGGCTTGTGGGCTTTGTTGAAGTTCTGGATCAAACGGTGCTTTACCGCGCCAAACCACTTCTTGATTTGGGTTGTAAATATCAATCACCAGCAGGTATCGTTTTTCTTCGATTAGCGGTTCTCGAGTGCCAAATAAAATCCCACCATGTCGGCCGTAGCTGCCAAAGCCAAATTGCACGCTGAACGGATCTTGAGCCAGATAGGTTTCTGTTTGCAAATGGGCACTGATGTAGCCATTGATCGGCTCTCGATCAATGCCAATGCCGCGATTTAAAAAATGCCTTGAAATGGCTTGCTTGACTCTTTGGGCCACTAGCGGTTGTTGTATTTGGAATTGCTCAATCTCTGGATTGGTGCGGCTTTCTGGCGGTAAAAACCCCAGTGATTGGTAGCGTTTAAAGTCGACTTGTGGATTGTAATCTTTGCTAATGGGGGTACTACAAGCACTCAAAAAGAGTAGGGTGCTGGCGATAAACAGCCATTGGATTGGGCGAGTAAACGGGTTCATCAGGCGTATCTCTCTTTAAAAATTTGATTATGACACTCGATGTTTTCAACAAGGCTTGAATGAGCCTGAAAAACGTTGCTTAAAGGTTTTAAGTGAAAGTTTTTAGGGTGCTTTTGAGTCGGTTTGATGGCGGTTGGTGAGCCAGTAAGAAAGCCAAAAAGCCGGCAGCATAATCAGAAAGCTGAAGACCAGGGTTAAGGTTGCCGTTTGCGGCGTTTCGCCTTGATAGAGCGCAATGGCGGCAATGGCGATTGCCAAGAGCGCGCTGTTGCGTAATGATTTTTTGAGAGCCAGCTGCATGTCTTCCTCACTGCAATAAACGATTTTTTCGTGAACATTGTAAAGGGAAATACACAACAAGTCTTGATTGTCCTCAGCGTGATTTTTCAAGAAATAAGCGCGGCTTTTTGCTTGCAAGTGCGCGAGGATAACGACAAGATAGGCGAACATTTTGGTTGTTGTCTGACAAAATTGGCGATTGCGCCAAACCTTCTGTGCCCACGTTGGAGAGAGTTATTTATGTCTTTATCGCCCTTGGCGGGAAAACCCGCACCCGAATCGCTATTGGAAAATATTCCAAAATTAATGAGTGACTATTTTACGCTGCAACCGGATCTCTCGGATTCGGCACATCATGTCAGTTTTGGCACTTCTGGCCACCGGGGCTCTGCTAGTAAACGCACGTTTAATCAAATGCATATTGCCGCGATTTGTCAGGCGCTTGTCGAATATCGGCGTTTAAACAACATTAATGGTCCGTTGTTTATTGGCATGGATACCCATGCGTTGTCCGAAGCCGCGCACGCAACCGCCATTGAGGTCTTTGCAGCCAATCAGGTCAAGGTTGTGATTCAATCCAATGGACGCTATACGCCTACGCCTGTTATTTCAAATGCTATTTTGCGTTACAACCAAGGTCGCCAAGGTGGTTTTGCCGATGGCGTGATTATTACGCCATCTCATAATCCGCCACAGGACGGTGGCTTTAAATACAATCCCCCCAACGGTGGGCCGGCCGACACAGAAGTGACCAACTGGGTGCAAGCACGCGCCAATGCCATGATGCTCAATGGTTTACAAGACGTGAAACGGATTGACTTGAACTCCGCCTTGGATTCGGAATGGGTTGAGGCTGCCGATTTGATGACGCCCTATATTGAGCATCTCGATCAGGTGGTTGATATGCAGGCAATTAAACGGGCGGGCCTAAAGCTAGCAGTCGATCCATTGGGGGGCGCGGCCGTTGATTTTTGGCAACCTATTGCTGAGCATTACGGCCTAGATCTGACCGTTGTAAATACTCAAGTTGATCCCCGATTTGCCTTTATGTCGGTGGACAAGGACGGCAAAATTCGCATGGATTGCTCTTCACCTTATGCGATGGCCGGTCTCATCGGCTTGAAAGATCATTTTGATTTGGCCTTTGGCAATGATCCCGATGTTGATCGCCACGGCATTGTCACCCCGTCGGTTGGTTTAATGAATCCAAACCATTATTTGGCCGTCGCCATTGAGTATTTGTTTCAACATCGCCCAGAATGGCCTCGTCATGCGGCCGTTGGCAAAACGTTGGTTTCCAGTTCAATGATTGATCGAGTGGCTCAGGCATCGGGTCTGCCGCTGCAAGAAGTCCCCGTTGGGTTTAAATGGTTTGTTGAAGGTTTAGCCAGCGGCGAATTGGGCTTTGGCGGCGAAGAATCCGCCGGTGCGTCTTTTTTACAGCGTGATGGCCATGCTTGGAGCACCGATAAAGACGGCATTATTATGAATTTATTGGCCGCAGAAATGTTGGCGGTGACCGGTAAAGACCCTGGCCAGTTGTACCAAGCCTTAACGGAGCGATTTGGCACACCGGTTTACACGCGAATTGATGCACCAGCTAGCCGCGAACAAAAAACGATTTTGGCGAATTTATCGCCAGAAAAGGTTAAAGCAGAGCATTTAGCGGGCGAACCGATTTTGCAAAAACTGACCCATGCCCCAGGAAATGGTGCGGCGATTGGCGGTCTTAAAGTGACGACCGAAAACGGCTGGTTTGCGGCGCGGCCTTCCGGCACGGAAGAGATTTATAAAATCTATGCCGAGAGCTTTAAAGGTGAGGCGCATTTGCAGGCCATTGTCCAAGAAGCACAAGCTATGGTCACTGCCGCCTTGGCCGAGGGCTGAGCGCCAAGCGCTAAAGGAACGCTTGAATGTTGTAACAAATCCCAGAAAAGACCTAAAGCAAAGGTATAATGCGCGCCCGTTGAGAGTTTTTAAGGATGAAAATGCTCGCAGGTTCGCATCTCGTTTTTGGTTCGGGTCTTTATTTGCTGGCCAGTCCTGCGCTCGGAATGGATTTTCCTCAGGTGTATGCTTATCTGCCCCTAGTGTTACTGGGTGCGTTGGCTCCAGATGTGGATGCACGCCGTTCACGTCTGAAGCGTTGGCTTTGGTTACGTGCGTTACTTTGGCCTTTGACCTTGCTTGGACATCGCACCTGGACCCATTCTCTATGGATTCTCTTATTGCTGAGCAGTCCCTTGCTCAGTTTGCCTCCTGGGCTGGGTTATCACGCCTTATTAGCCTTTAGCTTTGGTTACGGTAGCCATATTTTGGCCGATTGGATGACCCATCGAGGTGTGCCCTTGTTTTATCCGCTTAAAACCGCGTTTAAATCGCCACTGTCTTTTCGGACCGGTTCTTGGCTTGAACTTCCGGTGGCGATGATTCCGTTTGGATTTATGGCCGGTTTATATCTCTCTGACACGCCTTTTGATTTGCTACAATGGCTGATTTTGTTTTTAGAGGAGGCGGTATGACGCTGCAAGTGCAATACAAAATTTTAGACCCTCGTTTAGGCAACGAAATCGAGATGCCGCACTATGCAACGGCCGGTTCCGCTGGTTTGGATTTGCGTGCTTGCTTGGAGCAGCCTTTAACGCTCGAACCTGGACAAACGACCTTGATTCCGACGGGATTGGCCGTGCACCTGGCCGATGCTAGCCTTGCGGCGATTCTCTTACCGCGTTCCGGTTTGGGACATAAACACGGCATTGTGTTGGGTAATTTGGTCGGGTTGATTGATTCGGATTATCAGGGACCCTTGATGGTGTCATGCTGGAATCGCGGATCTGTGCCCTACACGATTGAAGTGGGTGAACGCATTGCACAGATGGTGATTGTGCCGGTTTTGCAACCGGTCTTTACCGAGGTTGAGGCGTTCGGTCAAACCACACAACGGGGTTTGGGCGGCTTCGGTTCGACAGGTAAGGGATAATTCCTGCGGCACAATCCAGCACATTAAGACAGTGAAGCGAGAAAGGCCGCAATTCGTTCAACGGCTTCTTCGATGCGATCATTTGTGTAAGCCAAGCGCACGTGAGTGTGTCCTTGTTGAAGTCCAAAATCGGTGCCAGGTGTCAGGGCCACGCCCTGTTGTAAAAGCAGTTGGCGGCAAAACGTTTCGGAATCTTGGCTCCATCGACTGATGTCCCAATACAGGTAAAATGCACCCTGTGGCAAGATTTTTGGCGCGAATCCAGCTTGCTGCATCGCTTGGTATAAGCGGTCGCGTCGTGCTTGAAATTGTTGGCGGCGCTCTTCGAGTTCGACAAGTGCGTTCGGCTCAAGAACCGCCAAAGCGCCATATTGTGATGGCGTGGGTGCACTTAGATAGAGATTTTGTGCAAGTCGATCTAAGACCTCTACCAAAGCGCTTGGTACCACGCACCAGCCTAGGCGCCAGCCGGTCATCCCAAAAAACTTAGAAAACGAGTTAATCACAATGACATTCTTTGGCAGAGTCTTGTCTGCCAAGAGGCTTTCTGCTGGGCGCTGATAAACCAAGCCTTGGTAAATTTCATCAACCAGAAGGTAGGCGCCACGCGCTGCCAAAAAGTGTGCCATCGCCTGCAGCTCCTGGGCTTCAATCAGGGTGCCGGTGGGGTTGGCGGGTGAGGCCACCATCACCAAACGTACCTGAGGTTGCCAATGTTTTTCTAACAAGGATAAGGTCAGTTGATAGTGGCTGTGTTCGTCAACGGGTACCGCCACGCTTTGTGCATGTAATAGGTGAACAAATTGCCGGTTACAGGGGTAAGTGGGATCCGGCATCAAAACCTTGTCACCAGGGTTGAGTAAGGCCGTAAGCACCAGCTGTAAGGCACTTGACGAGCCTGGTGTTATTACGATCTGTTTCGGGTTGACTTCGGCATGGTAAAAATAACCATAAAACTCAGCCAGTTTTTGACGCAATGCCGGTAATCCCAAAGAAGGTGTGTAGTGTGTTAAACCCTGCTTGGTGGCTTGATAGGCGGCTTCGGCGACACAGTCTGGGGAGGGAAAGTCGGGTTCGCCTATCTCCATATGAATAATATCGCGCCCTTGCGCTTGCAGGGCTTTGGCTTCGCCGAGAATTTTCATAACCCGAAAAGGCGCAAGTTCGGCCGCAGTTTGCGACAGTGGGAAGGTGATTGAGTTAAGCATGGGTTGGCGTAGTCCAGTCAAGGCGCAGGGGCTTGCGCTGAGTTAAAAAAATGCCTCGACGATTAGGCGTCGGCGCGCGGTATGGCGTGTGCTCGTGGTAGAATCTTGAACCGATGAATTTTAGTGGAATTGGAGGATTTATGCCGTCTTTTGATATTGTTTCGGAACTGGACAAGCACGAGCTGCAAAATGCAGTCGATCAAGCGAATAAAGAAGTGACTACTCGCTTCGATTTTAAGGGAACCGATTCTCAGTTTGAACTCAATGGCACGACTGTTACGATGAAAACCGAATCGGATTTTCAGTTAAAACAGATGTTGGATATTTTGTTGCAAAAAGCCAACCGTCGCGGGATTGATATTAAATGTGTTGAAGAAAAAGAGCCCGTAATTCAGTTGAAGAATGCCAAGCAAGAGATTGTGATGCGTGAAGGCTTGGAAACCGTTCTTGCGAAAAAAATCGTGAAGCTGCTCAAAGACAGCAAAATTAAGGTACAAGCAGCGATTCAAGGTGACAGTGTGCGCGTTACCGGTAAAAAACGCGATGATTTGCAAGAGGCGATTGCTTTATTACGCGGTCACGATGAAATGGATATGCCGTTACAATTTACCAATTTTAGAGAGTAACTTACGATGAGAGTGCAAAATACCATGAACTTAAATAAAGATCAGGCTCGCAATATTGCGGCCGTATTAGCCGAAGCCCTGCCGTATATCCAACGTTTTGCCGGCAAAACCATTGTTGTTAAATACGGCGGCAATGCGATGACCGAAGATACGCTCATGGAGGGGTTTGCACGCGATATCGTGTTGATGAAATTGGTTGGGATGAATCCGGTGGTCGTGCATGGTGGTGGGCCACAAATTGGTAACCTGCTCGAACGAATTGGTAAACCTTCCGAGTTTATTCAAGGGATGCGGGTGACCGATGCGGAAACGATGGATGTGGTTGAAATGGTTTTGGGCGGTTTGGTCAATAAAGAGATTGTCAATTTGATTCATCGCCATGGTGGTAACTCGGTCGGTTTAACCGGTAAAGATGGTAATTTAATTATGGCGAAGAAGCTTAAAATTACCCAGAACACACCGGGCATGGATGCGCCAGAAATTATTGACATTGGTCATGTTGGTGAGGTGACCAAAATTAATACCGGTGTGATTGATATGTTGATTCAGGGTGACTTTATTCCAGTCATTGCGCCGGTTGGCGTGGATGAAGCAGGGCACTCTTACAATATTAATGCGGATTTAGTTGCCGGCAAGGTGGCAGAAGCCTTAAAGGCCGAAAAGTTGATGCTGTTGACCAACACAGCTGGATTGTTGGATAAACAAGGTGCGCTGCTGACCGGTTTGAATGCGCAAACGGTCGATGAGTTGATTGCTGACGGAACCATCTATGGCGGTATGCTCCCAAAAATTCAATGCGCATTGGATGCGGTTCAAAACGGAGTTCATGCTGCGCACATTGTGGATGGTCGAGTAGAACACGCCGTGATGTTAGAAGTCTTTACCGATGAAGGTGTTGGTACCTTAATTACGGCTAAATAATGACATTGAATGCGGTGTAGAGGAGAACAAAATGGATTGGAATCTGGATTTAAACCTGTTGGTCAATGACTATGTCCTGCCTTGGGGAACGAATATTGCCATTGCACTTGTCATTTTCTTTATCGGGAAAATGGTAATTCGTGGGGTTTTATCGGTACTGCAAAGTATTTTTAAGCGCACGAAAAAAGTGGATGAAATGCTGGCTGAATTTGTGATTTCGCTCGCTAAGGCGTTTCTATTCCTGATTTTAATTATTGCGGTCCTCAGTCAGTTAGGGGTGGATACCACTTCTTTGGTGGCCTTAATCGGTGCTGCGGGCTTGGCGATTGGCTTAGCGTTAAAAGATTCATTGCAGAATTTTGCTTCTGGCGTCATGTTGCTGGTGTTAAAGCCCTTTAAAAATGGGGATTTTGTTGAAGCGGCCGGCGTGGTCGGGGTGGTTGAAAAAATTCATATTTTCAGCACGATTATGCGTACAGGCGACAATAAAGAAATTACCGTACCAAACGGCAATATTTACAGCACGACCATTACTAATTATTCTGCACGGGATACACGTCGTGTCGATATGGTGTTCAGTGTTGGATATGAAGACGATATCAAAAAAACTAAAGAAATTCTGCAACGCCTAGTGGCCGAAGACGTGCGAATTATGTCCGAACCGGTGCCGGTCGTGGCGTTGAGTGAACTTGGTGCAAGCAGCATTGATTTTGTTGTGCGTCCTTGGGTAAAAAGCGAAGATTACTGGGCGGTAAAATGGGAGATGAACGAAAAGGTTAAACTGGCATTTGATGCGGAAGGCATTTCGATTCCCTATCCACAGATGGATTTGCACTTGCACACTCAAGCCCCTTTGACCTCGGCTTAATTGGTATCTACTCACCTTCTTGAAACTAAAAGCACACCTTGAGTGTGCTTTTTTTATACCGAAATATGCGGGTTCTGGCCCGTTGTAAGGACGATTATGGGATTATTTGATCAGGGATTGCTGTTTCTGATTTCTCTTCTTGCCAATCTTCTGTCGGCCTTGGCCGGCGGTGGCGCAGGCTTGTTACAGCTGCCAGCTTTACTTTTTTTGGGATTACCATTTGGCGTAGCCTTGGCAACCCATAAGCTGGCCAGTGTTTTTTTAGGATTGGGTGCAACCGCACGCCATTTGAAAAGTGCCACTTTGGATTGGCGTTTTGCGTTATTTATTTTAGCTTTGGGTTTACCGGGTGTTGTGCTGGGAGCGAATTGGATTCTTCAGCTTGAAGAGCGCTGGGCGCTGGGTTTGCTGGGGCTTTTAACCTTAAGTCTAGGGCTTTATTCTGGGTTTAAACCGGAGCTTGGGCAACGAAATCAACCAATGCATCGGGATGTGACGGGGTACCTATTCGGCGGTGGGGTTTTATTTTTGATTGGGGCTTTAAACGGCTCCTTAACGTCGGGCACGGGTTTGTTTGTCACCCTTTGGCTGGTACGCTGGTTCGGCTTGGATTATAAAACGGCAGTGGCTTATACCATGGTCTTGGTGGGTATCTTTTGGAATGGGATGGGTGCCATTACATTGGGTATTTTGGGTGAAATTGCTTGGCCATGGATACCTGCATTGATTTTAGGGTCGTTGTTAGGTGGCTATTTGGGCGCGCACTTATCGATTATCAAGGGCAACCGTCTGATTAAACGGGCTTTTGAAGTGGTCACGATTTTGGTGGGAATCAGTCTATTGCTGAAGGCCTATTCGCTTTTCTAGAAAACGGTATGTTTTTTACGGAATAAAAAAATACCCGCTGTGGCGGGTATTTTTAAATCAAATCCCTTAATTTTTTATTAAGGGATGACTGATGTTGATAGATTATTTAACGATTTCAATCTCAACACGACGGTTTTGAGCACGGCCATCAGCCGTCTTGTTTGTCGCGATCGGAGAAGATTCGCCTTTACCAATTGCTGTCATACGTGAGCTGGCAACACCTTGCTCTTCTAGGTAAGTTTTCACTGCGCCTGCACGAGCTTCAGACAACTTCTGGTTGTAAGCATTGGTACCAACGCTGTCTGTATGGCCGGTAATTTTCAGGGTCACGTCATCAATCGCCTTCATGTAATCGGCGTAGTCGTTCAACTGAGTTTTTGCGGTTTGATTTAGTTTGGTTGAGTCAAAATCAAAGAAACCTTGGAAGTTAATCGGCTGGTTAACCGGCATTGGCTTGATGGTAGGTTTAGGAGCTGGAGCTGGCTTGATTTCTGGTTTTGGCGCAGCGACAACCGGAGCTGGCTCAGGCTTCTTCTCTTCCCAGCCTTCGCACTTAGCAATGGCAGTGTCTTTGCTCCAGTTGATGGTGCGTACACAGCGGTTTAGGCCATCACGAACAACCAAGCCTTGGCTATCAATAATGTAAGCGCCCATGCCATTGTCTTTAATGGGTTCAGAAGTGTACTTTGGCTCAGCTTTAGCGGCTACAGCAGCAGGAGATGCCGCAGCACTGTCGGCTTTTGCAGCAGCAGGCTTGGCATCGGCTTTCACTTCACAGCTGGCAACAGCTTTTTCTTTGGTCCAAGCATTGCTGCGAACGCAGCTGCCAAAGCTGTCTTTTACGATAGCACCGTTGCTATCAACAACGTAACCACTGGTATCTTCAGCGGCATTGCCCACAGACATCATGCCTGCAGCAGAAACAAAAGCGATAAGCGGAAGAAGCTTTGTTTTCATGGGAATATTCCTTGTATAAAAAATTAAAAAAACCTTACGAATCATATCATATTCTTAAGGGATAAACTTGATGGAGCGTAGCTTGAGACTGCCCTCAGAAATCCTTAGACTCGGTAAACAGAGCCTAGGCGAAAAGTACTGGCTGTTTAATGTCTTTTGGACGAATAAACTGCTGCAAAATACCATCGCCCGGTTCTAAATTTTGCCAGTTTTCCGGTAGCACAAAATGGGCTACCGCCGCAGTTGGGAACAGATGTAAATCCCCAGTTAGCGGTTTGTTTTGCAAGTAACAGAACAGCTTTTCTAAGCCAGGATTATGCCCGATGACCATCACTCGATTGGCGTCCGAAATTTGTGCCAAAATCTGTTTCAGCGTCACCAGTTCTGCCATATATAGGGCATCAATGGTTTGCGAGCTAGCAGGACATTCGCTACAAATACGACGCAGGGTTTGCTGAGCCCGTTGCGCAGGGGAAACCAGAATCAAATCTGGCATCAACCC
The DNA here is from genome assembly GCA_016936535.1 of Thiotrichales bacterium. Taxonomy (GTDB): domain Bacteria; phylum Pseudomonadota; class Gammaproteobacteria; order Thiomicrospirales; family Thiomicrospiraceae; genus Thiomicrorhabdus. Next base: position 23,784 of record JAFGXP010000008.1, on the reverse strand, counting down.
CTTATCCTGTAACCACCGGCCAATTTTTTTGGCACTTTTTTTGCCCTTATCGGACAGAGGTCGATCAATGTCGAGTTGATCCGGTTGGCTCCAATCGGATTTGGCATGCCGTACCAACAACAGTTCGCGTAATTTATTGGCCATCATGACCTCCTTGAACCGCTCAATTGCCTATTGGATACCGTACTCTTGCCGATAAGCGCGCATTGCGGTCAACGAGTTTTGACTATGCTCGTCGGTTTGCAATTGCAAGTAAGCAATAATGTCTTGCAGCGAAATAATACAAATTACCGGAATACCGTAATCACGCTGCACCTCTTGAATCGCAGACAGTTCGGTCTGGCCTTTTTCCATTCGATCTAAGGCAATCACCACGCCCGCCGGCTCTGCACCTTGGGCTTTAATAATGTCAATGGCTTCACGGATCGCTGTGCCGGCGGTGATGACATCATCAATAATCAAGATTTTGCCTTGCAGTGGATGCCCAACAATCTTGCCGCCTTCACCATGATCTTTGGCTTCTTTGCGGTTAAAAGCATAGGGTTTGTCAAGCTGGTGCTGGGTGGCCAATGCCACGGCGGTGGTTGCCGCGAGGGGAATGCCTTTGTAGGCTGGTCCAAATAGGACGTCAAAGTCAATACCGGAGTCAGCGATCGCGGCTGCGTAGCCTTCCGCCAACTGGCTCAGCTGTGCTCCAGTGTTAAACAGGCCTGCATTGAAAAAGTAAGGGCTTTTACGCCCCGATTTCAGGGTGAACTCGCCAAGCTTTAACACACCGGTTTGCATGACAAATTCAATAAATTGGTTTTTATCCATTACGGAAAAGGTGTCCTTAAAAAGAAAGTCGGATTATCTTATCCAAGCAAAATTGCTTAAGCAAGACTTGAGAGAGGTAAAGCAAATTTATTCTGGATTTGTCGTGCTTAAGCAACGCTAAAGGCTTTGAGTTGAGCGATTTCTTGCGGCCAAATCTCTGGTTGAATGGTTTCTAAGATAAAAGGAATTCCGTCTAAGCGCGGGTCTTGCATCAGTTGCTGAAAGGGGAGCCAGCCGATTTCACCCTGTCCCAAACTATGATGGCGATCCAGACGCTGGCCCAATTTGGCTTTTGAGTCGTTCAAATGCATGCCTTTTAGATAGCGCAGCCCAACCACGCGAATAAAATCATCAATAAAACCGCTGCAGTCCTGTTTTAAATCATAACCGGCGCTGTAAGCATGGCAGGTGTCCAAGCATACGCCGATTCGGTCTTTATCCTCTACGCGGTCGATGATTTCTGCCAGCTGTTCGTGCCGATATCCCAAGTTAGAACCTTGGCCCGCAGTGTTTTCGAGTACCGCAATTACCCCTTGAGTTTGCGCCAGAGCAAAGTTGATTGAATCGGCGATTCTCGCCAGACATTCGGTTTCAGACAAAATCCGTAAGTGGCTACCGGGGTGAAAGTTGAGGCGATCAATCCCGAGTTGTTGGCAGCGTTGAAGTTCATCAATAAAGGCGTCTAGAGATTGTTGGCGCTTGTCGATGTCTGGGTGCCCAAGGTTAATCAGGTAACTGTCGTGCGGTAAAATTTGCCCCGCTCCGTAGCCATAGTCAGCGCAGCGACTTTTAAATAGCTCAATACTGGCTTCAGTCAGTGGTTTTGCCCGCCATTGCCGTTGGTTTTTAGTGAACAAGGCAAAGGCGGTTGCACCGATTTCATGCGCGCGCACTGGCGCGTTTTCGACGCCGCCTGCTGCCGAAACGTGAGCTCCTATGTATTTCATAAGTCCTCTTTGATAGGTATTTTCGATTGTTGGCATATTTTAAGCTTATTTTGATCCGAATAGGTCGAAACGGATTGGCATGACCAAGGAGAGTGAGATGGCAATTGATTTAAGTACTGTAAAGCCTTTGGGTTCCAAGAGTGTGTTGATGCAGCAGGCGATGCGCCGTCAGCAAGGACGAAGCCAGAATAAGATGGGAGCCAGCGCCCATTATTTAGCGGACATGGAACAGGATGATCTCGAGCTGGGGCCGGACTTTGAGTGGTTGAAAGACGACCAGGCCGCGCTGAAAGGGCTGGTGGCTCAGATGGAAGGATCCATCTCCCAACTTTCTACACATTTGCAGCAGGTAGAGCAAAGTAGCGAAAGAGCACATCAATATTTAGATAAAGAGCAGCAACTGCTTTTTAAACAAATTCACACCTTGAATCAGTTGCTGCAAAAGCAGGTCAAGGTTTTTGAAGGCTTAGAGCGTCAAATATCTGACGTTCATCTGCAGCAAAGCCGTGCTTGGGCAAATGTTGGGATTGGCGCAGTCGCCGGTTTGATGTCGGCAATCACTCTTTTGGTAGCCTCACCCCTCGCCGTTGTTTGGATGCAAAGCTTAATGGCGGCTTAGTCGGAACTTGAGCGCAGTGAGACCGTCATTCACTTTCAATTGTTGCGCGGGGAATTGCGCTGCAATCAACTGCCAAAAAGCCGACAATACACCGAAATCCGTTCTTTTAAGGTAGGTGTTATGCAGTTGATTGTTTCCTCTCAAAAGTTGTTAACGGAAAATTCAACGTTAAAGTCGGTTTATTTGCTCAGTTTGCATCCATTGCCAGGCCAGATATTGGATTACCAAGCGGGAGATTGGTTAGCGATGCAAGCCCAGAATCCTCCCGCTTTGGTCGAGCAACTTCTACAGCGTTTGAATTTAACGCCCGAACAGCTTGTCACGCTGCCGCGTTTGGGTCAGATGAGCGTTCATCAGGCGCTCAGTGAGGCTTTAGAAATCACTCAGCTCAATCCCGCTATCCTGAATAAGTTGCAACGTCAGTTGCAGCTCGGGGATTGGCCAGATCGAACGGCGATGATGGCTCATGCCTATGGTCGAGATATTTTGGATTTATTGGATGAATTTCCGCAATTGGCGCAGATGGGTGGGGAGTTTTTGAATTGGCTTTCCCCGCTCGCTCCGCGTTACTATTCGATTGCCTCGGCCAGCACAACCGAAATTCGTCTGCTTTATAAAGCGGTTCGTTATCATTTTCTTGGGCGTGACAAGCAGGGAGCGGCTTCTTGTTATTTAGCGGAGCGGGTCCCTGGAGATTTGTTGCACGCACAATGCAAGCCAAATCCGTTGTTTAAATTGCCTAAGGATCCGAAGGTTCCTATTATTATGGTGGCCGCCGGTACCGGATTAGCGCCTTTTCTAGGATTCATGCAAGCACGCAGCGCGCAACAAGCCGAGGCGAAATTGGGTGAAAACTGGCTGTTTTTTGGTGAAACCGAGCGGGCTCATGCCTGCTTGGCCTGTGATGAGTTGACCGCTTGGCAAGCTGAAGGCCAATTGCAGTTACACTGTGTATTTTCACGCGATGGCGGACCAATGCGTTACGTTCAAGACATCATGCAAGTTCAAGAACAGGCGCTATGGACCTTGTGGCAAGCGGGTGCAATTCTTTATGTTTGCGGCAGCCAGCAGACGTTGGCTCCAGCAATCGAAGCGCTCTGGTGTGGCTGGTTTGAGCAAAGGTTAGGCTTAGATCCTGAAGACGCCTATGCGCACTGGCAAACGGCGCGCAAACAAAAGCGAATTCAGTTGGATGTGTATTAATTAACTATGGTTCGTACGCTCTTGCCTGTGGCACGCAGTTTTGATGGCTAAAAGTGGCCTTAACGACAGCTGAGGTGAAAACCAATGGTGCTGAGCCGTTTGGCTTCTCGCTCCAAATCGAGCTGGCTGAGTGGGTGTTCTATCAGCCAGTTTTCTGGAAAAATCAGACAGAGCTTATTTTGCTTGTGGATTTGCAGTTCAGGCTTAATCTCTTCTAAATCGCGTCCACGATGAATGCGAACCGCGAGGCGGAGAAGCACGGTTAAAAACAGGACCTTTTCGCCAAGAGTACGGTCAAATGCATCCAGAGCTGCATTGATAAATTTGCCACGATGGTTTAACAGCATGGCGCTGAGAATTTGCTTATCTTGCTGGTCAAAGCCGGCCATGTCGGCCTCTTCAATCAGATACGCGCTGTGGTGACGATAGCGTTTGTAGCTGATGGCAATGCCACATTCATGCAATTGACAAGCCCACACCAATAGGCGCTGAAAATCAATTTCGTCGGAATGCAGCAACCAGCAGTTATGGGCTTGTTTGTAGAGGTGGCGGGCGCTTAAGGTTATCGCCTCGGCTTGCTCTAAATCGACTTTCATCCATTTTTGCATGGCTTGCACGCTCACATCACGAACATCCGCGGCGTGTAATCGCCCAAGAGTGTCAAAAATTAAGCCTTCACGCAAGGCATTTGCCGCCACTTGCAAACTGTGCATATTGAGCTCAATAAAAGAGGCAATTAAAATGGCCAAACCGCCGCAAATAACCGGTTTACGTTCGTCCTTTAAGCCGTCAATCTTGAGCGCATCAAGGTGTCCTGCCTCAACAAGTGCTTGCTTGAGTTTGAGTAAACCGTCCAGCGTGATGCTGCCGTCGCCCCAATGATTTTGTTCAAGAATTTGGCCAATCGATTTGATGGTTCCCGATGCACCGATGGCGGCATCCCAACCAAGCAAAATCAGTTTATTGCGGTGGGGTTGCAGAATCTGACGACAACGATCAATGGCTTTTTGCATGGTGTCCTGGTCGATCTGCCCATCACTGAAAAAGTCTTCGTTGATACTCACGCAGCCCATTTCTGTACTGGTAAGGTGACGGTGCTGGTTGCGTTGACCAATAATGTATTCGGTGCTGCCGCCGCCAATATCCATCACCAGTCGTTGTTCATCGCTTTTTGGCAAACCGAGGGAGACCCCTAAGTAAATCAAGCGCGCTTCTTCTTGCCCAGAGATGATTTGAATCCCTGCTCCAAGCGCTTCACGGGCCGCCAATAAAAACTGGCGGCTGTTTTTCGCGTTGCGCAGCGTGTTGGTGCCCACCGCACGAATGTTTTGTTGACTAATGCCTTTAATGCGTTGTCCAAAGCGTTCTAAACAAGCGATGCCACTGCTAAAGGCTTCTTCGGTGAGATAGCCGTTACGATCCAGTCCGGCACGTAGGCGCACCATCTCTTTATGTTTATCCACCACCTGCATCTGGCCATGGGCTTGACGGGCAATAATCATATGAAAACTGTTCGATCCAAGGTCGATTGCCGCATAAAGGGCATTCTCATCCTCTGGAGTTTCAATCCCAAGGTTTTCGTGATTAATGGCAGGAAATTGGATGAGGGGTTCGGGATTCATCAGCACTCTCTTAGGTCAACAACGCAAAAGCCGTTAGTTTACCCGCTCTTTTTTCACCTGGGTAGGTCTATTGAGCGGGACAGGCTTGTCAAAAAACTACTCGCTGTATTTGTCAATCATGGCTAGCTGAGCGTTAAAACCGGGGCGGCCTTCAGGAATGGCTTGAAGATAGGTTCCATCCGGTTGGAGTTTCCAAGCACCGGTATTGTCTTGTAAATAGATGGCTAAGCCTTCTGTATAGACTTGTTGGAAAATATCGGGGTCAAGAATGGGGAAGCAGGTTTCAACTCGCGCCAGCAGGTTGCGTCGCATCCAGTCAGCGCTTGAGCAAAAGAGCTCAGGTTTTTGACCACTGTTCTCAAAATAGTACACTCGATGATGCTCCAAAAAGCGGCCGATAATCGAAGTGACGGTAATGTTTTCAGACAGGCCGGGGATGCCGGGTCTCAGGCTGCAAATGCCGCGCACAATCAAATCGATTTTTACCCCCGCTTGGGATGCATCATACAGGGTGTCGATAATTTCTTGTTCTTCTAGGCCATTCATCTTGGCAATAATTCGCGCCGGTTTGCCTTGTCGCGCATTTTCGGCTTCGCGACGAATGCGTTCCAACATCCCGGAATGCAGGGTAAAAGGCGATTGCAACAGCACTTCCAAGTCTTTGGTTTCGCCTAAGCTTGTTAGCTGTTGGAACACTTTGGAAACATCGCGGCCAACCGATTGATTGGCGGTTAAAAGTCCAAAATCCGAGTAAAAGCGCGTTGTGATTTGATGGTAGTTACCGGTTCCTAGGTGGGTGTAATAACGCATCCGATCATTTTCGCGGCGCACTACCAAAATCATTTTTGCGTGCGTTTTGTATCCGACCACTCCGTAAACGACATGGACTCCTGCGTCTTGCAGGCGTGTGGCTTGAATAATATTTGTGTCTTCATCAAAGCGGGCGCGCAACTCCACCACCGCAGTGACTTCTTTACCATTTTGTGCCGCTTTGACCAGCGCTTTCGTGATTTCCGAGTCTTTGCCGGTTCGATACAGGGTCATGCGAATCGCCAGAACATCAGGGTCCTGTGAGGCTTCTTTTAAGAAATCAACCACGGGATTAAAGGCTTCATAGGGGTGATGCAGCAGCACATCTTTACTGGCAATGCGTTCAAATAAAGAGTCGCTTTTTTTATGGCGCATAAACAATTTGAACGACTTTTTAAGATTCTTTTTGGTCGATTGCCGTGGACTGTAGGGTGCAAACTGCAAATCGGGGCGTTGTGCCATATCGGGCAGCGCACTGAGGCGGTGCAAGTTGACTGGGCCATTCACTTGATAGAGCGCTTTCTCATCAAGATTAAAGCGGTCAAGGAGATATTCCACCATGTGTGGCGGGCAATTATCGGCGACTTCTAAACGAATTGCCCCGCCATAATCTCGAGTGGAGAGTTCGCCACGCAAGGCACTCATGATGTCATCGACTTCTTCTTCGTCGATAAAAAGATTGCTGTTGCGCGTCACGCGAAATTGGTAACAGCCGGTAACGGTCATTCCAGGAAACAATAAGGAAACATTGGCATGCAAAATCGACGACAGAAAAATAAAGTCGTTTTCGCCATTGCTGGTTTCGTTTGGCATTTTAATAATACGGGGCAGTGAACGGGGAACCGGGACAATCGCCAGGCCGTTTGAGCGACCGAACGCATCCGCGCCTTCCAGAGAAACAATAAAGTTTAAACTGCGGTTAAGCACGCGCGGGAAGGGGTGTGATGGGTCGAGCCCGACCGCGCTAAGCACCGGTTGTAGAGATTCAATAAAGAATTTTTTAATCCACGCGCGCTGCACATCGTTCCAATGGTTACGGCGCAGAAAACGAATATTTTCTTTCTGTAGGTCGGGAATCAAAATGTGATTCAAGGTGTTGTATTGCTCTTGAACGACGGCATGCGCGGTTTCCGAAAGCTGTGCAATGACTTCTTTCGGGTTCATATTGTCCGGCCGAGTTGAGGTACCAGGTTGATTGGCCAGCTCATACAGACTGGCAAGCCGTACTTCAAAAAATTCATCCATATTGCTGCTGGAAATACACAGATATTTCAACCGCTCCAGCAGGGGGATATCCGGGTTTTTCGCTTGAGCTAAAACACGGCGATTAAATTCCAGCAGGCTCTGCTCGCGGTTAATGTAACGTGGGTAATCAATCACGGCGGGCATCTCTTGGATCGTGCTCATAGGGTTTCCTGAACTCGGTTGCAAACGGATAAGATCCACTTTCGGTTGGCTTTAGGCCTCCAAAGCGGTAGGGAATTGTTGACATTTGGTTGGTTACGCCCGACCGCGCTGCGCACGGTATTGAGATTGGGTAGTAACGGTTTTCATAAGGTTTTCTATTCTAGCGCAGTTAAATCACCACTTTGTCAGAGAAATTATGAAATTTTTATAACAGGCTTGGGCGACCTTTCTAATCGTTTTTTTGAGGCACTTCGGGGTTGTATTTTTGGTTGCTGTGCGCTGTGTCTTGACATGAGCATCGGCCCGGAGGAACGGGGTCTAGTCCGCCTGGGTGACCGGGATGACAACGGCTGATGCGACGAATCGCCAACCACGATCCCTTAAATAGACCATGTACTTGCAAAGCCTCTAAGGCGTAGTGGGAACAACTCGGGTAGAACCGGCAGCGCGGTCCAAGCAACGGGCTAATAAACAGCTGATAAAAACGAATCAAGAGGTAAAACAGCCAGTAAAAAGGGTTTAATCGCATGGGGTCGTCTCGTTCAAGGCTAAATAGTAGGCACTCTGATAAAAATGGTTTGCGTGTTCAGGAAGCCACTCCATCAACTTTGCCTGAGTTAAGGGCCGACTAATCAGATAGCCTTGTCCATATTCGCAGCCGGCGGCTTGAAGAAAAGCCAGTTGCGCAGGCGTTTCGATGCCCTCGGCCACAACTTGAATTTTGAGATTATGGGCTAATTGAATGAGGGCGTGACTGATGCTTGCGTCTTCTTCATCAAGGGGGAGGCCGTCAATAAAACTTTTATCAATTTTTAGAATGCTAATCGGAAAACGCTTGAGATAACTCAGGGACGAATAGCCTGTGCCAAAGTCGTCCACGGCCAAATCGAAACCCGCTTCGCGCAAGGCATTTAAACGTTGAATATTACTGTCGGCATTGGTCATCACCGTGCTTTCCGTCAGTTCAATTTGCAGTTGCTTTGTCGGTAAATCGGCTTGCTGCAGGGCGGCTTGCAAAGTCTCGACAAAATCGGGTGCGGCAAATTGGCTGCTGCTAATGTTAATGGCAATCGTAAGGTGTGCGTAGGGGGTGTTATGCCATGCGTGCAGCTGCAGCAAACTCTGTTCGATTACCCATTGACTGATTGGCAAAATCAGACGCGTTTCTTCGGCGATCGGAATAAAAACGTTTGGCGGAATTTGACCAAGCTGTGGATTGCGCCAACGTAAAAGCGCTTCAACGCCGATAACCTGCCCGCTTTTTAGTTCAATTTTAGGTTGGTAGCACAGATAAAACTCTTTATTGATTAAGGCGTTACGCAGATGTTTTTCCATTTGCAAGCGTGCGGCGACCTGTTGACTCATGTGGTGATGATAGAGTGCATAGGTGTTTTTGCCGCGAGCCTTGGCTTCATACATGGCGGTATCCGCTTGACGTAGCAGCGTATCGACATCGTGTCCATCTTCAGGATAAAAGGCCACGCCAATACTGGCACTCACCCGCAGTTCGTGACCTTGCAGATGGATACTGCGTTCGATATTGTGCAAAATGCGTTGCACAATCGGCTGTAGGTGTGCATTGGTAATTTGGCGTAACAACAGAACAAATTCGTCGCCCCCAAAGCGCGCAATGTGTGTCAGGTCGCCAACACCTTTTAGATTGTGCGTGAGGCGTTTGCTGACAACTTGCAACAGTTCATCGCCCAGGCCATGACCAAGTGAATCGTTCACCTGTTTAAAACCGTCTAAATCGAGAAAAAGCAGGGCAAAGGGTTCTTCGCGGCGGTGGCTTAATTGCTGCTGCAGTTGGCGGCTGAAGTAGAGGCGGTTTTCGAGGCCAGTAAGGGCATCGTAAAAAGCAATGTGGCGGATTTCTTTTTCACTCTGCCGCTGCTGGGTCACATCCTGAATAAACAAGCTGACCTCTTGGCTTTGTGCCGAACCTAAAACCGAGTAGGCAATTTCGGCGTCTAAGTGTTTGCCACGCTGGGTTTTGAGTGGGAGTTCGATTTTGGCGGCTTGCCCACGCTGACTCATTTCCTGTTGTCCGAGTTCAAAAAGCCTAAGCAGGGGTGCGCATTCGGCCGCTTGTGTTGTGCAGTCGTCTGGAAAAATCAAATGCGGTAAAAACTGCCCGCAGGCTTGTTCGGCCGTCCAACCGAGTAGGCTTTCAGCACGTGGGTTCCACACTTTAATCAATCCGCATTGGTCCGTAATCACAATCGCGTCTTGTGAAAAGGTCAGTAATTCTTGTAGTCGCTGATTCATTTCTGCTAGGCGCTGCGTTTTATTCACAATCGATAAACCAACCCCAAACACCAAAATGAATCCTAAGAGGGCGAAAAGCCCGCTCAAAGCCGCTTTTGGAATCGCAATCGCTTGCCAGCTTAGGGTTTGTTGCAGTTCCAACTGACAGGCGCCCCAGTCGGCAGTCGGCGTGATGCGTGTGCTAAAGGTTTTCCACGTCGGAGACAGTGAGGGTTGTTGAACCATGGCTTGCCAAGCCTGAGAGGCATCGGTTTGGCGCGTGTCCGTGATTGAGTTTGCGATAAAGGTTGCACTGACCGAGCGCGAGCCAAATACCCGGTCAATTTGGCTGGCAATTGCACTGTTGGCATCAATGATTAAAACAATCGCACCGGCAAATGTGCTTTGACGCTGTGCTTCAGACAGGGGTGCTGGGTTTTGATGATAAATGGGTTGCCACAAGAGCGCGCGACGAGGCTCCACACCAATCGGATCGAGCCAGAAAATCAGGGCGCGATTTTCGCGAATGAGCGAATCCAATTGGCTTTTTAAGGGCTCAATTGTCAATAAATCACGTTGGCGTAGCGCTGGGTCGGCCGCTTGTTTTAGAAAAAGCCCCGTAATCGTCTCAGCAGAGGGCTTGCGAGCTTGCGGTTCTGCCAGAAGAATGGCTTGTACATAACTGGTATTGGTTAATACGGCATGGGCAAAGGCAGTCTGTTCGTGCATTGATTGGGTTGGCTTCAACGCATAATACTGCGCCATGGTTGCTGCCAAAGAGCGCAGTTTCTGCTCTTCCAGCAATAAGTTTTGTTGCAGCTGTTGGGCTTGCTTAATGAAGATCTGTTTTTGCTGCTGGGCCTGATATTCGGTATGTGCCCATATGGACAGGCTGACCGTGGTCAACAAAAGCAACCAAAAAAAGCTTTTGCGCCAAAAGCGCGCAGGCAAGAAGAGCAGACGGCCAATCACAGCATACCTTGTGGATCAGTCGCTCTGTGGCGTGGGGGCAAGGTGCCTTGCCCCGTGGCGTTGAGTTGAACAGGCAATAGACAATGTGAGTGCATATTGAGCAAGGGTTTCCAATGAGCAGGGCGGACGACAAGTTGCGCCTAGTGGCGATTCGTATTGCGGATGCAAAATTTTCAGAAATCTTACCGTTTTTGTTGCGATAAACCAATCTCTGACGGTGAAAAGGCAATTTGTGCCTAAGGCAGTGCATCCCTCGGCAGAGCTGGTAAACTATTGAGGTTTATTTTTCGGCTCGCTCCGATGGTCGTTGTGTCCATTGGTCTAGAGTCTTTAGCTGCGAAGAGGATGCGTTATGTTAGGCACGGCCAAGGTTTATCTTATTTCTCAAGCCACACTGGTGAATGAAGGCCAGCAGTTTGTGGCGGATGTGTTGGTTGAAAATGGCCGGATTGCCAAAATTGGCCAAAATCTATCTGCGGCGGGAGCCGAGGTTATTGATGCCCAAGGCTGGCATCTGTTACCGGGCTTTATTGACGATCAGGTCCATTTTCGTGAGCCGGGGCTTACCGCAAAAGCGGATATCGGTACCGAGTCTAAAGCTGCGGTAGCCGGTGGGACGACTACGTTTATGGAAATGCCTAATGTAAAGCCGCCAACCGTGACAATTGAGTTGCTGGAGCAAAAATACACGATTGGCGCACAGAAGTCTTGGGCTAATTACTCTTTTTATTTTGGGGCAACCAATGACAATGTCGAAGAGTTGAAAAAGGTTAATCCGCGCAATGTCTGTGGGGTGAAAGTGTTTATGGGCTCTTCAACCGGCAATATGCTGGTTGATCAAGAACAAGCCTTGCGTGACATTTTTACCCATAGCCCAACATTGATTGCCACGCATTGCGAAGACACGCCGATGATTAAGGCCAACGAAGACAAATGGCGTGCGCACTATGGTGAAGCGATTCCGGCCGCTGAGCATCCAAAGATTCGTGAACACGCGGCCTGTTATAAATCGTCGTCGATGGCAGTAAAACTGGCCAAGGAAACTGGCGCACGTCTGCATATTCTGCATATTACTACGGCTGATGAGCTTGAATTGTTTAGCCCTGGACCGGTTAAAGGCAAACAAATTACGGCAGAAGCCTGCACCCATCATTTATGGTTTAGCGATGAAGATTACGCGAGCAAAGGCCATTTTATTAAATGTAATCCCGCAATCAAAACCAAAGCCGACCGTGATGCCGTGCGCCAGGCATTGATTGATGGCCGCATTGATGTGGTCGCCACCGACCATGCACCCCATCTTAAAGAAGAAAAATTGAACGCTTATTTTTCGGCCCCGGCCGGTTTACCGCAGGTGCAGCAGTCATTGAGCGTATTGTTGGAGTTGGTGCATCAAGGTGTGTTTACCTTAGAGCAGGTAGTGGAAAAAATGGCGCACAATGTCGCGACTCTGTATGAAATTGAAGATCGGGGCTTTCTTCGTGAGGGCTATTGGGCCGATTTGGTACTGGTCGATTTACAGCGTCCGCATACCGACCTTCCAGAAGAAGTGCTTTATAAATGCGGTTGGTCGCCGTGGGAAGGACAAACCTTTAGCAACACGGTCATCGGGACCTTTGTTTCGGGTGAGTTGAAGTATTTTCAAGGCGAATTTGCCGACTTTACCCCAGGTCAGCGCCTGCTGTTTAACCGTTAAGAGAGCCAAGGAGTCTTGTAATGTTGCAATCGATTAACCCCGCCAACGGCGAATTGCTCTTTGAAATGGAACCTTGGGATCAAGAAACCTTGGATTATGTGTTGATTCAAGCGCGGTATATGGTCGCAGACTGGTCAAAACTGACGCCGATTGAGGACCGTTGTACTTTGATGCGTCGCGTGGCCGATGTGTTGCGTGATGATGCCGAGTTACTGGCAGAGTTGATTACTTTGGAAATGGGAAAAACGTATCAAGAGGCCTTGGCTGAAATCGAGAAATCGGCTTGGGTATGTGAGTTTTATGCGGATCAGGGCCCAGCCTATTTAGCCGATGAACCGGTCGCAACCGATGCTTCAAAGAGTTATGTTGCCTATTTACCCTTAGGGATGGTGTTGGCGGTGATGCCATGGAATTTTCCGTTTTGGCAGGTATTCCGTTTTGCTGCGCCAGCCTTGGTGGCCGGCAACGTGGCTCTGCTAAAGCACGCGTCAAATGTACCGCAATGTGCTTTAGCAATTGAAGAAGTGTTTCGTAAAGCAGGGTTTCCGGATTTCATTTTCACCTCCTTGATGATTGGATCGGATCAGGTTGAGCAGGTGATTCGTTATAAGGCGGTCAAGGCGGTGACACTGACCGGTTCGGAGCCGGCAGGTCGCAAGGTGGCCGCGATAGCTGGCTCTGAGTTGAAGAAAACTGTGTTAGAACTTGGGGGGTCGGATGCGTTTATTGTGCTGGACGACGCTAATCTTAAGGGGGTGATCGACCATGCAGTTAAAGGGCGTTTTTTGAATATGGGGCAGAGTTGCATTGCCGCCAAGCGCTTTATTGTCGATCAGACTCTGGCGGAAGACTTTACCCAAAAGTTTAAGGACGCGATTGAAGCGCATTTTGTTGCGGGCGATCCGATGGATGCAAAGACCACCCTGGCGCCGATGGCGCGTCAAGATTTGTTGGATGAGTTGCATCAGCAGGTGATGCGCTCGGTCGAAATGGGCGCGACCTTGGTGTGTGGCGGCTATCAGCTGGATCGACCAGGGTGTTATTACGCCCCTACGATTTTAACCAATGTCTCCAGTAATATGCCGGCGTGGCGTGAAGAGTTTTTTGGTCCTGTGGCGATTATTCTCAAAGCCAGTGAACCGGCGCACGCTTTAGGGATTGCCAATTCCGTCGATTATGGTTTGGGCGGTTCGATTTGGACGTCGGATTTGGCCACGGCTGAAACCATGGCCCGTGGTATGGAATCGGGGGCGACTTTTATCAATAGCAATACGTTTTCGGATCCGCGTATGCCGTTTGGCGGAGTGAAAAATTCCGGTTATGGTCGCGAACTTTCGGTGCAGGGAATCCGAGAGTTTACCAACATCAAGTCGATTTGGATCAAATAGGGCGAATAGATGGTCGATTTATGGCTTAAAACCTTGGCGGACTTACGTTCGCCAAAAATTTGGATGTTGATGGCGATTCCGCTGGTCGCAGCTTTGATTTTGGTGTCTTTGCTTGGCTATGGGTTGTTTGGATTTTTTATTTACAGCGATTTTATTACCCAAAGCCCAATGGTGTTACAGATGCAGGAGTCAATGAGTGCGGCTGAGCAGAGTATCGGCGCGATTCCTCTGATTGGCGGGTTGATCTTATGGGTGCTGGGTTTAGTCGTGGCTTTGGTTGCTGGTGTGATTGGCTTTATTTTAGGCAGCTATCTGATTTTGCTGTTTGCTATGGTAATCACCGGGTTTATGACGGATGCCTTGGTTAAAGCGGTTCGCGATTTGGATTATCCGGGTTTAACCTATCAGGGGCATGGTTCGCTGGGCGGGATGTTGTGGAAGTTGACTCGCTTCGGTTTACTCATGCTGCTGCTGTTTGTGCTGACCTTACCGATGTTGTTTATTCCGTTAGTCAATCTGTTGTGGTTTTGGCTCTTGGGCTTTTTGTTTTTCCGTTACTCGGTGGTACTGGATGTTGGGCAGGTGATTTTGCCGCAGGCGCTGTTTGAGCGGCACAAAGCCTTGAGTGATTGGACGCCGACGCTCTCGCTTGCCGGCATTTTTACCTTGAGTTTATTGCCGCTAATGAGTTTAGTGGTGCCGGTTTTAGCCGTTATTGCCCAAGCGCACTATTACTTTGATCTCTTATCGCGCCAACCCAAAGCGCCGGTAGCGACTCAAGCCTTAACCAAGCCTTATTCTTAAGGTGGCTTAAACCTTGGCTAAGCCGGCTAAATGGAGCAGTACTCGTAAAAAGGCTTGGGTGCTGTCGATGGATGCGGTTTCGTTCATGGTGTGATAGCCAGTTGTTGGAATTTGCAAGGTGGTGCCGTGCACCAAGCCATTCGATTTATCGGTTATGCGACCGAGCTCAGTGCGCCCTAGGCTCATTGGACTTTTACCCAGAGTTGCATGGGTTTGATTGATGGCTTCAATGTAATGATCTTTAAAGCCATAACGGATACCGAGGCTTTCACACAGTTGAGCCAGCTGCTGAGTAGTTTGAACATTAAATTCGGCAAATTCATCACGATTACGCAGTACCACCTGCTGTTTATCGGCTTCTTCGCGATTCTTATAGGGACTGGTATCCAGCACATAGAGTTCGTTGGTTGAGCCGCCGAAGCGCCGAAACCATTCCAGCAGATAGCGCCAACTGCCTCCGGACTCTTCTTCTGCGGTAAAGAAAGCGGTTCCTTGATAGCCCAGGCTGAACAGATGCACCAAGGCGGCTGCCGTCAAAACGTTATCCAACTGGCCGGACAGCAAGCCCTGTTCGATGCTTAAGCGATCTAAAAACCCGACTGGCGTGCCAGCCACTAAATGCTCCAAATGTTTCACTTCAAAAATTAAGTTATTGCGAAATTCACAAATGTAGGCGTTGTTAATCGTGCCGCGACCGCGATAAGCGCCAGACCAAGGCTCATAGGCAATCACTGGGGTATTCTCAAAGCGGTTCATAAGCGTTTGCATCAACTCTTCACTAACCGATTTGCCGAGTAGATCGGTCATTTGCCCCGCAACAAACGCGGCAAACTGGAATTCGTTCGGGCCGGTGCAGATTAGGCCATGGCGGTCGATGTGGCTGGAAAACATGGCGCTGTTTGGTGTTTTGCCTTGCGCTACAAGTAAGCCTTCATACCAAGTGACTTTCGCGCCACGCTCTTCCAGCTCGCGTTGCAGCACGCGAAAAAAAGAGTGTTCCGCCCCAACTACGGAGGGTTCACGAATTAACGCTTTCAACAGATCAATAAACTCGGCAAAACGCAAGGCGTCCGGTTGCATTTCAACAGAAAAGGGGTCAGTCACATTCATGGGTTTCATCCAAACCGAAAATTGCGATTCTATAGAGGAATCCTCCCCGCGTCACTGAAAAACTGAGTGTCTTAGTTCGGGTTGAAAATTCATCAAAACGTAGCGCAATTTTGCCCCAAAAGCGTGCAAACTATTTTCCATATTCGGCACCTAGTCACGGTGATAGAATCCTTAGCGGCCCTTTTGGCGTTCTAAGTCAGTAGCGGCACTTTTTATGCTTGCTGAATTTTTGACAGGGTTCTCTTCGCACTATTTAAATAAAACTGGAACTGCCTTGAACCAACCAAAACACAAAATTTTAGATGGGTATTATCAGCAGGTTGCGCAGATTATTTTGGCGCGACAAAATCCGATTACGGGTTTACTTCCCGCCAGTACGGCTGTAACGGCGCATGGTGACTATACCGATGCCTGGGTACGCGACAATGTTTACAGCATTCTAGCCGCTTGGGGTCTGGGTTTGGCTTACCGTAAAGTCGAAGATCAGCAAGGGCGTGCCGTACTCTTAGAGCAAAGCGTGGTCAAATTGATGCGTGGTCTCTTGATGGCGATGATGAAACAGGCTCATAAAGTTGAAGCCTTTAAACATTCCCAAGATCCGCTGGATGCGTTGCACGCCAAATACGCGACACACACTGGCGATCCTGTGGTGGGGGATGACGAGTGGGGGCATTTGCAGTTGGATGCAACCAGTCTGTTTTTACTGATGTTGGCGCAGATGACGACTTCGGGACTGCGCATTATTTTTACGATGGACGAAGTGCACTTTGTTCAAAATTTAGTGCATTACATTGGCCGAGCCTACCGCACCCCAGATTATGGGATTTGGGAGCGTGGCAACAAAATTAACCATGGCATCGCGGAGGTAAATAGTAGCTCTGTTGGTATGGCTAAAGCCGCTTTGGAGGCGATGGACGGTTTTAATTGTTTTGGTGCAGAAGGGGGGCTCGACAGTGTAATTCACGTAGTGCCCGATGAGATTGCTCGTGCGCGGATTACATTGGAAGCGGCTTTGCCGACAGAGTCACTCTCTAAAGAGGTGGATGCGGCCACCTTGAGTATTATTGGTTTTCCAGCTTTTGCCGTTGAAACCCCCGCGTTGATTGAGCAAACCTTGCAAGAAGTGATTAGCAAGTTGGCCGGTCGTTACGGGTGTAAACGGTTTTTGCGAGATGGGCATCAGGCCGCCAATGAAGATCCGCACCGTTTGCATTATGAACCCGAAGAGATGAAGCAGTTTGAGCATATTGAATGCGAATGGCCACTGTTCTTTTGTTATTTGTTGTTGCATTATCAGTTTTCTGGTCAGCGTGAGCAGGCCGAGTTTTACCGACAAAAGCTCGAAGGTTTGCTGGTTGAGCAAAATGGCCAACGGCTTTTACCCGAGCTGTACTATGTTCCGCTGGAAAGCATTGAAGCAGAGCGGGCTCAGCCTGGTTCGCAAGCGCGCTTGCCTAACGCGAATATCCCTCTCGTTTGGGCACAAAGTTTGTATATTTTGGCAGGCTTGGTGCAGGACGGTTTGCTGGAAGGTGCCGATATTGATCCTTTAGGTCGGCATACGCAAATCGGCGGTCAGTTAGGACGGCAGATTCAATTTGCCTTGATTGCCGAAACCCCTGAGGTGCAAGAAAAGTTGCATCAATACGGTTTACAGACTCAAACCCCTGAACAAATTGCGCCCGTGTCGGTATTGCAAGCCAGCAGTTTGGCTAGTGCCTTTGAGTGGCTTGGCCGCTCGGAACGTTTGGGGCTCAGTGGTCGCCCTCATCGCAATCCGCGTGGCTTGGCGACCTCGTGTGTTTATGAATATGCGGGCCAACGTTTTATTTTTCAGCCGCAATTCCTCAATCGCCATGATTTTTATCTCACTCAGGATAATCGTATGCTGGTGCGACGGTTAAAAATGGAGATGGGCTATATTTACCGTGAATGGCGTTTGCCTGGCCGACCACTGGTCGTGCTGGTGGTCAATCGTGCCATGTTGCGCAAAGGCGGCAGCCGCGTTTTGTTGGAGTTTATCGAAGAGTGTCGGCACGGTGGTTTTGGCGAGATTCCGGTAAAACTGGGTAATTTAAAAGAGTTTTTGCCCACTTGCGCGAAACGCAGTTTGCACTATTTGCCTCAGGCCCCTAGCGAAAATCGCGCTCAACCGCTGCACAGTCGCAGTGATTTGGTGTTGCAGCCTTTGAGTACAGACAGCACGCCACAGCTGGATGCGCTGCAATGTCAAAACTGGAGTGATGGCGCACTACTGGCGCAGCTGATTCACAGCGGTCACTTGCAGGATGAATTTACGATTCTGGAAATTCTCATCGCTCGTCATGGCGGGGAGTTTGTGAGTGGCTTACGCGATGCGCAAGGACAGCCCTGTACACTGAACCAATTAATGGATGAGGTGTATCTGTATGCGGGTGAGCATGATGATTGGAACATTATGCGTCGTGCTGCCGCTTGGTTGAACAAACACGACATTAATTTAGAGGGAGCGGTAACCGAGTTACTGGTGCGCAAAATAGCCTTAAGCGTTTCCCGTCAATATTCTAAACACTCTACCTTTCGCCAACCTGCCGGTGCTCAAGAAATTCTGCGCATGATTCATGATTTTAATGCCGACGACATTCGAGCGCAGATTCTGACTCAAGAACTGATTTTGAATTTGGGATTGCTGGTGCGTTCCCGCCCAGAGTTGCTCAGTAATATGACCTTGGTACGCACCGGTCAGTTATTGCAACTTTTGGCTGGGCATTTGCGACACACTCAAGGGCAAAACAGTGCGGATGATGCTTTGGAAGTGCTGATGCAGCAGGCGCCTTTTAAAATTGCTCAAGCGCTTGTCTATGTGTTAGAGCACTATTCCAGTGTGCAAGAAAGCCTTTATCAGCAAGAGTGTATGCAGTTTGATTCGGGCGCAGAACTGAACCTGCCACAATTTAGCTCGCAAATGAATCCAGAATTGGGTGAGGCCGAAAACTGGCATGAGTGGCGGAAAATTAACGGTAGCATTGGTCGTTTTAGCGAAGGGTTTTATGAGGGTGTGTGGGATTTAGTCAATCAAACGGCTGGCCTAGTGATTGGGGATCAGTGGAATCCCAAGCGACGTTTGGATCACAGTTTGAGTCTTAGCATGACTCGTGGTGAAAAACTCTTTCAAGATCGCGTGGATCATCTGCTAAATAAACTGCCGGTGCCAGAAGTGCGTCGCTTGTATTATGAGGCTTTGCGGGTATTGGGGTTGATTATGCAGGCCAACCCTAAGATGCGCAGTCAAGAATCGCTGTTTTTAGACGTATTCTTAGGTCATGCCGTGCGACTGCGTTGGCTTAGCCAAGTCGAAGCCGATGCAGTCAATTACGACCTTTATCGCGAAAAAGCCTGGCAGCAGTTTTATCTGGCGGCGCCGCACGAAGTGGCCAATGCCATTGTGGATGCCTTCCGTTTTCTGTATAAGGCCCCATGTTAAGGAGAGTGGCATGCGTAAGATTTTAGCCGGTGATATTGGCGGCACCAAAACAGTTTTGGCATTGTATCAAGTCACCGATGAGGGCTTAGAGGTGTGGCGTCAACAGACTTTTGTCAGTGCTCAATATGCCGATTTTACGGGGTTGTTAGATTCATTTCTGGCAGGTGAAACAGCCATTCATTGCGCTGTATTTGGCATTGCCGGCCCCATACAAAATCAGCGTTGTCTCACGACCAATTTACCTTGGGTGATTGATGCTGCCGAAATCGGTGAACGGCTCCACCTTAAGGTGCATTTACTAAACGATCTTGAGGCGGCTGCCTATGGCGTATTGCAGTTGAATACCTTTGTGGAGTTGAATCCTAAGGCGGTGGACAAGCCGGGGCATAAAGCGGTGATTGCCGCCGGCACCGGTTTGGGCGAG
Source organism: Thiotrichales bacterium (assembly GCA_016936535.1). Taxonomy (GTDB): domain Bacteria; phylum Pseudomonadota; class Gammaproteobacteria; order Thiomicrospirales; family Thiomicrospiraceae; genus Thiomicrorhabdus. Next base: position 4,256 of record JAFGXP010000008.1, on the reverse strand, counting down.
GCGATCTTGTTCTTCGATGGGCAGCATTATCACGCCATGCCGAGCGAAGGGGGACACTGTGAGTTTGCTCCGCAAAATGCACAAGAAGATCAACTGTTGTTATTTTTGCGTAAGCGTTTTAATGGTCATGTTAGTTTGGAGCGTATTTTATCGGGTGATGGTTTTGGCAATCTGTATGATTTTTTAAAAAGCAGTGATTTTGCCCCAGTCAATTCGCAACGAGAGGCGGCCATGCAACAGGGGGATCGCAACGCCCTGATTAGCCAAGCTGGCATTCATGCCGAAGATGCCTTATGTGTTGAGGCCGTTCGCTTATTTTGCCGAATTTATGGAGTGGAAGCCGGCAGTTTGGCCTTGAAAACGTTACCGGTTGGTGGAGTTTACATTGCGGGCGGCATTGCGCCCAAAATCCGCAAAGCACTTGAAGGCGGAGCGTTTTTGCAGGGATTTCTGGATAAAGGGCGGATGCGCCACGCCATTGAGCACATTCCACTGCGCTTGGTTGAAAATCCCGAAGCACCGCTGCTTGGTGCCGCCTATTATGCGCAAAGACTGCTTTGAATCGCTACCTTGATTGCGTTGGTGAGTTGGTGCAGTTCGCCAGCTGGAATATTAAACGCTGGCATGGTGTAGATGAGTTTGCCAAAAGGGCGAACCCAGGCGCCGGCTTCAAGGGCAGCGGCTTGAATTTTTGGACCTAAATCGGTTTTTTCCAATTCAACCACTCCAATCGCGCCGAGAACTCGAACCTCGGCTACGCCATCTAATGCTTGTAGCGGCATGAGTTCGGTTAGCAAATGTTGCTCGATGTCGGCAATATGCGTTTGCCAAGGGCTGGCAAGCAGTAAGTCGATGGAGGCGATGGCGGTGGCGCAAGCCAAAGGATTCGCCATAAAAGTGGGGCCGTGCATTAACACACCGGGTTTGCCGAGACAAAGAGTATCGCTGATTTGGTCAGTGCAAAGCACTGCTGCCAGAGTGAGGTTGCCGCCGGTCAGGGCTTTACCAAGGGTCATAATGTCTGGCGTGATCTTGGCCCATTCGCAGGCAAAGAGTTTGCCGGTCCGCCCAAATCCGGTCGCAATCTCATCGGCAATCATCAGCACATTGTATTGTGTACAAAGTTCGCGCGCGGCTTTGAGATACGCTGGCCGGTAAAAGCGCATGCCGCCAGCGCCCTGCACAATCGGTTCGAGCGTGAGTGCAGCAATTTGCGGATGGTGCTGTTGCAGAATTTTTTCAAGCTCGGCAATGTCTTGATTATCGCCATCTATTCCAAATCCCATCTGCGGGGCGGGTGCAAAAAGGCTGGGTCTGAGCACCTCATTAAAGAGGTGGTGCATTCCATTAATTGGATCGCAAACGGCCATGGTGGCGAAGGTGTCACCGTGGTATCCCTGACGAATCGACAGCATTTGAGTTTTCTGTGTTTTGCCTTGGCTAATCCAATACTGCAGAGCGATCTTAATCGCCACCTCCATGGCTACAGAGCCAGAGTCGGCAAAAAACACCTTTTCCAGTCCGTCTGGTGTAAGAGCGATTAAACGCTTGGCGAGTTCAATCGCGGGTTCGTGCGTCAAACCGCCAAACATGATGTGTGGCATGGTGTCGATTTGGTTTTTCATCGCTTGCATGATGGTTGGGTGGTTGTAGCCGTGAATGGCTGCCCACCAGGAGCTCATGCCGTCCACGACCTGCCAACCATTCGCTAAGGTGAGGCGAGAGCCTTGCGTTGCAGTAACGCCGATGGGGGCAGTTGGGTTGGGTGAAGCCGAATAAGGGTGCCAAATGTGTCGTTGGTCATAATCAATCAGGGATTGCCAGTGGGGATCGAGTTGCATCGTCGCCTCTCTCAAAATGGAGTGTGAAGGTGTTGCAGGGCGCAAGTGAGGTTCAGATTTTCAAGGGTTTGCACAAAGTCGTTTTGCAGGGGTGCGTTCAGCGTCATAGGGTGTTTATGGATTGGATGAACGAAGCGCAGTGCGGTCGCGGCCAGATAAAGACGATGGTAGCCGCGCCAATCGTTAAACAGGTGATTATGATGACGATCGCCATAGTTGACATCGCCAATAATCGGATGGCTGATGCCGTTTAAATGACGACGAATTTGGTGCTTGCGGCCGGTCTTGGGTGTGAGCTGTAACAGCGAATAACGTTGTTGACTGTAGGAGCCGAGGGCTTTATCCAGTGTGCTTTGCCCCAATGTTCGATAAGCCGTCCAAGCCTCTTGAGGTTCGCTTGCCGTTTGTTTGTCTCGGTCGCCATAGGAATCTTTTTGATAAAGAAGTGGCTTGTCGATGATGCCTTCTTCAGCAGTCCAGCCCCGCACTAAAGCAGCATAGGTTTTTTGTATGCTGTGTTGTCGGAATTGTTCACCCAAGTGGCTTGCGCTTTTTGCATCCAGGGCAAAGAGGAGCAGGCCAGATGTTGCCTTGTCTAAACGGTGAACCGGATAAACATGACGATCCAGAAGGTCGCGGGTGAGTTGGAGGGCAAACTGGGTTTCATGCTTGTCAATCGGGGAGCGATGGACGAGCAGAGCGGCCGGTTTATGCATCGCAACCAGCGCCTCATCCTGATACAGCACGCGAAAATTTTCCAACTGACATTGTGTTTGCATTACTCTTTACCGCCTCTTGAGTTCAACGGCTATTTTAAAGACTATTGCTCCTATTGGGAAACGCAAAACCAGAAGGGCGAGGGAGTCTAAATAGACTGGTCGGGTTTTCAATTGGTTTGATGATTCACTTTGTTGGTTAGGGATAGATGTGGACTTTTCGGGATTTGAGTGGTTTTTGATTGCGCTGATTTTTGTTTGGACTGGCTTTGTCCGAACGGGTTTGGGTTTTGGTGGCGCCGCTTTGGGGTTGCCCTTTATGCTGATGATTGAGGACAATCTCCTTTATTGGCTACCCATAATCGGCATACATTTATTGTTTTTTTCGAGCTTGACTCTGCGAACTGCCATTAGAAAAGTCGATTGGCGCTATCTAAAACGCAGTTTGGGCTGGATTCTTCCGCCCACCTTGTTGGGGGTGTTCGGGCTGGTCAGTTTGCCGACCCATTGGTTGGTGGTATTTGTTTATGTCATCACAATTTTTTACGCGCTGATGTGGATGTTAGACAAGACAATTCATTCGGAAAGCGGCTGGGTAGATCGAATTCTACTTATGTTTGGCGGTTATGTCGCAGGGACTTCATTAACTGGAGCACCTTTAATGGTGGCCGTGTTTGCTAAGCACATAGATCGTTTTATGCTACGCAATACATTATTTGTGCTTTGGTTCATTTTGGTCTCCATTAAGATGAGCACCTTTGTTATGTTGGATGTCAAGATTGAATGGCAAACCGCATTGTGGCTGCTTCCGATTGCGGCCATTGGCCATGTTGCAGGGCTAAAAGCGCATGAATTTATTCTTCATAACAGCCAGACGTTTAAACAGATTATGGGGGCTATGCTTTTGGTGGTCAGTACAATTGGTTTAATCGTCGTTTTGATGAAGATGGCAAATCCCTGAGCTTTTTTCATAAGGGTATTCTGCAGGCAGACAGCGTCTTTTTCAGGTCGTTCTCAGCAGCTTTGTTTGGAAAATAAAGGAATTACCGCTTATATATCAATTAGGGGGTTGTTATTTTACGAAAGATAGTTAGAATACGCGCCTATCTGATTTGTTGCGGCTTCATGCCGGAAAACGAACGCCTCAGAAGTATGAATAGATAAGCTTAAAAACCCTAAAATTTTTAAGTTTTGCGGTTGACACCCAATAAATTATCTATAGAATACGCTTTCACAATTTGGAGGGTTTCCCGAGCGGCCAAAGGGGGCAGACTGTAAATCTGCTGGCACAGCCTTCGGTGGTTCGAATCCACCACCCTCCACCATGCGGGTATCGTATATCGGCTATTACCTCGGCCTTCCAAGCCGATGAGGGGGGTTCGACTCCCCCTACCCGCTCCAAATTTCAAAAAGTGTCTCAACCTTATTTTATGAGAGTCTTTTTAGATCTTGCTTCCATAGCTCAGTAGGTAGAGCGCATCCATGGTAAGGATGAGGTCACCAGTTCGATTCTGGTTGGAAGCTCCATTTTCTTTTTTAAAGTGTTTGAAACAAGCCTCGGCTCATGGTGATCGTGTGTCGCAGCTAATATGGAGTTTGCATCATGGCAAAAGCTAAGTTTGAAAGAACGAAACCGCACGTAAACGTAGGAACTATCGGTCACGTTGACCATGGTAAAACAACTCTGACTGCGGCATTG
>JAFGXP010000007.1 GCA_016936535.1 Thiotrichales bacterium | reverse complement strand
GGTTTAAAATTTGGCTCCCCCACCTGGGCTCGAACCAGGGACACACGGATTAACAGTCCGTTGCTCTACCGACTGAGCTATAGGGGAGTGATCAGACGTAAAACGTCGTGAACGGATGCGTATTATAGTGAGGCAAAAACGAATTGCAAGCTTTTTGCTTGGCAAAAAGCATTAAATTTTGCCAAATCTGCCCGCTTTTTGCGGAACCGGTGTTTTTGCAACTTGACAGCCAAAAGCGCGCTGAATATAGTACGCAATTCGATATATACCAAAGTAAACAAAGACTTCATTCTGATTGCAGTTTGCAAGTTCTTTTTCGTCTATCGTTATGTATCACAGTAAATAAAGGCTGCAGATTCACCTCATCTGAGCCGATCTACGCTGAACGGAGTTGTTATGTCTAACCGTCTTATACGCCCTTATACGCCTTGGGTGCTGCTAGGCTTGTTCTTTAGTGGCACGACTGCATTTGCTAATGAACAGGCGTTTAACCTAGGCTCAATCCATGTTTTTGCAGAGGGCGAAATACCTGACTATTCACCGATTGACTTAAATGAACGTAAAGCCAGTGGCATGAATCATGTGGGGGAAGCGATTGCTAAGGAACCAGGAGTAAGCCTGCAAGTCGGCGGACGACGAGCCGAAGTTCGCGCCAATATTCGAGGATTTGATTCACGGCAAATCACACTCAACCTAGATGGTATTCCGATTTATGTTCCCTATGATGGCAATGTCGATCTTGGGCGTTTTATGCTTGGTGATTTAAGCCAAATTGAAGTCACGAAAAGTTTGGGTTCTCTACTTGAAGGGCCAAACAATATGGGTGGGTCGATCAACCTGCTGACCTTGCGCCCCCAAAAATCCTTCGAAGGCGAAATCAGCGCAGCGATTGAAGCAGGAGATAAAGGGAAGTTTCAAGACAGCCAATCGGTTCGTATCGGCGCAGTTTTATCCGAAAAACTTTACCTACAAGCCGGCCTAAGCGCTGTGCAAACCGAAAATTTTCCGCTATCGCAAGCCTTTGAACCCCAAGTCAATAATGGCACCGTATATCAACCCAAAGGTGAACGTTTACGCTCTGGAAACGAAAATCTCAGTGGAAACTTCAAACTCGGCTTTACTCCCAACGCAACCGATGAATACGCCTTAAGTTATTACCAAACCGAAGGCGCAAAAGAATCCAGTCCCTATGCAGGCTCGCAAGATTTGGTTCGTTATTGGGATTGGCCACAGTGGGATAAGCGCAGCTTGTATTTCGTTGGGATGACCCGCTTTAACGCATGGCGCAAAGGCTCTTATCTCAAAACTCGCCTTTATCACGACCAATTTGATAATGCGTTGAACTCTTATGATGATGATCGCTATCGCACCGTAACAAAGGGCTATGCGTTCCGCTCTCAATACAACGATACATCGATTGGTGGTGGCTTAGAGTTTGGCGTCCCCTTGGGGCAGCATCATTTTAAGAGCGCTCTTAGTCTTAAAGTCGATCAGCACAAAGAGCGCGATCTTGACAGTGATAACAAAGATTTAGATAACCGCTGGCGGACTTTTGAGGCAGAAACGTTTAGTTTGGCTCTTGAAGACCAAATTACCTTAACCCCAAACACTCAATTGACGCTGGGGTATCGACAGGATCAGTACCAATTAACCAAAACGGATGACCGTGATGCCGCAACGGAACCGCAAGGTCATCAAAATCAAGGAAACTGGCAAATCAAAGTTCGCCACGATTTTGGCGCACAACAACTGAGCGCGGGTCTGAGTCTAAAATCACGTTTTCCGAACATCAAAGATCAAGTTTCGTACCGTTTGGGACAAGCTATCCCAAACCTTGATCTCCAGGCAGAGCAAGCGCTGCACTATGAAATTGCGCTGAAAGCTCAACATGGCGCCTTTCGCTACGGCGGTAACCTGTTTTACGCCCGGATTCAGGATGCCATTGAAACCGTGGCAGTTGCCAGTGACCGTTGCGGTGGCACCCAGTGCGATCAAAATCAAAATGTCGGCAACGCCAGCAGCCAAGGCGTGGAACTGGAGTGGCAATGGGTCCTTAATTCGGCATTCGATTTAGGGGCCAACTACAGCTACCTCAAACGCGACTATGCAGATTCAAACATTGTTGCCACCTTTTCGCCAGAGCATCGTTTAAACCTGAACCTCGATTGGTTTGCGGCTCGCGCATGGCAGTTTGGTCTGGATATTCAAGCGCAATCCTCAGCTGACACGCGCTTTGATGGCACGCGACCCACCGCAGGCTTTGTTTTACTTAATAGCCGCGCTCACTGGACCATCAACCCAAAATGGCAAGCTAACTTGGTTTTGAAAAACCTCTTAGACAAAAACTACGAGATTGCCGAGGGCGACCCTATGCCGGGTCGCACAATTTGGGCCAACCTAAACTATGCGTTTTAGTAAATTGGAAAGCACCTGATGTCACTTTACTTATACCGAATTTCGTTAACCTTTAGCCTAAGTCTTCTCAGCGGCATTGCACTGAGCGCTACCTTAGACGTGGTTCCTGTTGAACGCAGCAAAGGCTTGCAAACAGAGGATGTTTTTACCCAACCGAAAAGTTTTATTACCAACAGTCAACGCTTTACTCGTGAAGATTTTCGTCGTCTGCCGGTTGCCAATGCTTATGAAATGCTGGATTACGCGACCGGCGCTTTTACGCAAACGCAAGGACGAAAATCACCTTATTTTGCCAGTATTCGTGCCGGTTCTAATTTAGGTATCATTTTAGACGGTGCTTATCTCCCACCTCCAGCAGCCTCTAAAGTGCTAATGCAACTGCCGGTTAACGCGATTGAATCCATGACGGTTGTTCGCGATGCCAGTGCATTGAATCTGGGCCCTTTAACTTCAATTATCGGGCCCATGACCAATTCGCGAACCGAAGGATTTATCGTTATTCAAACTCGCAGTGCCTTTGACCAGCCACAAACGGAGTTGCACAGCAAAATCGGTTCTTACCAACAGTTTGAAGTCGATGCCAGTCACAATCATGCATTTAATGAAGCGGTTGCCGGCCGAGTGCTGTTAGCACATCAACAAAAAGAAGGGCCAAGCGACTATTTTAATGACTATCAGCGCCAAGTCGGTTTATGGAAATTGCAAGGTTATCATCAAAAACTGGATTGGCAGCTGAACTTTTGGCATGCCGACGCAGAACAAGCGCTACAACGCGGGCTGCCGAGTTCTGGGGTCAGCGATGCAAAATGGCGCTATAAACCGATGCAGATGCGTATGCTCAATGGCCAAGCGGGCTATTACTGGGATGAAGACTCTACCAGTGCTGTGCGCTTTGCTTACAGTCAGAGTGACGCCACCTTACAACAATTTAGCCACAGCCAAGTTAATGCCTATAAAGAAGAGCGTACCGAAGAAAACTTTGCGAATGTGGATTTGAGTCATGCACTGAACCGCTCACTGTTTTCAGGCAAAAACCTACTGCGGTTCGGTTATAACTTTATGCACTACGACAATCCAACGGGGATGTTGTACTACCCTGGATTTGCGCGAAAAGAGCACATTCATGCACTTTATTTACAAAACGAGTTCCGCACGCAACGTGCTTCACTGGATTTTGGCCTACGCGCTGATCAAAGATTCATTGATAAAGGCTATGAACAGGTTGGCAAACAACGCCGCTTGATTGAAGACGTTCGTCTCGACCCCCTCCTTACGGCTGCACTGGGTGCCAGTTTCCAAGTAACGCCCCAAAGCTTGCTCACTGCGCGAAGCCTCTACACCGAACAACAGCCACTTAGCGTCTATAGCGCCAACGATGGGCAATTGGCCAAAGAGCAGCGCTTACGGACCGAACTGGGATGGCAACATCACTGGTGGCAAGCGGCACACGGCCATTTCACAACCACCTTAACCGGCTTTGATGAGCAACTCGATAACGGCGCTTATATTGCTGCTCAAATTGACGATCCACAGGACGCAAATAGCAAAATCAATGTTTATGCAAATGCAGACTGGCGAAATTATGGAATGGAATTGGAGCTTAAAGGACGTTATGCCAAGCTGCATTACGAGTTAGGGTTCAGCCAAGTAAAACCTGGCAAAACTCCTAACGGCGTGGTCAATGTTCCAGAAACATTGGTCCGCGCACGCTTGCATTACTTAACCAACCAGTGGCAGTACAGTTTAGGGGCTCAAAATATGGGGGAATACCTTTCTGCCAATCAGGCGGGAACTGGCACGGCCGGCGGTTTTACTCGCTACGATGCGGCTCTCGCTTATCTTTTTAAAACCGAAGGCATGCAACACAAACTGCTGTTTTCAGCCAAAAACCTCGGCGACCAACCCTATGAAACGGTTTACGGTTTTCCAAGTGAAGGCCTGACATACGGAGTCGATTATTATGTCCAATTTTAAACTTAGGCTGCGCGCTCATTTCCTTGTTCTGTTACAAACGGTTCTGAGTGTCTTTTTGGCCACGCAAAGTCCTCAAGTTTTTGCCATCAACGAGAGAACCGACTGTGCCCTATCAGACATTCCACAACGGGTCTATGGCGCCAATCCGGTGGTCAGTTATTTGTTGGTTGCAATGGCACCCGAAAAAATGGTTGGCTGGAATTTTCCACCGCCTGCGCAGGCCAAAGGTATTTTTCCCGATCGTGTTTTTGAGTTACCGGTACTGGGAGGCTGGTTTGGCCAAGGTCAAACGCCAAACTTTGAGCAGCTGATTGCTACCAAACCCGAACTGGTTATTCTCTCTGGTGCGACGGTGCATACCGATCGCCAAGTGATGATTCAAAAAATGGGCATGCCGGTTTGTCATCTGCAATTAGACCAGTTGAGCGACTATCCGCATGCTTTGAGAAGCCTCGGACAATGGTTAGGAAAAACCGAACGCGGTGAACGATTGGCTCAACATTTTGAACAGCTTCTTTCTCAGCAATCGGCCCTGCTGGATCTGCTAAAAACCCGCAATATTCCATTAAAAACCGTTTATTACGCGCAAGATCCAAATGGTTTAGCCAGTGAATGCCGCGGCTCAATTCATGCAGAAACCCTGCCTTGGGCAGGTGCCATCAATCCTCATCAATGCCCGGCAGAGCAAGCCAAGCAATCACGCTTTGGCAAGGTGTCGATTAATTTAGAACAGCTTCTGAGTTACAACCCGGATGCGATAGTGACTCAAGAAAAAGCATTTTATGATCAGGTTTACCATCTTTCTGCTTGGCGCGGTTTGAAGGCGGTGCAAAATCAGCAGGTATTTTTTGCCCCACAAATTCCTTTTCGGTGGCTGGATCGCCCGCCCTCTTTTTTACGTTTATTGGCCGCACAATGGTTGATGCAGAAGCTCTATCCGCAAGTACCGGAAATCGCTGCGCTCGACACGGTTGCACAAACTCAACGCTTTTTTGCCGACTTTTTTTCGATTGATCTCTCGGCTGCGCAAGCGCACCACCTATTAAAAGGACTGTCATCATGAGCATGCTCTGTTCCAATCATCAGCCTGAGCTGGGCGTAATGTTGCATTTGACACCAGAAATGCATCAAACCCCAACCGAAACTTATAAAACCTATACCGAATTGCTGCCAAAGCTTGAAGCTTTAGGATTTAAAAATGCTTGGATAACCGAACATCACTTTAATGAAAAAAGCTTAACACCCTCGCCCTTAACGCTTATAGGGCATTTTTTAGCCCACACCGAAACACTCAAAGTGGGCGCCTCTGCTCTGCTGATTGGCTTTCATAACCCCCTAGAAATCAGTGAACAGATTGCCGTACTGCAAAGCCTTTATCCCAATCGTTTGCTGCTTGGATTTGCCAAAGGCGGGCCTTTTGAAGCGCAGAATGCGGCCTTTCAAGCCGACAAAGATCTGAGTCGCGCGCGGATGAATGAAGCCTTGCCTGCGATGATGAAACTGTGGAACAGTAAAAAGCCAATTTCGCATAAGGGTGAACATTATCAATGGCAACAGATTGACTTACAGCCTAAAGTCAAGCTGAACTCCGGACAGTTGTTTGTTGCTACGGCAGAAGAAACAACGGTCAATATGGCTGCGCAAAATCGAATGGGATTAATGAGCGCTCAATTTTGGGGCCTTGACAAAATTCAGCAACAGATTCGTCTGTATAAAAAACATTCACCCTTGCCACCGAGCTTAATGGTGGCACGTGGCTTGTTTATCGACGACAACAGTGCAGTGGCTCGACAGCTCGCATTGGAGCATATCGTCCAGTTCCGGGAAGAGAAGGCCAAACTGTGGGGTAAGGAACCTGGTCCAATGGCCAAGCTTACACCAGAAGAACTTTTGCCGATGATGCTGTGCGGTACGCCAGAGGAAGTTCGACAAAAAACGCTAGCGTTGATTGACCTGGGCGTCAAACATCTTGCGCTCAATCCTCTGACACAAAATCATCAACATCGTTATGAACAACTCAAACGTTTTCAACACGACGTTTGGCAACCTCTCATGCACCAATTTTATGCCGCTTAAAACATCGCCTTCAAAAACGCAACCGCTTTTACTGAACTACTTCAGTGCCGGACAGGTTTTGCTGTTACTCAGCTTGCTGCTGCTTGGCCTCATGCTGCTCTCTTTAAGTTTAGGGCGTTATGACTTTGCGCCATTGGGCACTTTAGCGGAGCTCTTAAAAGCCGTTGGCATTCTTTCAGGAGAAGCGAATCCTGTTTTGATGAGTATTTTATGGGATGTTCGTCTGCCCAGAGTTCTTGCTGCCATGCTGATTGGCGCTTCCTTGGCGATTAGCGGCGCCGCCTTTCAGGCGTTGTTTATGAACCCATTGGTGTCGCCCGGAATCTTAGGTGTGCTTTCGGGAGCCGCCTTTGGCGCCTCGCTTGGCATTTTGCTTTCTGACCAGCTGTGGGTTATGCAGGCACTGACTTTTGTCTTTGGGTTGGCGGCGGTCGGCATGGCAATGTTGCTGGCCAAAGGAGAGCTCAAACAGAACATGATCATTTTGGTTTTGGGGGGAATGATTACTGGCGCTCTTTTTGCAGCTCTGCTTTCAGTGATTAAATATGTGGCCGATCCTTACAGCAAACTGCCGGCAATCACCTATTGGTTGATGGGCTCTCTGGCCAATGTTAGTGGCGACCTTCTGTATTGGTTAGTGCCTTTTGTTTTATTGGGCATCTTATTAATCAGCATTCAAGGTCATGTCTTGAATGTCCTCAGTTTAGGCGATGATGAGGCACGCAGTCTGGGCATTCAAGTCGAACAAAAACGTCTTATTATTATTCTCATCGCGACTTTTTTAAGTGCGTTAACCGTTACCTTGGGCGGAATGATTGGCTGGGTGGGATTGGTGATTCCACACATTGCTCGCCTCTTACTCGGGGCGGACAATCGCTTGCTTCTGCCCGCTTCCGCACTGCTAGGCGCAAGCTACCTGTTGTTGGTTGATAACCTTGCGCGCCTAGCGCTTAGCATTGAAATTCCGCTCGGAATTCTGACTGCTTTGATTGGACTGCCCGTCTTTGCTTGGGCGCTTAAACACGCCAAAAAGGGCTGGCACACGTAATTCGCCTTTAAAAGGATGCGACACTTGGCGCTTGGCCTTACTCGTTATAGCCAAAAAGAAATAATGAAATCGTTTTTTACTTTTAGGACCGTAATGACGCAAGACAAAATCACACTAATTGTTCCGGAACGAATACTGAACAGGCTGCAAAATTGCTCAGTGGCCTCACACCTTCAGTTCATCGCCTATCCCAACAGCGCTTACCTGTTACAGCGCCTTCGGTTTGAAAAAGCACAACTGAAATCCGCCGATGCCGTCTTCCTGGAGAATGATTCCTTCGGGGGACCCCTCTTTCATTTGGGCGGCGAGCTGACTCAATCAAACCCCGCGCTTTTGCAGCTGTTTATTATGGCCGAAAACCAAGCCAGACTTGTGGCACAAGCCTTTACTCAAGGAGCTTTTGATGTAGTGTTCGAGCCATTCAATCCAAATGAACTAGAGCAGAGCTTGCAACGCCTCGTGCGCTTTATTGAACACCGCAATCGCTTTTATCAACAAGCGCTGAACACGCAGACTCACCCAGACCATCCGGTTGCCGAGAGTCCAGCGATGCGCCACACTTTACACCAACTGCAAAAGATTCAACACACCGAGCTTCCTGTACTTCTTATTGGTGAGACGGGCACGGGTAAAAATGTTTTGGCCAGCTATGTCCATCAACACAGTGAACGTAAAGAAGGGCCTTTTCTTACCGTCAATTGCGGCGCTTTAAGCCCGACACTTCTTGAGTCCGAACTGTTTGGCTATGAAAAAGGGGCTTTTACTGGAGCCACACAGCGCAAAGCGGGGCTGCTTGAAGCCGCGCATGGCGGCACGCTCTTCTTGGACGAAATCAACAGTGCCTCGGCTGAATTACAAGTCCGCTTGCTGCAATTTATTCAAGAACGAACGCTGCTCAGAGTGGGTGCCCGCAGCGAGGTAAAGGTTGATGTCCGGCTGATTTTTGCCACCAACCAACCCTTACGCCAACTGGTGGATGAGGGTACATTTCGCGAAGACCTTTATTTTCGACTCCATGTTTTTCCTATTGAAATACCTCCACTGCGCGAGCGTCTGGAAGATATTTCACACCTTGCTGCGCGCTTTATTTTCAAACATGCCCCAAAACTGGGAAAGTCCGTTGAGTCTTGTGGTCCTGGGGTACTGGATGCGCTATTGAAATATCCTTGGCCAGGCAATATCCGCGAACTCGAAAATGTTGTTCAACGCATTCTGCTGAGCTGCCAATCAAAACGCGTTGAGGTAACCGATTTACCCAATGAACTCTTCAACACCGCGATCCAATTACCTAATCGCCCTCTTGATGCGCACCCTTTTTTTCCAGAACACGCCACGCTACAAGAGGTGGAATGTTTATGGATTGAATACAGTTTGCAAAAATTTGCCGGCAATAAACAGAAAGCGGCGCAGGCCTTGGGCATCGATCCGAGCACCTTATGGCGAAAAATGAAATTGCTTCGTCCAGCATCAAATTAAGGAATAATTCATTGGATTTTAGCGCTGCAAGCCCTCGCTCATTTTATGCACTCATCTTTTTTAAGCCCATCTTTTTTAAGCCCACTTTTGTGGGCTTTTTTCTAGCCGATTGCAAAACGACGATTGCAATCTGCAATTCCAATTGCATTTTGCCAGTGTAGCCGAAATGAATCGGCTGATTTAAGCCCGAACCAAGTCACTGTAGCGAGATAAAAAACCTACAGAAAATCATACATAACCCATTGTTATTAAAGATTTATTTAATTTAATTGATTGTTCAATTACATCAATCGACAAACTTGGCATATCTCTTGGTTTATTCGTTATGTAATCAAAGAAATAACGATTGAATTTAGAAGGAGAAATCGATGAAAACACGGTCAAAATCTGCCAGTCCTTCGCCGAAAGGGTTGGCATCAACCCACCGCAAGGCTTGGTTGGTTTTTTTATGCTCAACCACGGTTGTCACAGGGTTTGCCCAAGCATCCGATGATGCAAAATTCTCCGCTTACCGGGATGCACTTGCCGACGGGAATCCAGGAGAGTTTTGGGTGGATGATGGCGAAGACCTTTTCTTTAAAAAAGCGGGGCCTAAAAATGCCAGTCTGGAGAAGTGTGATTTTGGCTTAGGTCCTGGCGTTTTAGAAGGCGCTTACGCCCAAATGCCGCGCTATTTCAGCGATACCGATCGCGTTGAAAGCTTAGAGGGACGCTTAATGACCTGCATGAAAACCCTACAAGGTTTAGACGATAAGCAAATTCAAGAGCAGTATTTAAACATCCATTATTTGAATGCGGCCGAAGAGGACAATCGCGTCTCACCTTTAGCGCAATTGGCGACGTTTGTCGCATCTAAATCGAGTGAAATGCCATTTCAAATCGCACTGGATCATCCCAAAGAACAGCACGCTTATGAACTTGGAAAAAAAACTTTTTGGCATCGAATGGGAGCGATGGACCTCTCTTGTGCGCACTGTCACGCTGTACCCGGCCGAGTGTTACGGGGCGTAGAACTGCCAGTTATGACCGATCCCGAACGCGCCGGTAAAGTCATGGGAGCGTTTCCAGCCTATGTAAATAAAGATGGCAATGTTCGCACACAATGGTGGCGTAACGAGCGCTGTCTATTAGCAATGCGCTTACCTTGGTTGAAAACCGGCTCCGAAATCGATGCTGCGCTGATTTTGTATCAAGTGAAAAAGGCGTCAGAAAGCGACGAGAAAATCGCTGTACCGGGCATTAAACCTCGAGCTTAGCGGCGTTATCACCCTTTTAAATGTAATGAATCGAAAGAGACTTTTATGCAATTCAATTTTTGCCAATATTCATTTCGTCCCATCTTGATTGGACTTTCCACCAGCCTGTGTTTGGCAGGCATCAGCCTACCGGTTGCGGCAAATGACGACAATCTGGATCGCGGTAAAGCCGTGAGCGAAGCGAAATTTCTCGAAGCGGTAAAAAGCAGTTTTCTGGTCAACCATCCAGATGAATGGAAACGTTTTACCGATCCAACCCTAAAAATCTGTAACCAAACCTTGGATAAGCCCTCAATCGAACAAGCCAATGCCATCCGCAAACTTGAAAAAGCCAATATCACCTTGCCAAAAGATGGCCAATACATGGGAGATTGGCAGAAAGGACAAATGTGGGTTGAGGGTGCGCACGGTGGCCGAATTGGCTTTCCGGGGTTTGTTGATGCCGATGACCCAAGCAAACCAAATGGCGCCAACTGTTACGCTTGCCATGCAGTAGATCCCAACTTTCCACAGCATGGCAATATGGGGCCAAGCTTGACCAACTATGGCAAGCTGCGAGGCCAAAGTGCCGCCATACAAAAATACACTTATGAATACATTTTTAATGCCAAAGCCTATAACCCTTGCTCGTTGATGCCTCGTTTCGGCAGTGGGGAAGGCCATCTGCTGACCGCAGAACAGGTTGCTGACATTACCGCTTTTTTGTTAGACCCTAAGTCACCGGTGAACAATCCCAAAGTAGATGGCGAAGTCAAAAAACTGAGCCACCCTTAATCCCTTAACAAGATCTTGATTGATAAAAGAGAAATGCGATGCAATTAAGTAATACCCAACAACGTATTGACCATGTTCGACGTGACCTTCTCAAACGTCTTTTTGGCGTGACGGCACTAGCAACCCTTTGTACCAACCTGCCCTTTAACGCGGCCTATGCTGGGGTTGACTCCCTAAAAGTGGCCGATGCAACACCCCAGAAAATCACCGAACATCTGTATCTGCTGGCGGCCCGTGGCGCTTGGCCAACCCATGAAAATCAGGGGTTCTTTGCCAATATTTACTTTGTCAAAACCCCAAAAGGCATTGTGGTTCTGGATACAGGAACGTCGGTTCACATCGGTGAGATGGCACTTCGTGCTATCAAAAAACAATTTAATCAACCCGTAATTGCCGTTTTTAACAGCCATTATCACGGCGATCATTGGTTAGGCAATGGCGCCTTTAAAACAGCATTTCCCGAGGCCCCCATTTATGCCCACCCCGATGCCAAAATCGCCATTGAAAATGCCGTGGGTGCTGAATGGCTTGAGCAGATGATGAAAGCCACAGAGGGTGCTGTAAAAGGAACGCAAGTGGTCGCCCCCACCGAGGGCGTGACGCATGGCCAGATTTTTGATTTTGGCGGCGTTCAATTAAAAGTTCATAGCTACGGTCAAGCCCACTCCCCTGTCGATATTATGATTGAGATCGTCAACGATAAAGCCCTATATGTTGGCGATGTCATTATGGAAAAACGGATTGGCAATCCCAGTGAGACTTCATTCAAAGGTTACATCAAAACCCTGAATATTATTCAAACCGAAATGCCGGAACACCTGCTTTTACCAGGACATGGAAAACCCGGCAAAGGCGAACTGTTACAAGCCTATCAAGACATTATGAATGGCATTTACGACAACGCAGTCAAAGGCGTTGCCGAAGGCTTAGATATTTCACAAACCAAAGAATTAGCTCTGAAAGACCCGCGCATTCACCAGCACGCAAAGTCGATTGCCGGTTTTGAAGAGTTTGGCAAGTTTGTCAGTATTGCTTATACGCAAGCTGAAATGGATGCTTTTTGAGCAATAAAGACGGGTTCTAGTCTGTTAACAAACTCATCGGAGGAAAACAGCTCATGTTAAACAAATCCCTAGCCATTATTGGCCTGTGTTCGGTCTTTGCCTTGCCGCTTGTCAGTTCTTCGGTCTTAGCGAATGAACTGGAACAGGTCGCCTATCATGTTGATTTTGCGGAAGCAGACCGTTTCTCGGCCACACTGACTTCTGTCAACAATATGTTGATCGAATATGAAAATGCCCTCAGTGAATACGATTTGAGCATTGTATTTGTTGGCTTGGGTGCACGTTTTGTAACAGACTCGGCTAAGGCCGGTACCGATGCTCGTCTTAATGAGCGACGCAAAGAGTTGCATGATCGTCTGCTGAACTTACAACGCACAAAAGGAGTCAAGCTCGCGGTTTGCGCAAATACGCTTAAGGATTTTGGTTTATCCGAAGCAGACCTTTATCCTGGGGTGGAAACGGTTCCTTCTGGGGTCGTTCACTTGGCAAAATTGCAAAAAGAGGGCAGCGCTTATTTGAAAATTCAATAGTTTTTTATCGTTATTT
Source organism: Thiotrichales bacterium (assembly GCA_016936535.1). Classification (GTDB taxonomy): domain Bacteria; phylum Pseudomonadota; class Gammaproteobacteria; order Thiomicrospirales; family Thiomicrospiraceae; genus Thiomicrorhabdus. The sequence continues at coordinate 35,106 of JAFGXP010000007.1, read as the reverse complement.
ATTTCCATGTATTGCCACTCATCACACTTGAAAAAAAGAGCGCTATCGTTCGAACTCCAAAGGTTCTTCGCAAAAATCGATAGCATTCTGTTTTTCAGTCTGTTTGCTGTAGGGGGCTTTCGTTGTTTCCCTCTACAGCCTTTTTCTATTTTCCATTAGCGCTATGTATTGATGTTTTTTTCTATTAAACGTTTAATACCAAACAGAAATACACGATATTGTATTTCTTTCTATATACTTAGCCACATATGGCCTTAATGTTATATTTATTCAGATTCACATCGAGACCATGGCTTAGATGCCATTAAAAAGAAAGGATAAAAAATGAAATTCAGCGCACGTAATCAAGTTAAGGGAACAATTAAAGCCATTCACGAAGGCGCAATCAACACAGAAGTCGTGATTGAAATTGCACCTGGCGTTGAACTGATCTCAATCATTACCAAAAGCTCCGCCCACGCTTTAGAACTGGCTGTCGGGAAAACTGCTTATGCCGTAATCAAAGCCTCAAATGTCATGGTTGCCGTGGACTAATCATTCCGATCTTAATAAAAAAGCCCGAATTGCTTTCGGGTTTTTTTTATCCTATCATTATTTACTTTGGTAAATAATGATAGAGTTATGTTCGCCCAACTTTTTAAATATACGCCGCTGTACCGCACTCAAACACGCTCTTTACCTGATGTAGAAACTCACCAAAATCAGCCATTATTAAGCGCCCATGGACTGTGCGCTGGACATGGCCAAAACCCTGTTTTTTCTGGGATTGATCTTGAGATTCACGCTGGAGAAGTAGTCGCGTTACTGGGTCCAAATGGCTGTGGAAAAACCACGCTATTGCGCACATTACTTGGTTTACATCCTGTGCAGACTGGGCAAATTCATCTGGACGGAGTCAATCGAGTTCAACTTGACGCGCAAACCCTTGCACAAAAAATCAGTTATGTGCCCCAGTATCACAAACAAGCTTTTGGCTATTCGGCACTGCAAATGGTGCTGATGGCACTGCAAGGTCCTCGGGCCTCTTGGATCGAAGCCTCACCGAATAAACAACAGCAAGCGTTGGCCGCACTCGAATGGTTAGGAATAGAGGCTTTAGCACATCGTCCTTATACCGAATTGTCTGGAGGGCAACGACAGATGGTATTGATTGCACGCGCCTTTGCACAAAACACACGCTTAATCTTAATGGACGAACCCACCAATGGATTAGATTACGGCAATCAACTTAAGCTATTGGACAAGATTGAACAACTCAAACAAAATGGACGCAGCGTGCTGTTTACTACCCACCATCCGGAGCATGCTCTCAACGCCGCCACACGTGCACTCACCTTCCTAAACGGTAAAATTCTAAAGCAAGGTGACCCTAAAGCAATCTTGCAAGCCGCCGACCTTCGAGAGTTATATCAATTGCCGCTGGAGGTCTCTCTCAATCGCTAAGGCAAAAAACGGTCAAATTGTTATCACCCTCGGGTTTGCATCGGAACACCCGGCCCGGTCGCGCCATCCAATCCAACGGCTTCAAGCGCTGACAACTCGCTGAAAGTTTGCATTCCTTCTGCAATCAACTCTAAACCGATGGAATGGCCAAGAGTACAAACACCGCGGACAAATCCAGTCGTTTGTTCATCTTGATTCGCCAAGTTTTGAATCAAAGTGCGATCGAGTTTGATGTAATCAAGGCCCACTTCCTGCAATCGCGGGATGTTGGTGAAGCCTGCGCCGCCCTTATCCAGCCCGATTTTGACGCCCAAAGGTTTAAGCTGCTCACAGAAATCCATAAAGTAAGGCAGGGCCTGAAGCACAGCGTGTTCTGGCAACTCCAAACACACGCGCGGGCCCAATCCACTTTGTTGAATCAGCGACACGAGTTCATCGCGAATGGCCAAAGATTTTAAGGTTTCCATCGTCAAGTTCATGGCTACGGTACCGGGAATATCACCACTTTGCATCTGCGCCAATAACCAACGACACAGTGCCAAATCCAAGTGCGGTAACCGCTCAAAGCGCCGTGCCCAAGGCATAAGCTCCCCTGCCGAAAGTATCTTATCCTGCCAACGCAACCGCATCATCGCCTCATAGTGCAAGAGGCGGTTTTTAACATCGACCACCGGAAAAAGCTGAGCATAAATAGCGTCTTGCGCCAGAGCTGCGTCCAGCAGATGCTGCCAAGCTTGAGCATCCTGAACCAAACTCGGTGCCTGTTCGCTCTCGGCGCTGAGCAACAAGATGCCACGAGGGTGTTCACCGGCCTGCAATTCGTTTGCTGCTCGCACCAGCAAACCATCGAGTTTTTGCAAAAGATTTTGACGACTGTCGTCACTATTAAAGGTAATTGCTGCCATCGGCAGTTGCAGATCAACCTGCGTGCGGTAAGTTTTGAGATAATTTGCAAGAAACACCTCTAATCCCTGCGCCCACGTGCTTAAAGCTTCAACTTGAGTGAGAATAACCGCAAAATCGGCTCCCCCTAAACGTCCAATTATACTTTCGTCAAAGTGTTTGGTTTGGGCCTCTAGCGCCTGCTTGAGCTGATTGGCTAAGCCTTTCAACAAGGCATCGGTTTTAGCATGCCCGAGCGCTTGATTGATTTTTTGTAAATCGCTGAGCCGGACTAACAGCATTAAGTTCTGTGCATGGGGGTCGTCGTCTTGCAAAACTGCTTCCATCTTGCCAAAGAAAAATTCACGCTTCGCCAACCCGGTTAAAGGGTCATGCTGCGATTTCAACCGCAACTCTTCCAGACGTCGGCTTTCGTTTTCCAGCATGGTTCGCACGCGTTCCGACAAGGTATTCATCGCACGGACTAAACGGTTAAATTCCAACGTTTTCGGTTCTTTTGAGGTAATAAAACGACGTCCACCAATGGCTTCTGCCTGCAGAACCACCTCTTCTAAAGGCTGCGTTAAAATGCGCAATACCCAAGAGCCGACGGCACCTAACAGCAAAGCACTCAGGAAAAACCACCCTAAAAATTGGAGCGTGGTTTTCCATAAGGATTGGTAAGCAAAACGGTCATCACTTTCCACCACCAAGGTGCCATATTGCTGCCAGCCATCTTGTACTCCTGCAATCCCTGGCTCAACCTGCAGCGACACCAAAGCCTGAAACCATTGAGGAACGCTTTGAGCCTGAGCAGCCCCTTCATGGATTTTCAGCAGACGTTGTTCGCCGTTTGGCGTCAACAGTTCAATGCGTTTGTAATTGCCGATATCAAACTGCGCCGCAATCAAGAGTTCAATCAAGGTTTCGTCTTTATCCATCTGCGACAACATCTGCGCTAACGAGTTGGCGTTATCGCTGTTTTTTAAGCTTAACTGCTCGATGTAATAGCTTTTTGCGCTATAGGTACTGATAAAAAAGCTGCTCAAAAACACCAAAATCATCAGGCCAATAATCGCAATCCATAACTGCTTGACCAACGACATCGTTTACTCCTTGATTAAAACTTGCTGTGACCCTGCCATCGTCGCTCTTAACGCAGACGAATTCCTTCGCGCTCAATCTGCGTCATCACTTGTTGCCAACGCGACAAACGCGCCATCGGATTAGAGTTGGTGGCTTTGGATAGCCCCGCCCAAAGCCCACGACTATTAAAACTAAATACCGGTGTTAAATCCGCACGCTGATCCGCCGGTTTGACCTCAGTGATCAAATTATCCAAAATCAGCGGCATGGCATCCGGCGTGGCATAGTAGCCTAACACTAAGTGGGCTTGTGTCCGCCCGCCATACAACGCTTTGACATAAATTAACCTAAGATGCTTATCCTCTACTCCGGCTAGGCGTAAGGTCACATACTTGGCAATGGCATAATCTTCACAATCACCAGCGCCCTTGCCAAAGGTCTCAACCAGCGAGGCCCAATGATCGGCGACGCCATTGTTTGATTGATCCGACTGATAAAAAACAACCTGATTAATAAACTGATTTACTTGTTTGAGTTTTTGCACGGTTGGAAGCGGCTTGGCTTGTTCAAGTGTTTTATGCCACGTATTCGCCAAACGGGCCCGCTGTTCACCATAGTCGCTGAGGATGCTTTGATAAAAACGATTGAAATCGAGGCTGACATTGCTCAATAAAGGTTTGGAAAAACTGCCCAGCAGGACCAAACCAACCGCTCCGCCGAGCATAAGGTGGCGAAAAGGAGGCATACTACCGGCCCTGAAAATTGACGAAAGCATGGGCCGCCATTGACGACAATCGCCGTGCAATCCAGCTCAGGGCGCGTGTGGCGGAAATGGATTGCCAGTGCGCTAAGGAAGTTGGCGATACAATCGACAATAAACTTCGCGTAAAACGGCGATTCTGCAAGGGCAATCCCCTCTAAATTTAAACAGTTTTTTGCAACGGTTTTAGGCCTGAAGCCGATATCGCCAGAGAGCCGCCGTTATGATCTTTTAAATCCGACTGCCTCATAACGGGTTCGGTCAATCAATGCCGAACAGTAATCCGCTTGGTAGGTTTGGATATTAAACTGGAATTGTTGATCACGATAGGCTAAAAAATAACAGCGATTCGCTTGAAAGTTGACGTCCATCACTTGAGTCAACGTTTGCCCTTGACGATTACGGTATTGCAACTTCACTTGATGGGTCTGAGCCGCGAGCAATAATTTATCGCGAAATACCAATTGATTATTAATGTACACCTTTGGGTAAAGTCCCGCAAAAGCGTCGTTCAAATTCACGGCCAAGGCGAACTGTGCCGATGGCCGATCTTCGCTTGGTGGGGTAGAAGAACACCCTGAAATGGCCAGCACCGCGACTGCAAGCAGAAAGCCACTAAACCGAACCCATAGATGATGCATCACAGCTCTTTCCTCTTGGTAAAAACGCTTAGGCATTATAAAGAGTTGAGGCGAGATTAAGCAAACATCGGCTTGGCCGCACCAAGCAACGAATCGACAGGCGCCTCGATGCATGGCAAAGACAGCATGAATTTCATCACAAAACCAAGATTCGGATTCGGTTGAAATCTAACTGCACTTGAATTACGTTGTTTCTTTTTTAAGCGTATTTCTTACTTTTTTCAATACAGCGTCTTGTCGGCTTTGTAAGTGTTTTTTTAGCCCTGTGCGCGTTTTGGTATCCAAAGAGCTGGCATAGCGCTGAATTAACTTGCGCGCTTGGGCATAATCATGAAAGTGTCCTAACTGATGTTGTACAAACGTCAGTGTGTCCAATAACGGCTCTTGCGGGTAATGATGCGCCATTTGATAGCGTAATCGTTTGACTTTCAAACGAATTTTATGAATTTGTTCCTCTTCCAAATCCACCAGCAGCAGTCGTTTGCGTAATTGACGGAAATGTTTCTCAATCTGTTCTAATGGCTCAACCCCTTCAGCCATTGCCGTTTGCGCACGCAGCATCTGCTGTGGATTCATGCCAATTAACTCTGGCAACACATCCAATTGCAAAAAACTTTTAAATTCATCGTCTAAGAGCGCACGCGCGGCCAATAAATTCTGTTCTAAATCCTCTCGCGTTTGTGGCGTGAACTCTTTGGCAATTTTGGGCAGGATATCCAATAGCAACACATCCAAATCCCGAATTTTATTGCTGGCCTGAATAATTCGTTTAAACAGTTGGCGTTGAAATTCTTCTTTGGGAAACAACGACAATAATTGGCGTGCCGCCACACGCAATTCATGCAGCGTTTCGCCTTGAGCACTGAGCGGCGCTTCAATCTGCAAATAAAGGTTCAGCTGCTGCTGAACTTGCTCAATCACCGGATTCATGACTCCCTCCTGTTCAATCTGCGCGCATCTTGCCATACTCCCAAGCCATCAATTTGACACTCTTATGACATTCAGCGGCTTGGTAGAGCCGATCAAGCCTTAGCTACCGGCAAGTCCTCCCAGCGCGTGGTGTAACGGGGCGAAAGTAGGGTTCGAGCCATCGGCCAAGTTTGCGCTCGGCTGGCACCACTGGCCGCTAAGAACACCGAGCCACGGCCATGTCGGTGATTAAGCTCGTCCATCAGTTGCATTAACTGTGTCTGTTGCGGCGAATCGACAAAACGCGCCGGTGTTGCAAATAAATCGTATTGAAGCCGGCTGTTAGGTTGCAAATCACTGAATAAAACGCCTGCTTTGTGAAAACGAACCCCCTCGCGCCAAATCTGAACCAAGAGACGCTTTACCACCTTCGCAAACTGAATACTGTTATCTGTTGGATGGTGCAAGCTGACGCTTAAACTGGGCGCATAGTAGGGGTCTTCACTGAACGGGTTGGTGCGCAAAAACACTGTGACCAGTTGAGCTACCGCACCCTCTCGGCGCAGTTTTTCTGCCGCACGACTGCTGTAAGAGACTAAAATCTCAGCCATTTGCTGCCGATCTGTCACCGGATGGGCAAAGGAACGCGAAACGCGAAGCTGTTTTTTTGCCGCTGCAACCTCCTCAAGAGCCAAACACGAATGGCCATTCAATTCCGCCGCCGTGCGAGCCAAAACCACGCCATATTTGGCACGCAACCGCGCGGAATTCGCACAACGCAAATCTTGAGCCGTCGTAATACCCTCTTGCTGCAAACGCGCACTTAACCGCTTCCCCACTCCCCAGACCGCCGCTACCGACACCTGAGCCAAACACTCGCTTAAGCGCGTCTCGTCAAACGCAGTCAAATCGCAAACTCCTTGATAAACCGATTTTTTTTTAGCCAAATGATTGGCTAATTTGGCGAGCGTCTTGGTTGAACCAAACCCAACCGCGACCGGCAAGCCCAAATCTTGACGCACCCTATGCCGAATCTGCTGACCATAGGCACAGAGCCCTTGCGGATAAAGACTGGGATGCAAACCGCTGAGCTCGAGGAAAGATTCATCGATCGAATAAATCTCTTGGCGCGGCGCAAACTGCCCCAATAGCTGATGCATCCGATTCGACATATCGGCATAAAGCTCGTAGTTAGAGCTGAATACCTTGGCATGGTGACGATCCAGCAGCCATTTGACTTTAAAATACGGCTGAAACATCATATTGTCTGGCATCGCAGAGGCGTAGCCTCCTGAACCCAAGGAGTGCACCCTTGCCATGAGCTCGGCATTCAACTGTTTGGCTTCGGCATTGGCCGCGACAATGCACCCATCATTGTTGGACAGCACCACAACCGGCCGCCCTTGCAAACTGGGTTCAAACACCATTTGGCAAGACGCATAAAAGGCGTTGCCATCAACCAGTGCAAAAATAGACTCCATGCGACTGCGCTCCTTGAAATGCGTTACAATATCCAAAATGCATTTTAAAGCAACGACTTACTAAAAACCTAGCGGAAAATGCGCCTAATGCACTTCCCGCAAAACGGCGTGATGCCAACCCAACAGAGAGCGTTTTATGACAACAGGACATGGCGGCAAACGCAGCGGTGCCGGACGCAAAAAAGGCAGTGGTGCCTTTGGTGAGACAACCAAAGTTTTACGGATTCCCCAATCGCAAATTGCTGCGGTAAAACAGTGGTTAGAAAACTATAAGCAACAACTCAGTCCAGAAAAGGGCTCGGAGACCGTTCTTGAACACGGTGAAAATCGAGAGCGCGGCCTCGCGCTCTATGGCCATAAAGTTGTTGCCGGCTTTCCCTCGACTGCCGATGACTTTATCGAAGCGAGATTGGATCTTAATGAAAAACTCGCTCCCAATCGACACAGCTCATTCTTATTGCGGGTTCAAGGCGATTCAATGCGCGATGCGGGGATTTTCGATGGTGACCTTTTGGTGATTGACCGTAGCTTGCGCCCGCAAAACGGTAAAATTGTGATTGCCGCCTTAGATGGTGAACTGACGGTAAAACGGCTTGCGATTCGCCCACAGGGCACTTTTTTGCTGCCCGAAAATCCTGACTATCCAGAAATCCCCGTGAGTGAAGAAAATGATATGGTGATTTGGGGCGTGGTCACCGCGTGCATCCACCAATTCTAGCGGTCGTTAAATTTCAAGAGTCTACCCAGCCGTATGGCTTTTGAAATCAAAAACGCGAACTCAGAAACGAGTCGTGCATCGCCCGCGCCACTCAGCAAACGCAGAACAAACCTGTTCAGTTAAGTTTTTCTGTAGGCATTCATAGCATTTCAACAATTATTGGTTAGAATGAAAGCACGCCTTTCAGCGCTGCGGCGACCCCTGTCCACTGACCCAATTAAGAGTTTTTTAATGAAAAAAGTTGTGATTCCTGTTGCCGGCCTCGGCACCCGTTTTTTACCTGCCACCAAAGCCATTCCCAAAGAGATGATTACCTTAGTAGACCAACCACTGATTCAATACGTGGTCTGCGAGGCGATTAGCGCGGGTTTCACTGATATTATTTTAGTGACTCATGCTTCTAAAGGTGCGATTGAAAACCACTTTGACCATAACTTTGAGTTAATGACCACCTTAGAAAACAAAGGCAAACACAACCTGATTGCCATTGTGGACAACATCCTTCCTAGCGATGCCAATATTATTTCTATTCGTCAACCCGGCCCTTTAGGATTGGGCCATGCGGTTTTGTGTGCCGCGCCGATTATTGGAGACGACGATTTCGCGGTTATTCTGCCCGATGTTATTTTGAACGGCGACAGCACCGATTTGGCGCAAATGGTACAAGCCTATCAAACCAGCCGCAAAAGTCAGATTATGGTTGAACCGGTCGCCTATGAAGAAGTCCATAAATACGGTGTGGTCGATTGCCAAGGCGCGCATTTACAGCCAGGAGAATCGGCCGATATGGTCGCGATGGTTGAAAAACCCAAAAACGATGAAGCGCCATCGAACCTCGCCGTTACTGGGCGCTATATTTTAGATAATCGCGTGATTGGCCTGTTACACACCACCCCAAAAGGGGCCGGCGGCGAGATTCAACTGACTGATGCGATTGCCATGCTGATGGAAGAGCGTGGCGCACAAGCCTATCTGAGCACCAGCAAGAGCTACGACTGCGGCGATAAGCTCGGCTACCTCAAGGCGACCGTCGAATTTGCCCTTAAGCACCCTGAACTCGGCAAATCCTTTAAAACTTGGTTGGAAACGGAGTTTGCATGAAACAATTCGCCACCTATGCCCCACTCAATACCTTGGCCGAGCGCCTGAAACCGATTCATCTCAACCAATTATTTGCAGATAACCCTCAACGTTTCGCTCAGTTTCATTGCCAAATGCCAGGGGCCATGCTCGATTTTTCGAAACAAAAAATTACCGCCGAGGTGTTAGACGGACTGGTCGCAATGGCGGAAGAAGCTCAGTTAAAAACGTGGATTGATCGCCTGCTTAGCGGAGACGAACTCAACCATACTGAAGGCCGAAAAGCGTGGCACACCGCCTTGCGTGATCTCAGTCACCCCCTACCGGAAGTGCAAGAACAGTGGCAGAAAATGGCGTTTATTGTTGATGAAATGCACCAGCGACAGTTGCGCGGTTTTTCTGGCAAACCGATTACCGATGTCATTAACATCGGCGTGGGTGGCAGCGATTTGGGCCCCTTGATGATTACGCATGCCTTGGAGATGCAAAAACATCCCGACAGCCCAGATATTCACTTTGTTTCGACTCTGGATGGTCGCCAATTGCAATCACTGCTGGCCAAACTCAACCAAGAGACGACCTTATTTATTGTCGCGTCCAAATCTTTTACCACCATCGACACCCTCTCTTTGGCCGAAACCGCCAAATCGTGGATGAAACAAAAGTGCGCTTCACCACAAAGCCGAATGCGGCACTTTATCGGCATCTCAGCCAGCCCAGACAAAATGAAGGAATGGGGTATTCTGCCGCAAATGCAACTGGCATTTTGGGATTGGGTTGGCGGACGTTTTTCGCTTTGGTCAAGCATTGGCTTAACCATTGCCTTGCAATTAGGTATGGAAGGGTTTAAACAGATGTTGGCCGGTGCACACGCCGCAGACGTCCATTTTAAAAACACACCGTTGCATGAAAATATCCCAGCGCTGATGGGGCTGATTGGCATTTGGAATACCAACTTCCTAAATCTGGCCGGACAAGCCATCTTACCCTACGATTCTCGACTCAAACATTTTGCTGGCTATCTGGAACAGCTCGAAATGGAAAGCAACGGCAAACACACGCGTCGTAACGGTGACTTTGTCGATTATCGCACCTGTCCGATTCTCTGGGGCGAAGTCGGGCCAAACGCACAACACGCGTTTTACCAGCTGCTGCACCAAGGCACCGAACGGGTGATGTCTGATTTTATTTTGTTTAAAGAGGGGCAAGGTCAAGACGAGCGCGCGCTTTACCACCAAAACCTCAATATTGCCAACTGCTTAGCCCAAAGCCGAGCGATGATGGTTGGCCAACAAAGTGACGATGCCCATAAACATTATCCCGGTGACCAAGTTTCCAGCACCCTACTGATGACCCGGGTTGATGCTTATCATTTGGGAATGTTAGTGGCGTTTTACGAACATAAAGTTTTTACTCAATCCGTGATTTGGGAGATTAACCCCTTTGATCAATGGGGTGTAGAGCTGGGCAAAAAAATTGCTCTGTCCATTTTGGAATCGATTGACCGGCACGATGCCGCGCATCTCGACCAATCCACACAAGGCATTCTGCAGCAAATTTGGGAACACAATCGATGAACATCAACGTATTTGGCGCCACCGTCAGCGCACTGGTTACCGCCGCTTGTTTGGCCGAAACGGGGAATCAAGTCACCCTAATTGGCCAGCTGCCTAAAGAAATGGTAGAACCTGGTTTAAAAAAACTGCTCAATAAACAACTTAATCTTGGCACCTTAATCGTCAGCGACAAACATCAAGTGGACGCTGATTTTCACATTTTTTCTTATGGTGACGGCGACTGCAATCAGGCACTCGAACTAACGGAACAGTTGGCACAAGAAGCACAAGAACACAGCACTTTAGTGATTCGTTCCAATTTCAGCGTTCACATTATGCGCCAGATTATTGCCACGGCTCGGATGCCCATTCTGATCAACCCAGACTTTGCACCAGAAGGTTCGGCAATCCAAGCGTTTCAACGCCCGGACCGTATTATTATTGGCGCAACGGATGGTCAAGCCATCAAACGCTTCCGCCGCTTGATGGCACCGTTCAATCGCTTTCGCGACACCATTATTCAAATGTCGCCGGAGTCGGCCATCCTAACCAAATATGCCACCAACGTGCTGATCGCAACCCGCATCAGCTTAATGAACGAACTGGCCTTGGTTGCTGAGCAGATGCATGCTGATATTGAAGAGGTCCGCCAAGGCATGGGCTCTGACCATCGTATCGGTTTTTCATATCTCTACCCTGGCGTCGGCTTTGGTGGCGCTTACCTTGAACGCGATCTTGAGCGAGTACAAGCCTTGATTGACCAAACCGGCTCGGGCGAAAACCTACTTAAGGCCGTACACAATATTAACCAGCAACAAAAAGAGCTACTATTCCGCAAATTGTGGAGCCATTACGAATGCAATTTAGAGCAGAAAAAGGTGGCGATTTGGGGAATCAGCTACAAACCCAACACCAATTCGATTGAGGGCGCGCCGAGCTTAGTCATGATTCAAGCTTTGCTGCATCAAGGGTGCGAGCTGCACCTGTTCGATCCAAAACTCGATGACCTGTTTCAACACTGGTTGTCAACGCAACTGCTGCCTGAACAGGCTGCGAGAGTGACACTGCATAGCGCCATGTACGACTGCCTAGATCAAGCCGATGCACTCTGTGTTTTAACCGAGTGGAAGGCCTTTTGGAACCCCGACTTTACCCAGATTCGCCAACGTATGAGACAACCGCTGATTCTCGATGGGCGCAACCTCTATGACAAGACGGATTTGCTGGAAAGTGGTTTTGTTTACTATGGCGTTGGCCGCTAACCGCCGATACCGGTCCTTTTTACACCTTTTTACATGTTTACTCGCCGTTTCGGTTTCGGCCAAGACGGCGTTTTGATTGACGGAACTTGTTGATGTACGACCTGAGTTGTTTTAAAGCTTACGACATTCGTGGTGAAGTGCCCACCCAACTGAATACCGAACTCGCCTATCAAATTGGCCGAGCCTTTGCCAGCGAATTTTCGCCTCATGCGATCGTCGTTGGGCATGACATTCGTCTTGAAAGCGAAGCCTTGCGTGATGCTTTGTGCCAGGGGTTAACCGACAGTGGCGTGGAGGTCTGGCAACTGGGGTTGTGCGGCACCGAAGAAGTCTATTTCGCAACCAGTCACTACGCCAGTGATGGTGGCATTATGATTACCGCAAGCCATAATCCTAAAGGGCACAACGGCATGAAAATGGTTGGCGTTGGCTCAAAGCCGATCAGCGGCGACTCAGGGCTTAAGGCGATTGCTCGCCGCATCCAACAACAGGATTTTTGTGCCAAAAGCACCGTTCCGGCAGTGATTGTCCAAAAAAACGACAAACACGCCTATATCCAAAAACTGCTCAGTTATGTTGACCTCCCCTCTTTACGCCCCTTCAAGATCGTCGTCAATGCCGGTAATGGAGCGGCAGGCCCAACGTTTGACGCACTCGCTAAATATTTACCATTTGACTGGATTCTCCTACAACATCAACCCGACGGCCACTTTCCCAATGGCGTGCCTAACCCGATGCTCGTTGCCAATCGTCAAACCACTGCCGAAGCGGTGCGAGCCCATCAGGCAGATTTTGCCGTGGCATGGGATGGCGATTTTGACCGCTGTTTTTTGTTTGACGAGCAGGGCGCATTCATTGAAGGCTATTATTTGGTTGGCTTACTGGCACAAACACTGCTGCAAACCCATCACGGCGCGACCATTGTGTATGACCCACGTTTGACTTGGAACACCATAGAACAAGTCGAACAAGCCGGCGGCGTGGCAGTGCAATCCAAAACCGGACATGCGTTTATTAAAGAAAAAATGCGCCAGATCGATGCACTCTATGCCGGCGAAATGTCGGCTCATCACTACTTTAAAGACTTTTTCTACTGCGACAGCGGAATGATTCCTTGGCTTTTAATCGCACAGCTGATGAGCCAAAGCGGTAAAACCTTGCGCCAGTTAATTCACGAGCGCGAACAAGCCTACCCTTGCAGCGGTGAGCTCAATTACCCAGTCCACAATAGCGTGGCAATTATCGCCGCTATCCAAGCTTTTTATGCCAAAGAGCAGCCAATAGAAGATCGAACGGATGGCTTAGGATTAGAGTTTGCAAATTGGCGGATGAATATTCGCACTTCCAATACCGAGCCACTGTTACGACTCAATATTGAAAGTCGCGGGGATGCGCAATGGGTCGCCGACAAGGTCCGCGAAGTCGAAGCGATTATTCACGCGCACGGTTAAGTCTCTAACGAAGCCGCTGCATCCACCCTAAGGTAGCGGCCAACAACAAGGCCGCAGGCGCAATCGCGCCCAAAGCAACCGGCAACTGATAAACCAGTGCCAAGTTACCAATCAACAGATTCAACAGCTGAAAGCCTAAGCCAATCAAAATACCAATAAAAATTCGCTGTCCCATGCTCACTTGGCGCTGTGAAGCAAAGATTAAGGGAAAGGCGATCGCCAACATCGCAAACGCAACCAGTGGCATGGTCAATTTTCGCCAAAAATCGAGCTCAAAGCGGCGCGAATCCAGTTCGTTCTGTTGCAAAAATCGAATATAAGCATAGAGATCCATCACACTCAGATAGCGGCTATCTATGTCGAGCTTACGTAAATCATCTGGGGTGAAGGGCATCGCCAGAGGCTGATTTTGTAAACTTTTCGGGTGTAGTTGCAATTGCGACAAGCCAAGAAAGGGGAGGTTTTGAGCGTGAAGTGCCTCGGTAATGCCTGTCGGCAAAGGCGTAAAATTCAGCTCGAGACGTTGAATTTGCGGCATCGACCACCCTTGCTCCGGCTGATAAATCACCTGTGGGCTGCGCCATACCTGTTGCAAGCGTCCTTGCTCAAATTGGTAAACGGTGACCCGATGCAGCTCATGTGCGGAAATCACTTGACCAATATTGATATAACGGTTGCCATCCTTTACCCAAAAACCCTGCGCATTGCCAAGCGATAAACTTTTGTTCAAGGCCTCTACACGTACTTTTTGCGCATAAGACTCGGTCTGAGGCGCCACAAATTCGCCAATCAGCATCACGACCAACCAAAGCAAAAAAGCACTTTTTGCCACCGCCAGCAAGATGCGCCTTACCGACCACCCCGTTACGCGTAAGATGGTTAATTCGGCATGGTTGGCTAAGGCACCAAGCCCCATCAAAGTACCAATGAGTAAAGCCACGGGAAAGAGTTCGTAAACATAACCGGGAAGCTTTAGACTGACATAGAGTGTCGCCTTGGCAAAGGTATAACCCTCATTCAATTTGCCAAATTGATAGATCGCTTCAAAAAACGCCAACAGGGAAACTAATACCATCAACACCAACAGGGTCGCGCTCACCAGGGTACGGCCAAGATAGCGTTCAATCCGATTCATCACGAGATCCTCCCGTGGCTTTAGCTTTAGCTTTACCAAACCATCGCACGCTTAAAACCTGACTTAAGCGCGACCGCAAGGCCGCAAAGCCGCCCAAGCCAACCCATAAAAACAGCAGCGGAATCCACAGTAAGGTGAGTTGCGCCGGCCAATATCCCGCTTCAATCGCATTACGACCAGCAACCAATAATTGGTTAAATAAAATAAACAGAACAATCGCTAGAAAGACCTTGGTAAAACGTCCTTGACGCGGTCCACTGCGTGACAATTGCAGGCCAATCAGCCCCAGCACCAAAAGCCCAAAAGGCGCGGCCAAACGCCATTGCAAAATAGCCTGCTGAGTCACAGAATCACTGCCCCATAATTGCCAAGTGTATAACTCCTCTTCTTTCGGAGCTTTTTCACTGGCATTTAACTGCGGTATCACCCCTTCAAATAGAGCAAAACGTTGAACTTCTAATGGCCGCGACAAAGGCGCTTCTGCGCCCTGCTCTAAAGCCAAATGCAAACTTTGATATCGCCATCCCTCTTGCAAACGCAAAATCATCTGCTGGTCTCGTTGCACAAACTGGCCTCTAGGTGCAAGCAAAATCCAATCATTTTCGCCCTCGCGATAGGTCACCCAGACCTCCTCCAAATCGCCATTCGCCGCAATGCTTTTGGCGTAAAAGGTACCGCGATTGCCGGGAAGCGCATTGAACTTGCCGGGAATCAGCGCCGCCACCGGCGAAACCACTTCTTGTTGTAACAAAAGCTGACGCTGATACTGCTGAGCATAAGGAATGAAATAGTGCGAAATCGCCATGCCAATCAAGGTCAGTGGCAGTAAAAACTTCAACAAAAGACTGCGGAAATAACCGGGTGCAATCCCACAGGCATGGAGCACGGCCATTTGCTGTTCCTGATAAAGACGGCCAAACGTCAGCATTACGCCAATCAGCACAGCCAGAGGCAGAACCAACTCCAAGGCATCCGGCAGCCTCAGTAATAGCAATTGACCCACCGCTGCAACCGGTACCTTGCCCTCTACCGCGCGCGCCAAAAGTTTGGTGGCTTCCGCCCCAAAGGTGATGAGCAATAAAACAATCAACACCGCGAAAAAAGCCGAAATCAGCTCTTTGTAGAGCATTTTATCGAGTATTCGCACTCGCCCAACCCCTCTGCCAAGCTCGAAAATGAGGCTTATTATAGCGATAAGCCTCTGACAAATCTGCGCGAATGGCGCCGACCGAAAAGGCTGCTGATATTCGCGCGCTTTTGTGTTTCAATAAGCAAATTCTGATTTTTCTCTGCACAACATTGGCGCTTGTCGCCGTTTTTTAGAGGTTGACTTATCACTATGCAAAAAATTCAAATTGACGCACACGCTAACACCCAGCTCACCGACTTCGACAGCCTTATCATCGCGGTAGATCAACAAGGAACTCTACTCACCGAGGGCTTGCACGACGAAGAACCCATTAAAGCCTTGCTGCAAACGCTGCTTACCAATGGCGACTTAACTGGAAAAAATGGCCAATGCTTAATGCTTGCTCTTCCTGCGGCCTTGAGTGTACAACGCGTGTTTGTCGTCGGTTTTGGGGATCGAAATCAACTCAGTGACAAAGGCTTTTTAAGCACGGTACAAAATGTGGCCAAACAGGTGAACGCCAGTGGTGCCAAAGCAGTGCTCAATGGCTTAGCCGAAGCCACGCCAAACGGACGCAGCCGCGAATGGGCCGCACAGCAAATCAGCTTGATTTTTCAGCGCAGTCTGTACCAATATCAACACCCAAGTCGTGGCAAATTCACGGCAGAAACGGCCAAGCTCAACCAAATGGCCTTCACTCAAGCCGTAAGCCTCCAGGCGCTACAACAAGCGCAAGCAACCGCATTAGGCATGGCGTTAACTCAAGATCTTGCCAATCTTCCACCCAACTTCTGCACCCCCGCTTACCTCGCGCAGAGTGCGCAAACCCTAGCCAACGATTATGGCTTTAAAGTGCATATCTTAGAGCGTGAACAGATGCTGGAAATGGGAATGGGCGCGTTTATGGCCGTCGCCCAAGGCACACCAACCCCACCCAAAATGATCTGTCTGGAATATCGCGGTGCAGATGACCGCGCGCCGATTGCCCTCGTTGGCAAGGGCGTGACCTTTGACACCGGCGGAATCTCACTCAAGCCGGGCGAGGCGATGGATGAAATGAAATTTGATATGGGCGGCGCCGCAACAGTTCTTGGTGTCTTTAAAGCACTGGGCGAACTCAAACCAGCGTTAAACGTGGTTGCCGTGATTCCCGCAACCGAGAACATGCCCGATGGGCATGCTGCCAAACCCGGCGATGTGGTCACCTCTTTATCAGGCCAAACCATTGAAATTCTCAACACCGATGCTGAAGGTCGTCTCATTTTATGTGACGCCCTAACCTATGTGCAGCAAACCTATCAGCCAGCAAAAATCGTGGACATGGCCACGCTGACCGGTGCTTGCATTATTGCACTGGGTAACCATGTTTCCGGTGTTTTAGGCAATGATCAAACCTTGGTCGATCAACT
This sequence comes from Thiotrichales bacterium, assembly GCA_016936535.1. Classification (GTDB taxonomy): domain Bacteria; phylum Pseudomonadota; class Gammaproteobacteria; order Thiomicrospirales; family Thiomicrospiraceae; genus Thiomicrorhabdus. The sequence continues at coordinate 18,164 of JAFGXP010000007.1, read as the reverse complement.
GTTGGCAGCCGGCCAGACCACCTATGACCGTTTCTGGCAGCTACCGCTGGGCGAAGAGTGGGACGAACAACTCAAATCCAACTTTGCCGACATGGCTAACATTGGCGGTCGTGCCGGCGGAACCATTACCGCTGCACAATTTTTAGCACGCTTTACTCGCGAAGTTCCTTGGGCGCACTTAGACATTGCCGGTACCGCGTGGGTGAGTGGTAAAGAAAAAGGTGCGAGTGGTCGGCCAGTTCCGGCTTTGGTTGAATTTTTATTGCAACAAGCGCAGGCCTAATGTCGGCTTCGTCTATCGCTCAACCCGAGGTGCTGTTCTATCTCTTAAACAGCACCGACCCGCAGTCTTTTGAACGATTCTGCTGTCAGCTGGTAAACAAAATTTACCAGCAATCTAGGCGTTGCGACTTACGATTTGCCGATCTACATCAAGCGCAGCGTTTTGACTTAACCCTATGGAACTGGCAAAACACTGCGTTTATTCCGCATGCTTTAGAACAGGCGCAGCCCGCGCCGATTCAACTGTATCCCCAAAGCATCCCCCACCCTTGTCAGGATGTGCTGATTAACCTTCACCCTGAGTTTTACCCAGCCTTCTCTAGCTATCAACGTACTATTGAAATCCTGGATCAGTCCGATTACCTGGTGCAAAAAGGTCGTCAGCGTTGGAAAGCCTATCAACAAAATGACATTACCCCCTTGCTACACAAAATTGGATTCTCAAATTAAGTTCTAAAATCCGGTTGTAAAATTGGCCTACCCACCCTGCTCGCATTTATCGAAGCGAAAAGATGATTTCCCTTAGCTCCATTGACATTTCATCCTCGCCCCAAAGAGCCATCTTCTATAATCAACTTCTCTTTTACGCGCCAACTAGGTGACCTTATGGATATTACCAGTCTGCTTACCTTCAGTGTCCAACAAGGTGCCTCTGACTTGCACCTGTCCGCGGGCCAACCACCGATTCTGCGCATTAACGGCGACATTACTCGAATTGACGCCCCAGACTTTGAACCCGAACCTTTGCAACTCATGATTTATGACATTATGAGCGATGCGCAAAGACGAAATTTTGAAGCCGAGTTAGAGGCAGACTTTTCATTTGCCATCCCCTCTCTGGCGCGTTTTCGTGTAAACGTCTTCATGCAAAATCGCGGGATTGGCGCGGCTTTTCGCACGATTCCAAGCAGCATTCTGACGCTCGAACAACTCAAAACGCCGGCCATTTTTAAAGACATCTCTAGCTTTCCGCGGGGGATTGTATTGGTAACGGGGCCCACGGGTTCCGGGAAATCCACCACCTTGGCCGCAATGATTGACTTTGTCAATAAAACCTTCGCTTCGCACATTTTGACCATCGAAGATCCCATTGAATTTGTGCACACCCCAATTCAAAGCTTAATCAATCAACGGGAAGTGCACCGAGATACCAAAAGCTTCAGTAACTCTTTGCGCTCGGCGCTGCGTGAAGACCCTGATGTCATTCTGGTTGGCGAAATGCGCGACCTTGAAACCATTCGCCTAGCGCTCACCGCCGCGGAAACTGGTCACCTGGTCTTTGGTACGCTGCATACCAGCTCCGCTGCCAAAACCATTGACCGGATTATCGACGTTTTTCCAGCCGCTGAAAAAGACATGGTGCGCTCAATGCTCTCAGAATCTTTGCGCGCGGTTATCTCACAAACCTTACTCAAAAACACCTCTGGCGGAAGAATCGCTGCCCATGAAATCATGCTGGCAACCAGCGCCATTCGCAATCTCATTCGCGAAGGTAAAATTCCTCAGATGTATTCGGTGATTCAAACCTCAAATCAACTGGGCATGCAAACCCTTGACCAAGATTTGAAACGTTTGGTGGATAACGGCCTCATTACCCTTGAGGCTGCACGGGCCAAAGCCGTTAATAAGCAGAACTTTAGCTAAGGAACTTTTATGGAAGACAGAACCCTTTCCGATTTCCAAAAACTGTTAGTGCACTTTTCTGACCAGAAAGGCTCCGATCTGTTTATTACGGCCGGTCGAGCAATCACCATGAAAAAAGATGGGCAACTCATCAATCTAACCAAAGAAATTGTCACCCCTGAACTGGCGCGTAACCTATGTTATGAGTTGATGAATCACGATCAGCTCACCACCTTTCAAACCACCTCTGAAGCCAACTTTGCTTACCGTCTGATTGGCCGCGCTCGCTACCGGGTGAATGTCTTTGTTCAACGTGGAACACCAGGCATGGTGATCCGCTCGGTAAATACCGATATTCCCGACTTTCACTCGCTCAATTTACCGCCAATCCTCCACGAGCTGATTTTAAAAAAGCGCGGGCTGATTTTGATTGTGGGCGGCACCGGATCGGGAAAATCTACCACCTTAGCCAGTATGATTGGTGTGCGCAATCACGAAACCCAAGGGCACATCATTACCATTGAAGATCCGATTGAATTTATTCATCGCCATGCTGGCTGCATTGTGACCCAACGTGAAGTGGGCGTGGATACCGACTCCTACGCAAATGCTCTTAAAAACACCCTTCGTCAGGCGCCGGATGTGATTTTGATTGGTGAAATTCGCGCGCGCGACACCATGGAACACGCCATTGCCTTTGCCGAAACGGGACATTTGTGTCTGTCCACTTTGCACGCCAACAATACCAACCAAGCACTCGATCGCATCATCAATTTCTTTCCCGTTGAGAACAAAAACCATCTTTTACTCGACCTTTCCCTTAATCTGCGTGCTATTATTTCGCAGCGTTTGATTCCAAAAATTGGCGGTGGTTTGATTGCGGCGGTTGAAGTGCTCATTAATTCGCCACGGATTAGCGAACTCGTTTTACAAGGCAATGTCAGTGAAATCAAAGAGGTCATGGCCAAATCAACGGCGCAAGGTATGCAAACCTTTGACCAACACCTGTTTACCCTCTACGAAGCCGGACAAATCAGTTACGAAGAGGCCCTGCGCAATGCGGATGCGATGAACGACTTACGATTGAACATTAAACTTAACAGTAAGTTAGGCCAACCTGCCGATGCTTCGAGCGATCTCGGTTTTACTCTCAGAAATACATCGACTTAATCATGACTCGTTTAAATTTCAAAAAAACAAAGCACCCTCTTTTATTGGCTATCATTAGCTTAAGTTGGCTTGTTACGCCAACCCTCAGTAGCGCGCAAAATAATCAAACTTCCCTTGATGGCTACTGCCAAGAATGGGCCAAAAAACTGCGAACGGTTCAGTACAACGGCTGCAAAAAATTGGATTTACAAGCCGCCGATATACGCAGCTTTGAAAACCGGTTGCTCACCTTCCGCGAATTTATCCCACAAACCAAAGAGGGCGAAAGTGGCGAAGTCATACGGCCGCGCGGAAAAATATTGTTTATTAGTGGTATTCATGGCGATGAATATTCGGCAATCAGCATCACCTATTTATGGATGTTAGCCATGGTGAATAACCAACACGCCTTAAAACATCATTGGCTGTTTTTACCTATTGCAAACCCAGACGGCCTATTTCGTAGCGATCCAGCTACCCGAACCAATGCACGCGGCGTAGATATGAACCGCAACTTTCCAAGCCCAGACTGGGATGAACTCGCCTTGAAATATTGGCAGCAATACACCGGTAAAAATGAACGCCGCTATCCAGGCCCGCATGCCGCCTCTGAGATCGAAACTCAGTGGCTGGTTGACACCATTCGTCGCTTTCAACCTGATGCAATTGTCTCCGTGCACGCCCCTTACGGCTTGCTGGATTATGATGGCCCCGAGCACGCCATGCCAACCAAAATTGGCATGCTCAAACACCGTGAACTTGGGACTTATCCCGGTTCGCTTGGCCGTTATGCTGGAGAGTATTTAGGGATTCCAGTCCTAACATTAGAACTGCTCTCTGCCGGCACTATGCCCAAAGAAGGTGAAATCATTAAGATGTGGCAAGATATTGAAGCTTGGTCAAACGAGAAGATTCAGAACCCAGACCGAGATTTTTAGACTCCCCCAACCTGTATCAAAGGGCGAGTGGATGGACTTAAACCGCGCAAGCCCTCAGGTTGACAGATATTGGCCTACGCTTTTAAAGCCATTCGAGACCGATAAAAATGGAACTAAGACAAGGCGAGCTGAAGCTTGCCTAAGACCAAAGACAATGGCTTGCGCCTTGTACTTTAAAATGGAATCTGCAACCTAGGACGTCAACCTTAGAACGTACAACTTAACCAATTTCTAAAGATGCGCTAAGTTGCAAATTCTCTCAACGGCGAAAAACATACTTAATTTCAGTATGTTCCACATCTTGCAAAACCACGCGCCAATCACCTTCTAGACCTCTTCGCCAAAATTGGTGCACCATCTTGTCTTTGTCTGCAGCCGGATAGGTCACATAATAAAGATTCTTTTCGCTTGGATACTGATAAACACTGACCTGCTGCCAATCAACGTTCTGTTGATTGTCTTCCAACCAAGCTTTGACCTCTTTCACCAGATACTTACCATCCATATTCAAACTGACGTCGTCTTGGCTTTCATTGGCAATAATAATCGGTGTACTCAGTGGCAACTGGTAGTCGGTCAGCAGTTTTTCCATGGCATTATTGGTAAGAACCACGCAGCCACGGCTTGATTTTGGCGGGCGCGCGTAGGTGTCACGCGGAACGCCATGCAACCAAATACCTGAGCCAGTGCGGCCGAGTGACTTGTCCCATTTGTTTGGATAGTTCAAGGGTAAAGCGCCGACCCCATAAAGATCCGGTAGCTTATCATCGGCAATCATATCAACCACGTGATAGACCCCAATCGGCGTTTTTTGGTCACCTTCCCGCAGTTTTCCTGCTCCTTTGGTGCCGATTGCAATGTAATAATCGGCTAACTGCTCCATTTTATTTTGCGCATTTCGGCCAAAAAGATAGAGGCGACTTTCATGCAGATTGACGATCACGACATACTTTTGCACACCAGACTTGAGAATAAAGTGGTCCAAGCCGGAATTTTGGGTCAGCGCCCCCTGAGCAAATTGCCAACGTACCCGAGCCTCATCTTCCAACTTATCGATATCACTGGCGTGACTTTTGCGATATTGCGTCAAAATATCCGACTGCCCGGCCTTCAAGGCCAGCAAATCCGCTTTGACTAAATTCGCCAACTTATAGGTAGGATGCTGCTCACTGAGCTGCTCAAAATTACTCAGCGCCTGATCCAAGGACAAGCTGTTCATCGCCTGCAATCCAGCCAGTAAACGCTGCTCCGCCAACAATACATCATCAGCCATCACCGGAGTTATTAACGCCAGCGACAAACTCAAAGCGAGTTTCGATTTAATTTTGATCCGCATAGATCACGTCCTCTTGCACGATCTTCCAATCATTTTGGTCTTTTTGCCAAACCAAGGCTTTACGAATCGTATCTTTAAAGCGGTCCGATTCATAGCGCTGAGTAAACTCAACCCGAACGCGACTCTCTGTGACCTGCGACGCCCGCACATCATCCAAATAGAGTTTAATGTAACCGGGGTTTTTTAGACTGCGGTAACGACTTTTTTCCCAAGCGGTATAGCTCATACCGTCTTTTGGTGAAAAGCGGCGCGCATCATAGAAGCTGAGATAACGATCCACGTCTTGTCCTGACCAAGCTTGCCGCCAAGACTCGACCAAGCCAATCACCTCAAAAGCGCTGCCGCTGAGCGCCGGCTTAGCGGGAACGGGTTTTGCGGCCGGTTTTACGACAACCTCTTTCGCCGGCTTGGGCTCGGGTTTCGTTTCAACCGCTTGCGGTGGACGAATCTCAGCTTTAGGGGGTTCTACCTTCGAGACAGGAGCAGGTGTTGCGATAGCTGCCGGAGCAGGCTCAACAGGAGCCATCGCCAGTTGCATTGCCTCTAAATCCGCTTGATTCAACGACAGCCAATCGCCCTTAGGCTCGTTTAGCTTGGTTTTTTCAAACACTCGACTATAAGCCTTTTGGGCTTGATAAGCATAGATTTGGTTCAAATTATCCAAGGTCTTCGCGACTTGGTAATCGGCTTGCAGTGCCGCATCCAACCGTTTTTGAGCTTCATCGTATTTTTTTTGGCGCATCAAGATGACTGCCAAATTATTTTCAAGTGCGCGCTGCAACTGCGGAGGATTGGAAGGATTCTGACTCAGCTTATGCCAAATTTCATAGGCTTGGTTCAACTTATCTTGTTGTGCCGCTTGCAAGCCTTTTTGAAAAGCTTGCGTCTGCTGCTCAACCGTCAAGGGTTTTGAACTGGGCGCCACCGCGGCTACAGCAGGTTGACTCAGTAAGACAAAACCCAAGCAAGTCGCCAGCAACGCGGTTCGAGAAGAAGGAATAAGCGCCTGTCGAAAGGCATAAAAAGACTGGTTGAACATCGGCACCCTAAAGTAAAAAAATTCCATCAAAACCGTTATTCTAGCCTAAATCCCCGACCCCGACCATAGCCGATTTAAGCAACTTAATCTCATCACGCAAACCGGCTGCTTGCTCAAAATCCAAATCCTTGGCGGCTTGATACATTTTCTTCTCTAACTTTTTGATCTGACTGGTAATTTGTGCTGGTGTCATTTTCTCTCCTTGCAAATAAGCACTCGGTCTTTCCGCTACTTTTTGCGCACCTTGTCGCCCATTAGCGCTCTTGCTCGCATAGGGCGAACCTTCCAAAATATCAGATACTTTTTTATTCAGTGCCTGTGGCACGATATTGTTCTGCTGGTTAAAAAGAATTTGCTTAGCGCGACGTCTTTCGGTCTCATCAATGGCCACTTGCATCGAGCGCGTCATTTTATCGGCATACAGAATCGCCTTGCCCTCCAAGTTACGTGCCGCTCGGCCAATGGTTTGAATCAACGAGCGTTCAGAGCGCAAAAAACCTTCTTTATCAGCATCAAGAATCGCGACCAAGACAACCTCCGGAATATCTAGACCTTCACGCAACAAATTAATGCCCACCAGCACATCAAACTCGCCGAGACGCAAATCGCGAAGAATTTCGATTCGCTCAACCGTATCAATGTCCGAATGCATATAACGTACCCGAATCTGATGTTCTTCTAAATATTCGGTTAAATTCTCGGCCATACGCTTGGTCAAAACCGTGACCAGAATGCGCTGATTTTTCACGGTACGACGTCGAATTTCACCTAATAAATCATCAACTTGGCTTAAAGCGGGTCGGACTTCTAATTGCGGGTCCACCAAGCCGGTGGGACGAACAACCTGCTCAATCACCGTGTCTGTATGCTCCGCCTCATACTTTCCGGGTGTCGCGGAAACAAAAAGGGTTTGTGGCATTAAGCCTTCAAACTCTTCAAATTTCAACGGCCGATTATCCAGCGCCGACGGTAGGCGGAAACCGTAAGTGACAAGATTCTCTTTGCGGGATCGATCTCCCTTGTACATCCCGCCAATCTGCGGAATGGTGACATGGCTTTCATCAATCACCATCAACGCGTTTTTTGGCAAATAGTCGATTAAGGTTGGCGGCGGTTGGCCGGGCCCGCGTCCAGAAAGATACCGCGAGTAGTTTTCGATGCCTTGGCAATAACCCAATTCCATCATCATCTCGATATCAAGCTTTGTGCGCTCATCCAGACGTTGAGCTTCAACCAGTTTTCCGTGCGCTCGGAGCTCTTCCAGCCGCTCGCGCAACTCAACCTTGACCTGCTCAATCATTTCTAAAATTCGTTCGCGCGGTGTGACATAGTGTGTTTTCGGATAAATGGTGACGCGCGTCGGCTTGCTTAAGGTTTCACCCGTTAAGGGATCAAACCACGTAATCTGCTCCACTTCATCATCAAACAGCTCGATGCGCACCGCATACTCTTCTGCTTCAGCCGGAAAAATGTCAATGACCTCTCCGCGCACTCGAAACGTACCCCGCCAAAGCTCGATATCATTGCGACTGTATTGCATCGCGGTGAGCTTCTCCAACAATTCACGCTGAGTAATCGCATCGCCAAGGCGCAATTGCACAATCATTTTTAAGTACATTTGCGGATCGCCTAGACCGTAAATAGCGGAAACCGTGGCAATTAAAATCACATCTTCGCGTTCAATCAGCGCTTTGGTTGCCGATAATCGCAGCTGCTCTATTTGCTCGTTGACCGAAGAGTCTTTGGCGATATAGGTATCAGAAGCAGGGACATAAGCCTCTGGCTGATAATAATCATAATAAGAGACAAAATATTCCACCGCATTGTTAGGAAAAAACCCTTTCATCTCGCCATACAATTGCGCCGCAAGGGTTTTATTATGCGCCAAGATAATGGTCGGTCTTTGCACTTGAGCAATGACATTGGCAATCGTGAAGGTTTTACCAGAACCGGTAACGCCTAATAGAGTTTGAAAAGCTTCACCCTCATGCAAGCCGGCAACAAGTTGTGCAATAGCACTGGGCTGATCGCCGTTTGGCGAATAGGTGCTCACCAGTTCAAATTTCTTAGCGGTTTGGGCCACAATTATTCCTTTTTAACCAAGGTTAAATCCAGTAAAATGCGCGGTAATCTTTTTGTAACAGAGCTGGCCAGATTAGTGCCCATGATTTGTTGCAGCCATATCACGCATAAGTTACCGATTTTTCAACGCTTTTTGGCGAAAACGGTAGCTGAGTTTTATTTCCGTCAGCGGGGGGTGTTTTTTGTGACACCGACGGAGATTGGCGGCAAGCTTATTATACAAGCTCGAAAATAGTGTGGAGTACAACAATACAATGTCCCGTTTATCTGATCGAGTTGGCCGAGTCAAACCATCGCTAACCCTCGTGATTACCGCCAAAGCCGCTGAAATGAAACGCGCGGGCAAAGACATCATCAGTCTGGGTGCCGGTGAGCCGGATTTCGACACCCCCGATCATATCAAAGCGGCAGGTATTGCAGCGATCCAGAACGGTCAGACGCGTTACACGGCGGTGGATGGTACCCCAGAACTCAAGCAGGCGGTTCAGGCTAAATTTCAACGCGATAACAAAATTGAATACGCTGCCAATCAGATTTTAGTTTCCTCTGGCGGTAAGCAAAGTTTTTACAACCTTTGCCAAGCGGTATTGAATGATGGTGATGAAGTCATTATTCCCGCCCCCTATTGGGTATCGTATCCGGATATGGCTTTATTGGCCGGCGGTGAACCGGTGATTATTCATGCGGGCATTGAACAGGGTTTCAAAGTCAGCGCTGCGCAAATTGCGGCGGCGATTACGCCAAAAACAAAATTATTGGTGATTAACAGCCCATCCAACCCAACCGGCGCGGTTTATAGTGCCGAAGAGTTGCGTGAACTGGCTGAGCTATTGCGTAAACACCCTCAGATTCTTATCGCCTCAGACGATATGTACGAGCATATTATGCTCAGCGAGCTGCCTTTCACCAACATTCTAGAAGTTGCACCAGATCTTTATGATCGCACGATTGTACTCAACGGCGTTTCCAAGGCGTATTCCATGACCGGCTGGCGAATTGGTTATGCGGGCGGCCCTGTGGAAATCATCGCAGCAATGCGCAAAGTGCAATCACAAAGTACCTCGAACCCCTGCTCCATTTCACAAGCAGCATCGGTCGCCGCGCTCAATGGCCCACAAGAATGTATCCAAACCATGCTGGTCGCATTTAAACAGCGCCACCAATATGTGGTCAAACGAATTAACCAAATTCCTGGTTTTAAATGTTTACCAGCCCAAGGCGCCTTTTATGCGTTTATGGACGTTTCAGAAGCGATGAAACACAAAGGTTTTGCGAGTGATGCCGAGTTTGCCAGCGCCCTGCTGGAAGAGAAGTTTGTTGCCGTGGTACCTGGCTCCGGTTTTGGCAGTGAAGGCCACCTACGCATCTCTTTTGCAACCAGCATGGAAAACTTAGTCGCTGCTCTCGATCGGATTGAAGACTACATGCGTGCTTAGACTGTGTTTTTCACCAAGTCAAAAAAGTAAAAAAGGGGCAACTTGCCCCTTTTTTGATTTAGGTTAGTGTGTTTTTGCACCCAAGTTGTTCAGCACACAACCGTCTTACGTACTTAACTTACTTAATCAATGGCTTCGCCTGCATCCAACGCTCGCTCACGCATAAAAACAGCAAAACGGGGCAATCCTCTCTCGGTCAAGCCACGATAACGAAACGTTACCAAACTACCAATTAACGGCGGCTCACTGCGTTGCTGATCACTCAAACCTGAGCCAAGTGCAATCAGAACCGGCCGGTGCTGAGGCAGTTTTGGAAATAATCGTGCTTGCTGCTCTGCGATTAATTCACACACCAAAGCTCCAACCTTGCCCTGCAAGCGCCCTTTACCCGGTTTATAGGCGCGTACAATGCACTCAGCATCATGATAAGGTTTAAGCTTATAGACCCTTGACAAGCGCCCAGTTAAATAAGGAAGCGCTGCATCACGGACAATCACCCCCTCCCCGCCTAGCGCCAAAAGCGCTTGATAAAACCTTTGTAAATCGGCGCTCCGCTTCACAACACGCTGTTCAACAATCCGAATCGGGGAATCGGGTTGCTGTTGTAAAAAAGAGGCTAAAGGCTGTAAACGCGCAAATAAATTTCCGGAATAATTCGGCACTTCAAAGATCCAATACCGAACTTGACGCCAAAGCAACTCGTTTTCTGGCGTGATTGAGGTACGTTTGAGTAAGCCGTTAACTTGCGCAAAAGCCCCTGTCGCTATCCATAATTCACCATCTATAGCAAAAGGCGGCAAGGCATCCAAAAACCAGGACGGCGCTTTAATCGTTAAGCCACTGCGACTGAGCAGCTGTTGGCCATCCCAAAAAGCCCGAACGCCATCGTATTTGCGACTCATTACCCACTGCACCTGCGGGTTATTTGCTTCTTTTTCGATTAAATCGCCAAGCTGCTCCAACTCTGCCTGGTTCGCCAAGAACAGCGCCGGGCGCTCTGCGGCCATCAAATCCGCCTCAATGGGAATCATGAAACCGAGAAGCAAAACGCCCAACCAAAAGGCTGGGCGTACGGGAAAGCAGCTTTGCATCGACATAAAACGCTTAGTCCTCAAAACGCAAATCAGCCCTAATTTTCTCTAAGGTCTTTTCACCAATGCCGTTAACTTGCAATAAATCCTCAGGTTGCTTGCACTTTACCGCTTGGCAATGCTCGGTAATTTTCATCGCTTTGGCTTCACCAATGCCAGTTAACGCATTAGCGACCTCAATACTTGTTGCCGTATTCACATTCACTGGCGCCGCCAAAATGGCTTGGTTAAAAAATAACGCCAAAAGCAAAATTAAAGCACGCATCATAACGCTCCTTTTAAATTGACTAAAAAACACTTAAATGAATAGAAAAATCTACACAGTCAATTTATACCGCTTTTACTCAACTTATTGGAGCTAAACTTTTTTATAAAAAGCAATCGTATCACTTATAAAAGGATACATTAATGAATCGAAAAATACACAGTCTTCTCGTTCACAATACTCAAGACGGAAATAGGCATTTGGGTTCTCAACCGCTACAATGAAGTACGCCCATCTCAAAGGAAATGCCGATGACCCCCAAAGAGCGCTACCAGAAATTGCAACATCTGCTCCATCAAGAAAATCCTCTGCTGGAAGAAACCCTGAGCTACTATCAATTGCTGGATAAAGTAGGCCATAAAACCGGCTTACTGTCCCCTCAAGAATCTTATGCGCAACAGATTTCATGGTGGCCGCTAATCTCTCTGCTGGGCACCTTCTCTGCTGGAAAATCGAGTTTTATCAATCGTTATCTAGGACGTAGTGTACAAACCACCGGCAATCAGGCTGTCGATGATAAATTTACGGTAATTTGTCATGGTAATCGACCTGAAATCACAACCCTTCCCGGCTTAGCTCTCGACTCCGACCCTCGCTTTCCTTTTTATGGTATGAGCGCACAAATTGAACAGGTTGCTCGCGGCGAAGGCAAACGCATTGACAGCTACCTGCAACTGAAAACATTGGAGGCCGCGCCTTTACTCGGTAAGATTTTGATTGATTCTCCGGGATTTGATGCCGATTCACAACGCGATGCCACCCTTAGAGTGACGAAACACATCATTGATCTCTCTGATTTAGTACTGGTCTTTTTTGATGCCCGCCACCCAGAGCCGGGCGCGATGCGCGATACGCTTGAGCACTTAGTCGCTGCAACCCGGCAACGACATGATGCCGACAAAATGCTCTATGTCTTGAACCAGATTGATACCGCCGCTAAAGAAGACAACCTAGAAGAAATTATTGGCTCTTGGCAACGTGCACTCTCCTCTCAAGGATTAACCGGTGGCAACTTTTATGCAATTTACAATGATCAAGCCTCTCAAATCGAAGATCCGGTTGTTCGTGCTCGTTTTGCCGCACGCAGTACACGCGATTTAGATAAGATTTTGCAGCGAATTGACAAGGTAGGAATTGAACGCAGCTATCGAATTACCCGTTCATTGGAAACGATCGCGCAACAAATTGAACAGGAGTGGATGCCTCGCCTGCAAACCGAACTAACCCTTTGGCGAAAACGTGTCTTATTAGCGGATTTAAGCGCGATTGCTGCACTGGCGGTAGGATGGTTTTTGCTATCCCCAACGCAAGAAGTCTCGCAGGTAGCGGCGCAACAAGCAGAAGGCGGCTGGGGCTTTATTGGGCTGATTGTTGGTGTATTATCGGTCTTTGCAGTGCATTTTTTTGCCCGAGAAAAGCTCAGCCAGTGGCAACAAAAAAGCTTGCACAAACAAGGCCTTGTCCCGCTAGCAAAAGCACTGGCCCACAGTACGCGCGCTTGGCGTAGCCTTGTTTTCAGCCAACCGCGAGGCTGGGGCAGTCGCAGTCAAAAAATACTGTTTAAGGTTACTCAAGCCTCTAAGCAGACGATTCAAAAACTGAATGACCAGTTCACGAATCCGTCTGGCCCGAAAACAGAAACCCTCGCTGAACACAGCCCGTTAATAAATGCTTTCGAGCTTAAACCAGAGTCCACGAGTGAATTGGAAAAGCCGCTAATTCGTTAAAAGTGCTAGGCACAGGCCGCGCCTAGTCTTTTTCGGCGCGGTTTTCTGCAACCTTGGAGCCAAGATCTTGTTCATTAAAAGCCTGAACCTTAATGCTGGCCTGATCTAAAAACGCCCGCATCTCCTGCTCCATTTCACGAAACAAAGCAATTAATGCCAATCCCTTAGGCGTTAATAAACTGCCGCCACCGGATTTTCCGCCCTGGGCCTTAACCACTAAAGGCTGCTCGTAGATTTCATTCAATTCATCCACCAGTTTCCAGGCTTTTTTATAAGACATGCCCATCTCTTTCGCCGCACGATTCATAGAACCGTAGCGCTGAATGTGTTCCAGCAACTGCACTCGGCCAATACCAACAAAACTCGCATTTTTGCCTTTAATCCAAAAGCGTGCATGAATCCATTCCGAGTAAGCGCCGCCCGGAATTTTTTCTGGCTCCGTCAGTTCTGGCGAACTCTTTTCAGCGGATGACGATATTTGATTCATGGCCCTATTCTTCCGTGACTTCTTAGAAAAAGGCCTTTAATGTATCAAAAAAGTCACGACAATGCTCGACTGAGCGCCCTCCAAAAAAGCGCAAAGAAGGATTCCATCCAACTTAATCAGCGGCTCGGCTATAATCAAAAAGCATGATCTTTTTACAATCAGAGGTGAGAAATGAATATTGGATTAATTGATCGTATTTTACGAATTGGCTTGGGTGCGCTCTTGATTGCCTTAGCTTATATGGAAATTCTTGGTGCTTGGGGGTACATCGGTATCGTGCCGCTTATCACTGGCCTGATAAAATGGTGTCCAATGTACACACTTCTTGGCATTCAAACCTGCCCAGTGCACGCAAACATCAAGTACCCTAAATAAGTCCGATTTACCCAGCGAAAAGAGCCCTTATGCGGCTCTTTTTTTGTTTCTCACATCGACCAATAACACCAACTATTACCCTAATTTTATTTAGAACTCAATAAAAAAATTTTGCGCGATACATTTTGCCTATTCACACACTTATCCACATCTTTATTCGCAGGACAAAACCGCTAAAAATCGGGTTTTAATCCAGATTTCCACAGCTCTGTGGATAAGTTTTACGCACAGCCTGTGGATTTCTTTAAGCTTGCACCGATTTCAAATTTCCACTATATTCTGTGCACCTAAGCAGACGTATCACCATATGTTGTAGAGCTTTGGCACTTAACACACTTGCAATTAAGGCCAAGAGTTCACAAGTCACTGCTTCTTTAGGCGCTAAGCCTATGAAATCGAAAATAAATCTGTTGATTACACTCTTGTTAACCACGTTTTATTTATACACAGGTTAAAAAATCCGCTCATGAGTCAGCCAAACATCCAAGTTACCAAGCGCGATGGCCGTACCGAAGCCATTGATTTGGAAAAAATTCACCGGGTTATTACCTGGGCCGCCGAAGGGTTAGAAAACGTCTCGGTCTCCGAAGTTGAACTGCGCTCGCATATTCAGTTTTATGAAGGCATCAAAACCTCGGACATCCACGAAACCATTATCAAGTCTGCTGCCGATTTAATTTCTGAGCGCTCGCCTGACTACCAACACCTGGCGGCACGCTTGGCGATTTTTCATTTACGTAAACGTGCTTTTGGCCAATATGAACCCCCGCACTTACAGACGCACCTTGCCACCCTAACGGCCAAAGGCGTTTACGACCCGCAGATTCTGCGTGACTATAACCCCGCAGAACTGCAAGAACTCAACGACTACATGGATCACAACCGTGATTTGCTTTTCAGTTATGCCGCTGTCAAACAGCTAGAAGGCAAATACTTGGTGCAAAACCGCGTCACCAAGCAGATTTACGAAAGCCCACAATTCATTTACATCCTAATTCCGATGTGTCTGTTCGGCCACTATCGGCAAACAACACGGATGCAGTATGTCAAAGACTTCTATGACGCGGCCTCGCTGTTTAAATTGTCTTTACCAACGCCAATTATGTCGGGGGTTCGCACACCAACGCGTCAATTCAGCTCCTGCGTTTTGATTGAATGCGGTGATTCGCTGGATTCGATTAATGCCACCTCATCTTCGATTGTGAAATACGTGTCTCAGCGTGCCGGTATCGGCGTCAATGTTGGCCGCATTCGCGCACTCGGCTCAGAAATCCGTGGCGGTGAAGCCTATCACACAGGGATGATTCCATTTATTAAACACTTCCAAACGGCGGTGAAATCTTGCTCGCAGGGCGGAGTACGCGGTGGCGCTGCCACGCTGTTTTACCCGATTTGGCATTTAGAAGTCGAATCCTTGATTGTGCTCAAAAACAATCGCGGCGTGGAAGAGAACCGCGCTCGTCATTTGGATTACGGTGTGCAAATCAACCGAATGATGTACCAGCGGATGATGGAAGGCGGCTTAATTACTTTATTTAGCCCTTCTGACGTGCCCGGCCTATACGATGCCTTCTTTGCTGACCAGCCTGAGTTTGAGCGCCTCTACAAAATCTACGAAGCCGACCCTAGCATTCGTAAAAAACAGATTAAGGCCCTAGAACTCTTTACCACCATTGCCCAAGAGCGTGCGCAAACCGGTCGAATTTACATTCAAAACGTTGACCACTGCAACACACACAGTCCATTTGACCCCAAGGTTGCACCGGTTCATCAATCCAACCTGTGCTTAGAAATCGCTTTGCCGACCAAACCGCTCAACTCAGTCGAAGACCCAAATGGAGAAATTGCTCTCTGTACCCTGTCGGCATTCAACTTGGGTGCACTGGACGACCTCTCGGAGCTGGAAAAACTTTCAGACTTAATTGTTCGTGCCCTAGATAGCCTGCTGGACTATCAAGACTACCCAGTAC
The DNA here is from genome assembly GCA_016936535.1 of Thiotrichales bacterium. GTDB lineage: Bacteria > Pseudomonadota > Gammaproteobacteria > Thiomicrospirales > Thiomicrospiraceae > Thiomicrorhabdus. The sequence goes on along the minus strand of JAFGXP010000007.1, from coordinate 2,364 downwards.
CCGCTGCTCAACGCGCCAGTATGGGACGCCGAACACTTGGGGTCGGGGTGACCAATCTTGCCTACTATTTGGCGAAAAATGGAGTGCGTTACTCAGACGGTTCGGCCAACGCCTTGGTCCACCGAACCTTTGAGGCCATTCAGTATTACCTCCTCAAAGCCTCGACCCATCTGGCAAAAGAACTGGGCGCCTGTGAGTACTTTAATGAAACCACCTACGCTCAAGGCTTACTGCCAATTGATACCTATAAAAAAGAAGTCGATAGCGTTTGCAGTGAACCGTTGCACTTAGATTGGGAGCAGTTACGCAGCCAGATTCAACAACAGGGGCTACGCAACTCAACCCTCACCGCCTTGATGCCATGCGAAACCTCATCGCAAATCACCAACTCCACCAATGGCATTGAGCCACCGCGTGGCTATGTTTCGGTGAAAGCATCAAAAGATGGGATTCTTAAACAAGTGGTTCCTGGGTTTAAAGAATTGCGGGATAACTACGAATTGCTGTGGCAAATCCCCAGCAATCAAGGTTATTTGCAACTGGTTGGCATTATGCAGAAGTTTGTGGATCAAGCAATTTCTGCCAACACCAATTACGACCCTTCGCGATTTGCTGAAGATAAGGTGCCGGTCAAAGTGATTTTGCAAGACCTGCTATACGCTTACAAAATGGGCTTAAAAACCCTGTACTATCACAATACCCGTGACGGAGCCGACGACAACCAAGAGGATGATGGTTGCGCTGGCGGTGCTTGTAAGTTGTAGCCCTCGCACACAACAAATAAAACCGCCTCAAAGAAACCTTCTTTGCGGCGGTTTTGTTTTTTCCATCCTACACCCTACCCCCTTCTAAACAAGCGCTTCTATTCGACAGAATAGTCTCTCTAAAACGTGTTCTATTAAGCCGAGAAAGGCTCTCGCTTTACCTCAGGTTTCGCTTATCAAAAATCGCACCAAAAAAATCATAAAAAGCACCACTACCAATCAAATTCTTTTAAAAACTCGCACGCAAACAATAAAAAAATCATTATCTTATTGATTTATATAGACTTTAATATATAGGCTTAATAAAAGCTTAATAAAGGATGAATCCTCTCTTTCCCTTTATTTTGGAGCTTTGTTGTATGTCATCCCCACTACACACTACCTTTAAAATCGGCGCTTTAACCCTTGGTCTATTAGCGGCTGGCGCGATACACGCTGCCGACACTATCAAAATCGGTGTTTTGCACTCGCTTTCCGGTACTATGGCCATTTCTGAAACCACGCTAAAAGATACCGTACTGATGCTGGTGGATGAACAGAATAAAAAAGGCGGGCTGCTCGGCAAAAAAATTGAAGCCGTTGTGGTCGATCCTGCCTCAGACTGGCCGCTCTTTGCCGAAAAAGCGCGCGGCTTGATTCAGAACGATAAGGTTTCGACCATTTTTGGTTGCTGGACATCGGTCTCGCGTAAATCGGTTTTACCGGTAGTAGAAGAGCTGAAAACGCCGCTTTTTTATCCGGTTCAATATGAAGGCGAAGAGTCTTCTAAATACGTGTTCTACACCGGGGCTGCGCCAAACCAGCAAGCCATTCCCGCAGTGGATTATTTAATGAACGAAATCGGTGTAAAACGCTGGGTGCTCGCCGGTACGGACTATGTTTATCCGCGTACCACCAACAAAATCCTTAAAGCCTACCTCATGTCTAAAGGCGTAGCCGAAAAAGACATCATGATCAACTACACGCCGTTCGGTCACTCGGATTGGCAATCCATCGTTTCGGATATCAAATCCTTCGGTTCGGCCGGTAAGAAAACCGCGGTGGTTTCCACCATCAACGGCGATGCCAACGTGCCTTTCTATAAAGAATTGGGCAACCAAGGCATCTCTGCCGAAGCCATTCCAGTGGTCGCTTTCTCGGTCGGTGAAGAGGAACTTTCCGGCCTAGACACCAAACCGCTGGTCGGACATCTTGCGGCATGGAACTATTTCCAAAGCGTCGAGGCCGATGCCAACAGCGAATTTATTGCCAACTGGAAAAAATTCGTTAAGAACGATAAACGCGTCACCAACGATCCGATGGAAGCAACTTACATCGGCTTTAATATGTGGGTGAAAGCGGTCGAGAAAGCCGGCACCGCCGATCCGCAAGCAGTGGTCGATGCCATGATCGGTATTAGTGTCCCCAACCTAACCGGCGGTTACTCGGCGATGATGCCGAACCACCACATCACCAAGCCGGTATTGATTGGCGAAATCCAAGAAAACGGACAGTTTGAAGTGGTTTCCGAAACCCCGGGATTGGTGGTCGGCGATGCTTGGTCGGATTTTTTACCCGACTCAAAAGACCTCATTTCCGACTGGCGCGCACCGCTTGAGTG
>JAFGXP010000001.1 GCA_016936535.1 Thiotrichales bacterium | reverse complement strand
GTGCCAACCCTGAGTTGCAAGCACTGCCGAGAGTGGAATTGGTCAGCGAGCAAGGGTGCGCCTATTTTATTCGCAAACAGAAACATCCCGCTGGGCTTTCTACCCTAGAAGCGGTCGCAGAAGTGCTGCAACAATTGCAGCCAGAAAGTGTCATTCGAGCTCCGCTAAAGCAAGCCTTTCTCTGTTTTCAAAAGGGGTTGTTTACCTCTGAACTCCGAACCGGAGATAGAGAGCAGCAGCCCTTTAAGGGGGCTTGACAAGCTAGTGTATAATAGTGCGTTCATATGCCAAAACACGTTCGGGATTTTCCGGCGTGCTGGCCGGTCATTACGGTTGGATTAAGGAGTTAAAAGCATGAGTGATATTCCCGTCACGAAACGTTCGCAGATGGTTTTGTTTTCGGATTCAAAAAGCCCGAGCTGTCATCGCGTTCGTCTGGTTGCCAAAGAAAAAGACATTCCGATGGAGGTCATTGAGGTGCAGCGCGATAAGCTGCCAGAAGATTTGTTGGAATTAAATCCCTACGGCACCTTACCCACCCTCGTTGATCGTGACTTGGTTTTGTATGATCCCCAAGTGATTATCGAATATTTGGATGAGCGTTTTCCCCATCCACCACTGATGTCCGTTGACCCGATCTCTAAAGCTCGGGCGCGGCAGATGCTGCGCCAAATTGAAGTGGAATGGTATCCGCTGGTGGAAGCCATTACCTATTCAGAAGACCCTGCTGCCGTGAAAGCAGCGCGTCGTGATTTGCAAGAGCGCTTGATTCAATTGATTCCGGTTTTCTCGCATAAAGATTATTTTATGAGTGAAGATTATTCCTTGGTGGATATTTCAATGTCGGTACTTTTATGGCGTCTGCCTTATTTAGGCATTGACTTACCAAAGAGTGCCAAGCCAATTACGGATTATTCTGAACGAATGCTCAACCGGGAAATTTTTTCGGATAGCCTCTCTGATGACGAACTGGATATGCGAGACTAACGATGATTTCGACTCGGCCCTATTTGATTCGCGCCATCTATGATTGGATTGTCGATAACGGCTGGACGCCACATTTGCAAGTGGATGCGGATTATCCCGGAACTCAAGTCCCGCCTGCTTTTGTGGAAAATGGCAAAATTGTGCTGAATGTCAATCCAACCGCCGTGGCCGGATTGGAACTTGGTAACGAGCAAATCGTCTTTTTTACCCGCTTTCATGGAGTAGAGGAGACGATTGTGGTTCCACCAGAGGCGGTTTTGGCGGTTTTTGCCCGTGAAAACGGTCAAGGGATGCCCTTTGCGCCAGTGCCTTACGACGCGCAAAGCCCTCAAGCACAAAAATTGGATGATCCAGCGCGCGCGCGGCCCAATGCTCTAGAGACGTCAACTCCATCAACAAAAGCGTCGTCCAAAACCGGTAAAAAGCGGCCGACCTTAACGGTGGTGAAATAACGCCTATCCCTACTCTACTGTTCTGAACCATGCAATCAGACTTAGGCTTTATGTGGCTTAAGCTTTGTGTGGTTTCAGTAAGTGGACCGAACCCGAACGGATCTGAATCGGCAAATCAAAAAGCGTCATCCCACCATCTCATCTTTTGATTCGTTTCAGTTCCCTTCAGCTTTCCGCTTAATGCCTTGCGTTTTGCCTTGCACTTGGAGGTCAATTTTTCTCGGCTTGAGTGGCAAACGGCCAGATAAATTCGACGGGAATGCCTTTTTCCAAAAAAGCCTGAGCGACAGCATTGCAATCTTTATGTTGTAACAGCAGTTTTAAATTCGGTCCTGCGTCCATAGTGAAATAGACTTCTATTCCTTGTGCTCGAAGCTGCCAAACCAGTTGCATCGCCGCAACTGATTCTGGTTGCCAGTATAAAATTGGCGGCCAGGTTGCAATCATGGTGGCGTGCATGCTCAGGGCATTATGTTCTGCGGTTTGCCCAAGGGTACTGAAATCTTGTTGATGAATGGCTTGGCATAGGGTTGTTAAATCGCGTTGTGCTTGTTGTGGCCAGCTTTGGTACAGGTCACACGTCGCCACAGTTTGTTGCATCCCCGCAGTTGAACCGACCGCTTTTTCATGCAAATCAATTTTAACCAGGCCAACACAAAACGCTGGCCAGTAGCTGTCAATCGCTTCGGCATAACTGTCTAAGCCGTCTTCGCGCTCGCCTCGATGCCAAATGGCAAAGCCGTTATAAAGTGAGCGGCTGGCGCTGCCACTGCCAAAGCGGGCTAGCATCGACAATTTGCTCGGTGGAAGTTGCCAACCAAAAAGCGCATCCAACGCTAAGACCAAAGCCGCATAGCCTGAAGCGGATGAGGCTAATCCCGCAGCAGTGGGTACGCTATTGCGGGTATCAACGCGAAAAACCCGTTGAGGGTGGATTCGAAATCCATCGAGAAAGGCACTGACACGGCGGGCGAACGCACTTTGTCCGCAAAGTTGGTGGCCGTTAAGAAAAACTTGATCCTCGTTACCATCGGGCAAAAGTTGAATTTTAGTGTCGGTTCCCAAACCGGGTAGGGCGATAGACACGCTGCCGTTGATCGGCAGGTTTAGCTCGGCATCGCGTTTACCCCAGTATTTTGCCAAGGCGATGTTGACGGCTGCCGAACCTAAACCATCGGGATGGATTGGATTTAGTGGCTGTGGATTCGCGCTCGATTGTAAAATTTGGGCAATAAAATGCTGTTGTTGATTGGTCAAGGCGGGCATAAAAGGTTCCTATGGGGTCAAGAGGGCACAGTGTGCCCCTTGCGGGCTAATCAGCAGTTGCAACTGGAAAAAATGATCCAAGGCTTCGGCATCTGGACACGAACTCAACAACGCGTGCGCGGTGCCGTGAGCAGGTCGTTCAATCGAACCCACTGCTAAAACACAATCGCCTAACCCTGAACCCGAAATTTTACACGCCCGCACCTGCGGGCACTTTTGTAAAGAGTGTAATAAGTTTTCTAGAGTGGAGTCACTGACGCCCAGTTCGCGCATTAAGGGATGATAGGCATTCAGCTGCTGATAAAAATCCGACCAGTTTTGGGTTTGCAAGGCGTGGTAAGCCGCCTGAGTCCGCAGCCCCATCTGTCGGTAGAGTTGGTCACGCTGCTGTGGCCGTGTCTGCCAGGCTTGAGCCACCTGCGATAGGACTTCGGCGGTTGGGGTTTTGTAGCCGCTATACAGTAAAAGCAGAGGCATCTGAATGGCGAAATGCTCAATCTGGAGCGGTTTGCCGGCACTAGGTGGCTGGAAATAAACCAGACCGCCAAACAGGGCTGCCGCCAAGTCGGTGGCCGAGCCTCGGCCTTGAATTTGGACAATGATTTTTTTGCCCAACTGCCAAAGTTCGGTCAGGCTACAGTGGGTTTGGCAGAGACGATTTAAACCGACGAGCATGGCAGCCAGAACGGCAGCGGAACTGCCAAGACCGATGGTGGATGAGAACTGACTCTGTATCGTTAAATGCCAACCTTGCCCGGCTTGCTGCAATGGCAGGTGAAAATGTTTGAAAGCGGCACAGACAAAACGCAATTGGGGGTGATCTTCAAAAGCATCAAGTGCAAATTGGTGTGTGGCTAAGGCCGATTCAATCACAATTTGCGTGTGATCGATTGGGTGCCAAACAATCTCCAGCCACTGCTCAAGCGCACAGGCCAATGCCGGATAACCATAGACTACGCTGTGTTCGCCCATCAACATCGTATTTGCCGGTGCTCGACAAACAAACGCGCTGTCGTAGGGTGGAATGGGGCTCATACAGGGGATTTAGGATTCGGGAAAAGATCGAGGGGCTGACAGCGATAGCCATATTCTGCGCACAGAGCGGTCGGCGCTTTGTCTGCAAAATAAACCAGTATTCCGGCGGCATTGCCGCGCACAGAACCCGCACCACACACCTTGGCACAGCTTTCTGGCGCGAGGTCGCCGAGCGCCTGAATAAAATGGATTACCGGTTGTGGCACCACGCCAATCTGCTCCAGCAGCAGCTGATTCTGCCGAATTCCCTGCCGAAACTGTTCGAGATTGCCACTTTGCCAGGCGTGTTTGATTTGACGCACCACCTTAGCAAAATGCTGCCAGAGTGCTTGATCTTCAGCAAAATTTTGTCGCACCTGCTGCACACATTCTGCCGTGGTACTTTGGGCCTGACCGCTGTCAATCAACCACGCTTGCATGGGGAGTTGTTTGAGTCCGAGTGGTCGGATTTGTGCGGGAAGCTGGTATTCAATCACCGTGTTTTCTAATAAGGTCGCAGGGTCTAAACCACTGGATCGGCCATGCTGATAGTGTTCAACGGCCGTGGCCATCCGTAACAATTGCGCTTTATTAAAATGCACTTGAAGCGTTTTTGCCACCGCGCCTAAGGTCGCCAGAATCACCGCTGCTGAGCTGCCCATTCCCCGCCCAATCAAATTATCCGATTGCAGCTGAATGCGCCAGTGGCCTTTTGGCAGCGGGTGTTGACGGTGAACTTCCATCAGACACAATAAAATTAACTCTTCGGGTGATTGCAACAGAGCGCCATCGCGATCTTGTTGCCAAATCGGATAACGGCTTTCTAATTCGGCGATGCGTTCGATCCATTGCGTTTCACCGAGAAGGCAGTCGATATTGACATCCGGTAACAGAATTCGGAAGGTGAGGGGCTGCTTTGGATCCTCGACTGGAAGAAAGTCAATGGTGCATTCTGTCGGAAGTTTGATAGCCAGACTCAGGGCTGGAACGCCATATAAAACCGCGTGTTCACCGCACAATATCAGCTTGGCGGCGACTTGGTGAGAGTGTGCAAAATGTTTGCTCATAAACGAATGCCCGACCGAGAACGCAAGAGTGTCTGATTATAGCGCAGGCTTTACAAAAATTAGCCTGAAGTCGTGCTGTTTTCGCTATATTCTGCGTAGATTCGCTTATCACCTTCCAGGCCACAAAAACGATAGGGGCCTCGGTTGAAATGCGGCAGTGTTAAGTTACTTTGGGCAAAATCCACTTGGTAATAAAACTGTAGATAAGTCTGGTAGTTCAATTCAATGCGAGAGTGGATTTGCTGCTGATGGCTTTGCGTCATTAGCCATTGTTGGTAACCATCTTGAACAACGCCGGTGAAAAATTCAGCAACGCAGCCTGAACCGTAGCTAAAAAAGCTGACGCGCTTTTGCGCCAAGGACTCTTTTACATTGTCCAGCAAAGAGATAAATCCAATAAACAACGAGGCACTGTAACTGTTGCCAATCACGCGATTGTAAATTTGACCGGGAAGGGTTTTCGCCTCTTGCGCGGCGTCATACTCTAATCCGACTTTTCGAACCAAGGTTTGGTGTGCTTTTTCGGCCATTTTGGTAAAGGGAATGTGATAGCAAAAGTAATCAATTTGCTCAAAACCACGCTCGGTTTGTTCATGAAAATGTTCCCAAGCTTGTTTGAGGCTATTGAGATAGACCTTGGTCGAATATTTACCATCCACTAAAGCCGTTGAGCGGTGATTGGGACGCCAAAAATCCATGACATCATCGGTAAAATAACCAGAGCCAGGCTCAATTTCCAAAATACGCGGCTCCGCACAAACCAGCATCGCCACCGCACCACAGCCTTGGGTGGCTTCACCGGATGAATTGAGATCGTACTTGGCAATGTCCGCTGCGATCACCAAAACGCGTTCTTGCGGATTGGCCTTTACCATTGCGGTTGCCATTTGCAATCCGGCCGCACCGGCATAACAAGCGTGTTTGAGTTCCACCATTCGACAACGTGATGAGAGGCCTAACAGGCGGTGTAAAAACACTCCGGCCGATTTGGATTGATCGACACCGGTTTCCGTTGCAAACAAGACTGCGCTGATTGCTTGGCGTTCGATCTGTTGCAAAATAGGCTCAGCAGCCTTAGCCGCTAAGGAGACAATGTCTTCATCCGGCGGGGCAATTGACATCTTTTCTTGGCCCAGTCCAACATAGAATTTATTGACATCCTGGCCTTTCTCTTGGGCAAAGGTATCCATTCCCAAAAAATAATCGGAGGTTGCAAAATGAATCAGGTCAATGCCAACTTTCATAGTGTCCAGTTACAGTATCGATTCCAGCGAGTCGAGAGAGGTTGCAGATTGCGGCTCAGCCTTAATCCGAGAATTGCCGAAGGTGCCGTGCCAAAGGGTGCCAGGGCGATTGCAAAATAAGGTCGCTATTAAAGTGCAAATCCGCCAATTTTTCAATAGCCAACAAGAATTGGCCCGTTTTAAAGCTTTGTTCAAAGCGCTCAATTTCAGCGATAACAGCCTCGGTAGAATCCAGTGCAGGCCGTAGGAGAGGGGCGGCTACCCCGCAGAGTTTTGCCCCCAAAATCACGGCTTTAAGCATGTCGATCCCGCTGCGAATGCCGCCACTGGCGATCAAATTCGCCTCCTTCAAAAAAGGTTGGGCTAAAACGAGCGCTTCGCAGGTCGTCAATCCCCAATCTTGAAACAGTATGCCTTGGTCAGGATTGCCCCTATGGGCTTCAATTCGGCTCCATGAGGTACCGCCGCGTCCGGCTAAATCAAACCAGCGAACCCCCGCTTGCAACCCCAGTTGAATGTCTTGCGGACTCAAGCCGGAGCCGACTTCCTTGAGGATAATGGGTTGTTCAATTTTTTCGGCCAAACGAGCAATTTTTTCGGCTAAAGCCGCAAAATTTTGGTCGCCCTCAGGTTGAATACGTTCTTGCAAAGGATTGAGGTGCAGATAGAGGGCATCCGCTTGTAATACATCAAGGGCGCGACGCAGTTGGCTTTCGCCATAGCCATAATTCAATTGCACAGCACCAACATTGGCAATTAAGGGAATATTCGGCGCATAGGCCCGCAGTGCAAAACTGGCTGCGGCTTGGGAGTCTTGAATCATTGCGCGTTGCGATCCAACGGCCATCGCGACTTGACAGGCTTCCGCTGCCTCAGCCAAATGGCGATTAATCTGTTGCAAGTTGTCCGCCGCGCCACCGGTCATCGAGGATATTAAAAAAGGAAAACGCAGCGGCTTGCCAAGAAACTCGGAAGTACTGTCCACCTGTGCAAAATTTAATTCCGGCAAAGCGCGATGCACTAATCGAATCTGATCAAAATCGCTTTGGCGTTCAATTAAAGGGTCATCCAGCAAGGCCTGAATATGGTCTTGCTTACGCTGGGTAATGGTTGGGGATTGCGCCATAAACTGAGTCATTTAACGAGGGCTTGCGCCATCCCGTTCCAATTTAAGATGGGCTTGCATTAATTCGCCCGGGTTCGTTTGGGCAGCCAGTAACGAAAGTTCACCGCAAAAAGCCGTCGCGGCAGCAATGCAAGCCAAGCGGCGAGCATTTTGTCCAGCCGGCGCATTGGGTTCGGCACAGCCGAGTTGCTGCAAATTTTGTTCAACAAATGGCAGGTCTTTTCCATTGCCAACGGTCCCCACAATCAGATTCGGCAAAGTGGTTGAAAAATATAAATCGCCATCTGGGGTCACTTCGGCGTGATTGATGGCTTGTGAGCCTTCAACAATATTGGCGGCATCTTGGCCGGTGGCGAGATAAAAGCCGAGAAGCATATTAGCGACATGAGCATTCGCACTGCGCAGACCACCGGAAACAATGCTGCCGATGAGGTCTTTTTTGATGTGTAAATCAACCAATGCCTGTGGCGTGGTTTTTAAAAAACGTTGGCAGTATTTCGCTGGGATGGTGCATTCACAGACGACATTCTTACCCCGTCCTAAGATACCGTTGACGGCCGAAACTTTTTTGTCGGTGCAGAAATTGGCAGAGATAGACACATACTGCAAGGCTGGGTACTGTTGCAGAATCCATGGAATTAAGCGGTCGGCAGCATGTGTGGCCATATTGTGCCCTGAGGCATCGCCTGTCGTAAATTCTAGCCGCAGGTAAATCAAATTACCGACCACTTGAAAATGGGTGTCAATCAATTTGGCAAAACGGCTGGACTGGCTAACCACTTCTTGCAGTTGCGCATGCTGCTGTTGCAGGCTTTTCAGGCTTTGCAAAGCGATGCCGGCGTGTGGCGCTTGCAATAAAATAGAGCGCGTCATCCGCTCATCGATCACCGTGACCCGAATGCCGCCGCTGTGTGCACTGACGCGTGCGCCACGGGCGACGGATGGCCATAGGGGCGGTTCATAGGTTGCCATAGGTACCATGAGATTATCGGCTTGCACATCGCCAATCAATTTAAACGGTCCTACCGAACGCATTGGAACGGCGGCAAAAGCAGGTGTTTGAGAGTCGAGAGTCGTTTTCATGGTCGCTATTATAAAAGCAGGCAACGGTTTTCGCGCAAACAATTCACGCCTTGAAAAAAATTGATTTGTCTTTATGATGACCGAGTTCTTTTTATCTTCAATAAGGAAGTTTTTATGGCATTAGCAAGCGCACGTCACATTTTGGTTAACAGCGAACAAGCCTGTCAGGATTTAAAACAACAAATTGCCGATGGGGCAGATTTTGCCGAATTGGCAAAACAACATTCACAATGCCCTTCTGGTCGCAATGGCGGCGAATTGGGCCAGTTTGGACCAGGCATGATGGTACCTGAGTTCGATAAGGTTGTGTTCAGTGCCGAAGTCGGATCAGTAGAAGGGCCAGTGAAAACGCAGTTTGGCTATCACTTATTGCAAGTTACCAGCCGCAGCTAAGCGTTCGCGTTTTTGATTGTTTGGCGTTAAAAGCCACCTCGCGGATTGCCGCATTGTGAGGTGGCTTTTTGCTTTTCAAAGAAAAAATGAAATGAGTATGCCCTTAAAGGGCGGATGCTAACGAGCGGATTCGAAGCTGAATTTCTGCCCGCTCAGCGCCGCTTCATACATTAAACCGGCTTTGACCAAGCTGAACACGGCCATGCCTTTGTAGTATTGTCCTTCAGCCGCAACATAGTTGTCGCCGGCATTGGCGGTCGCAGAGGTCCCTTTGGTTGAGGCTTCACCAGAAACGCCTGCGGTAATCACAACCGCTGAGGCTTGCGCACCGAACTCAAAACTACCGCTGGTAAATTCGTCATAAGCCCGCTGGTCTTGGAAAAAAATAATTTGGCTGTAAGCTTGACCACCCAGTTGAAAACCCACCGAAGCTTGAGTGAGTTTGGTCATGCCGCTATAGCGCCCTTGCTTGTAAACACGGCCTTCGCCATAAGCCCCGCCCAATACAAATCCAACCTTGCCGATGACCGGAAAAATGGCATAACCGTAAGCGTGGTCAAAAAAAGCCGCTGATTTTGAGGCATTTTTGAAAGCTTGAATGGTTTCTTCATAATCTTTGTCTGTTGTGGCTTTGAAAAATTTGGCATCAGAATCGGTTTGAACGGTTTCCTCTTGCGCTTGTACGAACATGGGAGCACTCATAAAAAGTGCCGAAGCAATCAAAGCACTGGAATAACGGAATCTGCGTTTCATTTGGCTATCCTTTTTTAATAAAGGGCGAGTGTGTCTGCGTAAATCAACCTGTCCACTCACCGACATTCGATCCCCATTCTAATACGAACGGACCGCTACTGGATACTTTAACTGTGACTGGATTTTGAGGAAAGCATGGATTTTTTGATGAGCTGTGAATAAGAGAATAAGGGTTTTCCCCTATGCAGGAGTCCGTCCGTATAGACCTTGAAACGACGGTGTCTTTGAATCGACGGCTTTCGGCCAAAGCATCTTGTTCGAGGTAAAAAGCGTTGCGGTGCCGCCCCCCAAATTTTGATTGCGAAAACAGCGGCTTAGGCGCATAATCCGCGCACTTTTTTGGGGGTGGGCGGAATGACGACAGTCCGTGAATGGCAATGGCCGGCTGCAATCGTAGAGCAGATGGCCGATGGTTTGGTTGAACAGGGATTTTATTTAGCCGAAGACGCGGTTCCGCATGAGCTCTGTTTGGCGTTGTTGGCAGAGGTTGAACACTTAAACCAAGTTGGCGAGATGCGCAAGGCGGGGATTGGACGCGGCGATGAATTGCAAATTCAACGGGAAATCCGCCGCGATAAAATTAAGTGGTTAGATGGCAGCAGTGCCGCGCAACAGGCTTATTTGCAAGGGATGGCGCGATTGCAATCCGAACTTAATCGTGCGCTGTTTTTAGGGTTGTTTGAGTATGAAGCGCATTTTGCGCTCTATCAACCGGGCGATTTTTACAAAAAACATCGTGACAGTTTTAAGGGGCGCGCGAATCGTATTCTCACGACGGTGCTCTATTTGAATCCGGAATGGGATTCGCAGTGGGGCGGGGAATTGGTTCTTTTTCCCGATGATGAGAGCGATACCAAGGTGTTGGCTCAATACACCCCCAAAATTGGGCGCTTGGCGATTTTTATGAGTGAAACCGTGCCGCATGAGGTTTTACCGACCCAACAAGCGCGAGTCAGTATTGCAGGATGGTTCCGTTTAAATACGTCTTTAGGGGGGCAAATCGACCCAGCTAAATGAGGTTTTCAGCTCAGAGAAGATGTCACCCAGCTGTCATCTTTGCGCGATAAGCTAGGCAAAACACGGATATTTCGGAGTGCTTATGACCTTTGCGCCTGCCTCTTCTATTTTACCTGCAGCGACGTCTATTCCCGCCACGCCACTTCTCTGTTCACCCATCCAGCGCCTGTTACTGGTGACCGATGCTTGGTTGCCGCAAGTCAATGGTGTGGTGACGACCTTAGAGCAACTGGTTCGACAGTTACAACTCCAAGGCGTCGAGGTGGAGGTGATCCATCCGCAACCCTATCCAACATGGCCCTTGCCAACCTATCCGGAAATTCGTTTGGTTTGGCGGGCGCCCGATTTGGAGGCGCGAATTAGGCGCTTTGCGCCCCATGCGATTCACATTGCTACCGAAGGCACCTTGGGCTGGAAAGCCCGCGCTTTAGCGCTCAAACACGGTTGGCCTTTTACCACCGCTTACCACACCAAATATCCCGAATACATACGCCAGCGTTTTGGTTTGATTCCAGAGCGTTGGATATACGGGTTGATGCGCAAATTCCATCAGCCGGCGCAGACCACGTTTGTGCCAGCGGCTTCGATTCGGCAAGAGTTAAAAAGTCATGGTTTTGACTCAGTAGAAATTATGACGCGTGGGATTGACCCGCATATTTTTCGTCGTTACACCATCGCTGAATTGAACGCCCAGCCGGTGTTTTTGCCGACTTGGCCAAAACCTTGGCTCCTCTATGTTGGGCGAGTGGCGCCGGAAAAAAATCTCCCTGCCTTTTTGGAACTGAAAGTGCCGGGCACCAAAATTGTGATCGGTTCTGGACCCGATTTGCCTAAGTTGCAAACCCTCTACCCTCAGGTTCAATTTTTAGGTAAAAAGTCTGGCGCCGAGCTGGCGCGCGCCTATGCCAGTGCCGATGTGTTTGTGTTTCCCTCCAAAACCGATACGTTTGGGGTGGTGAATATTGAAGCCATGGCCTGTGGTACGCCAGTGGCGGCCTACGATGTGACAGGTCCCAAAGACAGTGTTCAATCCGGTTACAACGGTTGCCTCAGTTCCGATTTAGGCACGGCGATTCAGGGAGCTTTGCGGCTGCGCCATCGCGATGCGATTGCTCAGTCAGTGCGAGCGTTTAACTGGCAGCAGGCCAGTATTGATTTCCAGCACCATCTGGCCAAGCTTCCGTCAACGGATTGGCAAACCGATTTGGCATCGGTGCTGTAAACCGTAATAATGCTCCGGTAGGTTTGATTGTCAAAGGAGCACATTATGTCAACGTATGGAACTCGTCACCGAAGCGTGCTTGGATGGCGATGGGCTTTATGCCTATTTTTTGCGTTTTTGGGGTTTGCAGAACTGCAAGCGAGCGACCTGTCGGTGCACCCGACTACCTTAGTGCAAAATGATTCGCAATCGGCGAGGATGGCGAGATCGCAAGGTGAGTTTGCCGGCGCTTACGCCATGCCAGATCAATACAGTGCTCAGGTGGTAGAAGCGGTATTCGCTCAAGGGGGAAATGCGGTCGATGCGGCAGTGGCCGCTGGTTTTATGTTGGCGGTTACCTATCCAGAAGCCGGAAATTTAGGGGGTGGAGGGTTTATGACGCTGGCTTTGGGAAGTGGTAAACACAAGCAACCCCTGTTTTTGGATTATCGTGAAACCGCCCCTAAGGCGGCAACACGTGATATGTACCTCAATCCCCAGGACGAAGTGGTCGCTTATAAGTCTTTGGTGGGTTATGCCGCTTCCGGTGTGCCCGGAACCGTAATGGGCTTATGGCAAGCGCATCAGAAGTTTGGCACTTTGCCTTGGGCGAACCTGCTGCAACCGGCAATTGAGACCGCTCAGCAGGGGTTTGTTGTGTCCGAAGCCTTAGCCAATACGCGTGATTGGTATCAACAATGGGGTTTGGATAAGGGTGGCAATTCGTTAAATTTCGCTCAGTACTTTTCGAGCCTCAAAGCCGGAGAGCGTTTTGTTCAGCCGGAATTGGCACAGACACTGAAGCTGTTGGCGCAAGAGGGTGCATCGGCGTTTTACCAAGGCAAAATTGCGCAGCAATTGGTCAAGCAGTATCAGGCGAAAGGCGGGCTGATTACGCTGGAGGATTTGGCAACTTATCAAGCCAAATGGCGTGAGCCGATTCAGGTCGAATGGTATGGTCGCCAAGTGATTTCAGCGCCTCCGCCCAGCTCAGGAGGCATTGCCTTAGCGCAATTGCTCAGCCTCTACCAGCAACTGGAACCGCGTTTTGATGCGGCGCTGGCCGAGACGGAATTAGCCGGTGGCTCAACGGAAGCCCTGCGTGCGCATTTTTATGCTGAATTATCCAAGCGGGTGTATGCCGATCGTGCGGAATACTTGGGCGACAGTGATTTTGTCAGTGTGCCGCAAACCGCTTTGCTGGAGAGCGCCTATCTGGTCAAACGCGCACAAGCGGTCAATTTTCAAGCCATTTCTAAAACCGACACCATTCGGCCAGGCCCGATTGAATCTCCTGAAACCACCCATTTTTCGATTCTCGATGCCCAGGGAAATGCGGTTGCCAACACCTACACCTTGAATATGCCGTTTGGCAATGGCGTGGTGATTGAAGGGGCAGGGTTCTTAATGAACAACGAGATGGACGATTTTTCGACCAAGCCTGGCGTGGCCAATCTGTTTGGTGTGCTTGGCGGTCGTGCCAATGAGATTGCGCCGCAAAAACGAATGCTTTCATCGATGTCACCCACTTTGGTTTTATACGATAACCAAGTCGAATCGGTTTTAGGCACGCCGGGCGGTTCGAGCATTATTACCAGCGTGTTTCAAACACTGGTCAACCTTTACAGACGACAAATGACCGCACAAGAAGCGGTGGATGCGCCACGTGTTCACCACCAGCTTTTTCCAAAAGACCAGATTGCGTTTCACCCCGAGCTGGAGGCTGAAACACAGCAAACCTTAGAACAGATGGGCTATCGGTTACAACGCCATAACTATCTGGGCGATTTGCAGCTGATTTGGCATGGCACGACCGGTTGGCAAGCGGCCGCCGATTGGCGTGGACGTGGACAGGCGGCTGTTTTGTTCAAACCGACTGTGGCTGTGCCGACTCAACCATAAGGAATTTTTGATGAAATCTCCGCATCGCGGTTTTAAACGAATTGTGTATGCTGCCGGCTACTCGTGGAAAGGGTTCAAATCGACTTGGCAACATGAGGCGGCTTTTCGGCAAGAGGTCATTCTGTTTGGTTTATTGCTACCAGCGGCCTTTTGGCTCGGCGAAAGCGCCTTTGAAAGGGCCATTTTAATTGCGGTCTTAATGATTGTTTTGCTGGTTGAGTTGCTGAATACCGCAATTGAATCGACGGTAGATCGCATTGGTGATGACTATCACCCGCTCTCTGGGCGAGCGAAAGATCAAGCTTCGGCAGCGGTGTTTGTGGCATTTTTTATTGCGGCAGTGGTCTGGATTGGTTTTTTAATTTCCAAACTGATGGGCGGACTTTAACCTGAGTTGAGGTGCCTATGAGTTGAGGTGCTTAGGTGTGTTGGCTCGGTCAGCGTAATGCCGACCGAGTGGCTTCTGTGTTTTCTTAGCGCAAGGCTTCCAATGCGGCTTGGTAATTTGGTTCTTGAGCGATTTCGGGGACTTGTTCGCTGTATAAAATTTCTCCTTGCGTACCAATGACAATGATGGCGCGCGATAAGAGACCGCGAATCGGCCCGGTAGTGATTTCTAGACCATAATCTTGTCCAAAGCTGGAACGGAACGCCGAAAGTGTGATGACTTTGTCCAATCCTTCTGCGGCGCAGAAGCGGTTTAAGGCAAAAGGCAAATCCTTAGAAATACACAGAACTTGGGTGTTGCCAAGGGCACTGGCTTCTCCATTAAATACTCGAGTCGATTGCGCGCAGACACCGGTGTCAATGCTGGGGAAGATATTCAGAATCAGCTTTTGTCCAGCATAATCGGCCAAATGTTTTTCGCTAAGATCGTCTGCGACTAAGCTAAAGTCGGGTGCTTGGCCGCTTGGTAGCGTGCCGCAGGTTTCAATTGCATTGCCGGAGAGGGTGATATGTGCCATAAAGAGATCCTTTGGGGGTTAACGCATTCAATGCGGTGAAAAATCATGCCATGTCCGTCTTGGCTCAAGCCAAAACCACTCTATTTAAACAAAAATTATTCGGCGCGAATGGAAAATGTATCGGTTGCTTTGAGTTTAAGGCAATGAGGCTGACTGACGCCATGTTGGTTCAACCACAGACATTCCTGCTGCACTTGTTCTTCTTCCATCATTTTTTTCCATACCCGCTGTTTGGCGTCCCAGCGATATCCACGAGCGCGCAAAGCGTCTTTAAGCTCAAAGGGCGCGCCTACTGCCTGCACGATGGATTTGGCTTGGCGCACCTTCGCCAGCAGATAGTGAAAAGCCGGCAGTTTGGCCTCACCAATTGGCTGCGCCAGCAACTCGCTTAGGGCTTGCACATCATCCAGCGCACGGTGCGCGCCATAAAAAAATTGACCAATTTTCCAACACAAAAACTCTTGCGAACGCGAGCCGACATCCGCCAGCCTCTCCCAGTCAATCTGTGCCACCGAGCAGCCCCAGATTTTATTGACGAACACCGAATGGTAACGTTCTAAAACCGGGCGGTCGAAGCCGGCATTATGCGCCACGCATAAGTGGCTTTGGGCAATATCATCCGCCACTTGATCCCACGGGATGTGCTGGCCTTTGACATCTGCCAACGTTAAGCCGGTCACTTTGGTGACTTCGGGGGTGATTTCGCCTTGCGGCTCGTTAAGGAAATTTTTGGCGCTCAGTACGCGATAAAAATGCCCTTGGCTGTCGAACTCGATTATTTGATAACCGAGTTCGATAATTTCGCACTCGGCGGTATTCAGTCCGGTGGTTTCGGTGTCGATTATGCAGACCCGGTGCAAGCCGTCATCGCCGTTCGGCGGATTGAATTGTTGGGTTGGCTGTAAACGACGCAGCACTTGATAATCGTCGGATTGGTTGAGCATTTGCGCGCATTGCGCTAAGGCAGGGGTGTTTTGATTCATGGTCGTTCTTTTTAATTAAACTGATGAAATGTCGATTACGGGGATTGTGGCAGATTCTGCGCGGCGCTGCAATTAACCGGGTTTAGGGTTTTTAAAACGATGCCACTGATGTTTTTGCCGCAACCAAATGGCAAACAGCGTTGCGCGGATGCTGGCGTGCCAAGATAAAACGGTTTCGATGCGCAACTCGATTTCCATCCATTTCCCCTGTTGCAGGTGCCAACTGATGCGATTGGACAGGGCGGTAATCTGTTCGCCGCTGAGTTGCTGGCGGAAAATCTTCGCTAATTGTCGAGGGATATAGCCGACCAAGAATTCTTGCTGCGGCAGTTTCAGCCAGACTTGAATCGCATTTTTATCAAAACCATTTTGCGGTTCTAAAACCAGCTGCAAGTGCCGTCCTTTGCTGATCAAATGCAGATCGAATAGCTGTTCCGCGCTGTAATAAAAGAGGCCTTTAATCGGAAAACGCAGGGTGACTTTCATCTCAAGTCGTCACCGGGAGCAGCGTTAAATCGCTGGGGGCCAGTTGGATACAACGTTCGATATTGTCTTGCGGGCACCGCCATTGCAGGCGATAGGCGCTTAGTTGCAGATCAAAATCGTATTGCGGGTTTAACTCTGGATCGCCATACATTCGGTCGCCGATAATCGGTAAGTTCGCTTGCGATAGGTGTTTTCGGATTTGATGTTTACGTCCAGTTTCGATTTGGATTTCCACACGGCTAAAAGCGTGCCCACCAATTTCGTCACTGCCGAGCACTTTAAAATGGCTAGTTGCGGGTTTGTCATCTATCGGCTGATAACTCGACCAAGTTGCTTGCTCGGGTTCGCCCCAAACATTCGCCAGATAGGTTTTATGAATCTGTTTGATTTCAAACAGGCGTGTCAGTTGCGCGGCGGTTTTTTTAGTGTGTGCAATCAGCATTAAACCTTCGGTGGCGCGATCCAAACGGTGAATTTGCCAACACTGGCGCGGCGTGCCGAAAACGCTTTCCGAGCGCAATTCAATCCAGCGTGGCAGACTTTGAAAATCACCGAACTTAGAACCTTGCGATAGCATACCGCGCGGTTTAAACCACACCGAATAACTGCCGAAATCCGCAATCAACTGCGCTTGCAGATGATTATCCAGCAGCGGCAGAGCCAGCAGTTTTGGATTGTAGTAAAGATCAATCTGCTGACCGATTTTTAAAGTGCGCTTTAAGCGTCGAATCGACTCGGCGCGCTTATCGCCATGGCTCAACCAAACCGCGCCTTTCTGTGCAAAATCCTTTAGTTGCGCCTTGCTGAAAGGACTGGCGTCCGCCAACAAATCCAAGGCATTTGCCTCTTGTTCGGCAATGACCTGAAAATGTTGCGTGTCGGAAGGGTTATTTGCTTGGCTCATGAGTTACACTAGTTTGCTTGCAGGGATAGGATAAAAAATAGGTTAAGGTTGATGTCTCATTTTGCCAGAAAAGCGTTTGAAAAATTGACTAAAAAGGCAATGCCGCAAGTCGATTACCCGCAACAGTGGTCGATAATCATTGACGGCACTGCAACCGAAATCGCCATTAAATACACGCGTCGCAACCGATCAATCGGGCTGAAATATCAATATGATGTTTGGGTGATCTACTGCCCGCAAAATGCCGCACCAAAGAAAATTCATTCGATGTTGGCAAGCCATCACGCCGATCTGCAAGCTTTTATCGACCGTCATTCGCCAAAAATCCAACAACGCACGCAGCAAGAAACTCCTCCACTACAACAAGGTTCGGAATTTCAGTGGCTTGGGCAAATACGCAACATCCATTTGCCGATTGAGCAAATGGAATCGCAACTGATTGCCGAAGCACAAGAATACCTAAAACCGAAAGTGCAGTTTTATGCCGAACAGATACAGTTATTTCCAAAATACATCAAAGTCAAAAACTACCAATCCTGCTGGGGCAACTGCTACCACCAACGCGGTCTTGTGCAATTTAACTGGAAACTCCTGCAAGCACCGCAATGGGTGGTCGATTACGTTATCGTCCACGAACTTGCTCACCTGCAACATCCCAATCACTCGCGCCACTTCTGGGCGCTGGTCAACCACCACTATCCGCAAACCCCGCAAGCGAAAAGCTATCTCAAACAACACGGTTCTAAAATGATGGCGTTTTTGTAGTAAAAATATCTATAAAACAGCTAAATCGAGAGTTTAATAAATAACAACTAATTCTCAGGGAGCGATATGGAAAAAATTAAAGACAAAATTGAGAACAAATTGGTTGATGGCTCCGTACATGAGCTGTCAAAATCCGGAAATAAAGCCCGGATAAGGTTACTTTCTATCAGCATTTTGACTATTGCATATATTGTTTTTTCAGCCTAATACACCAGTAACCCATCTTTCATAATATTTCTCTATTAATCAAAACAAGAAATTAGTGCCTGTTACATGGCTCTTAATTAATTTTTGGTTCTTCTATAGGTATTACCAAATCATAAAAATGGAAAATTTGGTCAATACAAACAGCAGTTTAATTTTTAGAGATTATTTTTTAATCTCACCTCTGAAGCACTTTGAGTTATTAGAAAGCCGAAGATTTTTTTGTAAGTATTTTGATAGGTCGGGGCGAAATATAATCTATGGAATAACCGTTTTTGAACGAATTATTTTTTCATCTTTAAAGCTATATTTGAGTTGATCTCATCTTTATTTTCAAAGCAGGAGTATGTAATTATTCCTGAAAAAAATTCATTGCATTAAACTCTAGAAGAGTGTTATATGTGTGGTGGAGTATCGCCAGATGTAATTGAAGAAATGGAAGATAAATATCGAAAATTGAGTTGATATGAAAAGCAAATGAATAATTTAAATCAGAATCTGTTTAATGCTGACATAAAACTTTCTCTAGCTATAGGATTGGTTTCTATGATTTTAATTGTGTTTCATATTTAGTTGGAAACTCAAATCAAAGTTTAAGAAAATTCCTGTTATTTTTTTGTTTTCTCGTTCAAATGCTCCTGCGTTGGAACGCATAACCCATCATTTACTTCTTATCTTTGGCACGGTTGCCAATCGCGAAGTCTAATTGACTAGCCAAAACCGAAAATTGTTTTAGAATCACTGCTATCTTAAACAAATCCCATAAGCAGGAAGCTGATGACGCCATTCCAATCCTCTCAAAACACTCTTCATCTTTGCGCCAATAACCGTTTGGCATTGTCGCTTAAACAGCAGGCGGTGCAGTCGCAGGCGCAATCTGCGTCGCAAATTTATCGCAAGGTTGCGCCGAGTGTGCAGGCGACGACGATGAATCATTGGTGGACGCAGTGGCGTGATGATGTCGCGTTTAGCGGTTTGGGGGAGATTGAGCATCAGCGTTTATTGTGCGATTTTGAAGCGGCTTGGTGGTTTGAGCAGGCGTTGCAGGAAGTTTTAAAACGCAGTGAACGGCAGGGCGAGGAAATCTCGCTACTGAATCCGCAGCAGACGGCCAAACAACTCTATCAGGCGTGGCAGTTAAGCAATGAATATCTGCCCGAAGAGTGGCAGGACGAATCGTTTCTGAATCCCGAAAACCAACTCTATAAAGCGGTTAGCGAACTCTACCAACAGCAGATGACAAAACGCCAATGGCTCGATTCGGTGCTCTTGCAAAAAGCCTCATTGGCGCTGTTTGCTCGCTTAGTAACCGAGCAGCCGCAGGCGATAAAATCGCTTTTACCTGAACACATTCAACTACACGGTTTTGATGATTATGCGCCGATTTTAAAACAGTGGTTGGCGTTAATGGAGCAGGCTGGCGTGCAGATTATTGAAGAGTCGCCAAGCGAGAAACAACCACACAGCACGCAAATTTTTGCCGCGCAGGATATTCGCGATGAGGCGCAACAGGCGGCGGCTTGGGCGTGGCAGTCGCTGCAAACCTTGCAGGGCAAGGACAATATCAAAATCGGTATTATTGCGCCGGATATGCAGCTCTATAAACAGCCGTTGCAAAATGCCCTCGACGAATATTTGATTTTACAGGGCGCGCAAAAATTCGACCTGCTTAAAGAGAACAATAAGCTTTATAACCTGTCTCTCGGTCAGCCGTTGCATAGCGTGCCGCTGGTGCAGAATGCGCTTTTGAGTCTGCAACTGTTTTTGCAACCGCATAAGCCGTACCGTTTTGCCGACTGGAGCCAATGGCTGATTTCGCCTTATACGCAGGGCGATCTGACCAAACGTCAGCAGGCGGATTTGCAGTTGCGTCGTCTGCAATGGTCGCAGATCAGTCTGCCGCGTCTGCTGAATGAGTGTGTCGATTATCTGGAAGACGAAGAGCGTCTTTTGCCGTTGATTTTACCGAAAGGTCTGCTGGACGCTTTGGAAGCGCAAGCCAAAATTCAATATTCCGGCAAGCTGTCGCAACAACAGTTTATTGACGCTTGCCAAGCAACGCTTAACCAAATGGGCTGGCCGGGTTCGCGCACCTTAAGCAGTCGCGAATATCAGCAGCAGCAAGCGTTTTGGGAAGCGTTGAATAACTTTGCCGCCATGCAAGGGCTCGTCAGCGAGCAGACGGTCGATAAATGGTTGCCGTTGCTGAAAACCTATATCGCCGAGCAACTGCACCAACCGCAAACCAAAGGTGCGCGCCCGATTCAGATTATGGGGATGCTCGAAGCGGGCGGTCAGCAGTTTGATGCGCTGTGGGTTTTGGGCTTGAGCGATCAGGCGTGGCCGCGCGCCTCCAATCCGAATCCGTTTATTCCGATGCATCTGCAACGTGAGCATAAACTGCCGCGTGCTGACGGGCATCGCGAGCTGATCTATGCACGTCAGATTAATCAACGTCTGCAAAATGCCACCGTTAATCTGGTGCTGAGTTATCCGCGTTTTTCCGGCGAGGCGGAGCTGTTACCGTCGCCACTGTTGACCGAATTTAGCGGTGAACCTTGGCAGAAAATCGAGTTTTTATCCCTGGCGCAACAGGCGTTCGGTTCGCAAAATTTGGCAGAACCAAAGGATGGGCTTTTCTCGGACAATTCGCTGATTACTTGGCAAGTTGACGATCGTGGGCCGCAAGTGCCGATAGGTGAAAACGCACCCGGCGGAAGTGGAATTTTGCAGGCGCAGAGCAAATGTCCGTTAATGGCGTTTTTGGACTTTCGACTTGGCGCAAAATACGGTTTGCAAGTGGTCGAAGAGACGTTGCAATCCACCAACCAAGGGCAGATGTTGCACCGTGTTTTGGAATGGGTATGGGATGAAGTGAAAACCCAGACAGCACTGTTGGCTCTGAGCGAAGAGGAACTCAGCGAATTGCTTGATCGCCATCTAAAAACCGTGTTTGACGAAGCGCACAATACGCTGAGCGAAACTCTGTTGCAATTGGAAATGATGCGCATTAAACAGCTTTGCGTAGATTGGTTGGATTTGGAAAGAGCGCGTGCTAATTTCGTCAACTTCGCCACCGAGCAGGAAGTCTTTATTACGCTGGCGGGGATTCAATTTCGGGTGATTATCGACCGCATCGACCAAGTGGACGGCAAGGCGCTGATTATCGACTATAAGAGCGGTAAGGCGAGCATTAATGATCTGCTGAAAACGCCGTTGCAAGCGCCGCAGTTGGCGGTTTATCTGCATGCACTGGCGCAGATCGGTGCGGAGTCGCAAGACAAGATGGTTAAGCAACTCAGCGACGGAATTTGCGGTATCGGCTACGGGCTACTGCATTCCGATGATGGCGTCAGTTTTAGCGCGCTGGTTGAGGATGAAGCTATTTTGCCGAAAAGCGGTACAAAGATTTTTAGCAAGCTTTCCGAAAAAGAGAATAGCGAGTTTTATCAGGTGCAGTGGGACGATCTATTGCAGTCTTTAAAAGATGAGGTTGAGGATTTGGCGCGACAAATTCAGCAGGGCGATGCACGAATGGCATTTGCTAAAGAGGATGATGTGAAATATGCCAATGCCTATCTGGCGTTGCGTCTGCCGGAAGTGCGCCAGCAGATGCGCGTGCAAACAGAGGAGGGCGAAGAATGAATAATATGACCGATTCTATTTTGCCGAGTTCAGTTCTGCCTAATTCTGTTCTGCCAAGTGTTGACCAGCTTTTCGGCTTGCAACTGGATCCTAAATTGGATGATGCGCAAGCGCGTTTGCAGGCGATTGACCCTTTCCGTTCTTTTATTGTGCAGGCGCCGGCAGGGTCGGGAAAAACCTCGCTCTTAACGCAACGCTATTTGGGGCTCTTGTCGCAGGTGAAATCACCGGAGCAGATTGTCGCCATGACCTTTACCAAAAAGGCGGCAGCGGAGATGCGCGAGCGAATTATGAAAGCCTTGGTTTTCGGTTCTAAACCGCTGGCGGATAACGCCAGTTTGGTTGATCGCAATACTCATAAATTGGCGCAAAAAGCACTGCAACGTGATGCCGAAATGGATTGGCAGCTACTGAGTAACCCGAACCGTTTGCGGATTAAGACCATCGACGGTTTTAACAGTTTTCTGGTCGGGCAGATGCCGATTCTTTCCAAAATGGGTTCGCAGTTAAACCTGAGTGACAAGCCGCAACAAGCCTATCAGGAAGCAGTGCGTCAGGTGTTACAGGAAGAGAGTTTTGTGCATCTGGTCGAGCCGTTGTTGGAGTTGGTCAATGGGCGTTATGCACGAGCGCAAAGCCTGTTGTGCGCCATGTTGGCAAAACGCGATCAGTGGATGGATCATTTGAAATATAGTGATTCCGACGCGCGACAGGGATTGGAAAATGCTTTGCATGAAATCGTGCTCAGCGAACTGCGTCAACATCGAAAATCGCTTAGCGGAGTGGAAGGGCTCTTAGCCGAGGTTTGCGAGATTGCCGATTATGCGCAACACAAGGATCAGCCGGATTTGGCGAAGATTGCCAGTGCTTGGCCGTTCGCCGAAGAGGATACCGAAGCGTGGCGTATTTTGGCAGATATGCTTTTGACTGGCAAAGGCGATATCCGCAAAACCGTTAATAAAAATAACGGTTTTCCGGGTGGCAAAGGCGAAGATAAAGAGCGTAAAGATCAAATGCTCCAGGTGCTGCAAGGATTAAGAGATGCCGATGATCGGAACGGCTCTTTAGCAACCGCATTGGCGGCACTGAAAGATTTGCCTGATCCGCATTACAGTGACGATCAATGGTTGAAATTACAGAGCTTGATGCAGTTGTTGAAGGTCTGTGCGGCGAACCTGAAATTGGTTTTTCAGAGTCGTGCCGAGGCGGATTTTATTGAAATCGCCCAGTCCGCGTCACAATCTCTGGGTAATAAAGACGAACCGACCGATCTGGCCTTGCAACTCGATTATCAGATTCAACATCTGCTGATTGATGAGTTTCAAGACACCAGCTCCAAGCAGTATGAGTTGGTCGAAAAACTGGTTGCCGGTTGGCAGAGCGAAGATATGCGTACGCTGTTTATTGTGGGTGACCCGATGCAGTCGATCTACCGTTTTCGCGAGGCGGAAGTAGCGAATTTCCTCAAGGCGTGGCAGGGCAAATTTGACTCTGTTCAGCTGACACCGCTGAATCTAACGGTCAATTTCCGCTCCGCCAAACAGGTGGTCGAGTGGGTTAACGACACCTTTAAAAAGGTGTTACCAAAAGACGATGACATGGCAAAGGGCGCGGTCAAATTCAGCCATGCGCTCACTCCGCGTGACGATATCGAAACGGCGGTCTTTAACCATTGGGCGTTTATCGGCGACGGCGAGCAGAGTTCACGAATTGTCGAATTTATCGTGCAGCGTTTAGCAATATTGCGTGCACAAGAAACGGCGGAAAACGAGGCAATCTACAGTCGTAAAATTGCCGTGCTCGGGCGCTCGCGTTCGCACCTTTTGGCCATTGCCATTGAGCTGAAAAAAGCCGGCATTCCGTTCCGTGCGGTAGAGTTGGAAACCTTGCAGGAGCGTCAGGAAGTTCAAGACTGTTTGGCATTGAGTCGCGCGCTATTGCATCTTGGCGATCGTGCGGCTTGGATTGCGCTATTGCGTTCGCCTTTAGTGGGTTTGAACCTGCATGATCTACATGCGTTGATCGCCGCCAAGCCTTATAAAACGGTGGCTTTCTGTATTGAACAGGCATTGCAGGAAAACGGCTTAATTGATCTGGCGACGCTGAGCGAAGAGGGGCAAGCGCGTTTGCAACAAGCGTGGCCGATTCTACAAACCGCGATTACTCAATTGGGCGTCCATGACTTCTCGAAACTGTTGAAGGAGTGCTGGCTAATGTTGGACGGCGCTTTGTGTGTTGAGAGTCCGATTGCGCTACAAAATGTGGCCGCCTATTTTGAGGTGTTGTCACAGTTTGACCATGAGGCGTTGGAGTTTAGTCGTTTGCAAGAGCTGGTCGCAACGCTCTATGCTAGTGCCGACGCTTCCGAACCGAGCCAGCAGATCGAGATTATGACCATGCACAAATCCAAAGGGTTGGAGTTCGATACGGTGATTCTGCCGGGATTGAATAAAAAGCCGCGGGGCGATGATCCTGAATTGGTGTCGTGGTTCCAGTTTATGGACTCTGCGCAGGAAGAGCGTTTGGTGTTGGCGCCGATTGACCAAAAAGGGCAGGATAAATCGCATCTCAGTAAATTGCTGACCCAGTTTGAAAAACAGAAACAAGGCTTTGAATTGGGGCGTTTGCTGTATGTCGCCTGCACGCGCGCCAAAGTGCAACTGCACCTGTTTGCTGAGCTGAAAATCAAAGCGGATAGCGATGAAAGTACTTTTAAAGCAACCAAAGATTCGATGTTGGAATCGCTATGGCCGGCTTTGGGTACTTCGGTGCAGGCGGCGATTAGCGAGCGTTTAACTCAAGATTTGCCAGACACGGAAGAGGCTAACGACAATGAAACCGAGATTAGGGTTTCTCGTCTGCCGTTGCAGCGTCAAGGTCTGTTTGACACGCTTGCGCATCTGCCAAAACCGCAGTTATCGGTTATCGCAGAGAAAACGGCACCAGCGCCTATTGTGGAAGAGGTTAATGCCGATTTAGAACCCGATTACTGGCAAGGCGCGAATCTGGTCTCCAAAGCGGCTGGTAATCTGGTTCACAAGGTCTTGGAACAGTGGGCGCGACTCGGCATTGAAAATATTGCCGATGATATTTTGGCAAAGCAGGAAGGTTTCTATCTCCGCTGGTTGCAACATCAAGGCTTAAACACCGAACAGATTGAACGCGCTTGGAAAAAGGTGAAAACCTGCTTGAGCAATGCACTCGGTAATCAACAAATTCGCTGGGCGCTATCGCAAAATCAGCAACAGGCGCAGTGTGAGCTGGAACTGCAATCGGTCAATGCGCAGGGCGAAATCGAACTGCATATTGTTGATTACACCTTGATTGATAATGAAGGAACGCGCTGGATTATCGACTATAAAACCAGCAGTTGTCAGGGCTGCGATAACGCTCAAAAACGCCAAGAATTTATCGCCGAACAGAAAAAATACTACCAAGCACAACTTAATCGTTACGCAGAACTTTTCTCAGCGCAAGAAGACCGTACGCAAAAATTGGTACTCTATCTGGCAGAAATTGATGCTTGGGTGGAAGTTGAACAAAGAAGTTGTTAATGAGTTTTCTCAATTTCAATTGAATAATTGTCGCTAATTTTTATTGGGTGACGCCATGTGTCACCACCGAGTCATATACTGTCTTTTAAAAAATAAGGAGGGTAATCAATGTCTCAAACAAAATCGCCTACGGTAATGTCTATACGTATCGCTTAAATTTTGAATCGTTTAAATCAAGGCGAAGTTCTTTTCTTAAATGACTTGGTAAATGAGTTTTCTGTTTCGAAACGAACAATTCAGCGAGATCTGCACAATAAATTAAGTTTTTTGCCTTACGAGCAAGATGGTCAGAAAATTTGGCTAGATCCGATTCATTTGGGTCAGTTCAATTTGGCCCATCTACAGCGCTTCGCCAGCCATTTTCAACTGTCACCGATAAATTCAAAGTGGTCAGCATCAACAATTCAAGAAATTATGCGACCAGATCCCTCTTGGTTGATTATGCCGTTTGAGTTAGAAAAGGTTACTTCTTTGATGCAACAAAATATGGCTAGTCTTAAAAAGGGGATTGTTCAGAGGCAGGAACTCCGCTTTCAATATCAATCAAAAAATGATAGTGGCATACAACCCTACCGTTTATTGTTCTATAAGGGAATGTGGTATCTGGCGGCTTTTGATGTTCAGGCCGATAAACTTAAAACATTTCGACTGAGTCGAATTAAGCTACTAAGGCTGGGCGAAAAACAATTCGAGCTTGATAAATCGCTTCAAAAGCAAGTAAGTGAAACCGATACTGTCTGGGTAGGAAGTAGTGAAACTCAGAAGGTTGTTTTAAGAATTAATCCTGAAGTTTCAGATCAGTTTAGAACCAGAAATATTATTTCTAATCAGGTGGTCGAAAAAGAGTTAAGGAATAATGGTATTTTTGTGTCTTGTAAAGTACATGATTACCGAGAGATTCTCCCGATAGTCCAATATTGGCTACCGTTTGTTACTCTTATTTCACTTGAGTCCTATAAAGCACAATTAAGAGCACACTTACAACAGGCACCGATTGCGCAGGCGGTCGGTCATTTAGTGCATAAAGTCTTGGAGCTGTGGGCAAGACAGGGAATTGAGCAGATTCCTTTGGATTCCATTGAGGAGCGTGCGGATTTTTATCAGCGTTGGTTGGGGCAGCAGGGTTTAGATACTCGGCAAGTTCAGCTGGCTTGGCCGCGAGCGCAACGGTGTTTACAACAGG
Organism: Thiotrichales bacterium; assembly: GCA_016936535.1. Lineage (GTDB taxonomy): Bacteria > Pseudomonadota > Gammaproteobacteria > Thiomicrospirales > Thiomicrospiraceae > Thiomicrorhabdus. The sequence continues at coordinate 58,740 of JAFGXP010000001.1, read as the reverse complement.
CGTGGCATCAGCCAAAAATCCGTTGGGCCCTTTCAGCTCAGCAGGTGGATGCGCGCAATGAGTATGTGTTGCAATCGCAGAATGCCCAAGGGGAAGTGGCTTTACATATTGTTGACCGAACGTTTGTCGATGCACAGGGAGTGCGTTGGATTATCGACTATAAAACCAGTACGCCGCCCGATGCAACCGATGCACAAACCCGAGCCGATTTTCTTGCGGAGCAGTGCACGCGTTATCGACCTCAGCTGCAACGTTATGCGGAACTTTTTCAAGCGCAAGAAACTCGTCCGCAAAAACAAGTACTCTATTTTGCGCAGTTGGATGAATGGATTGAGTTAAATGCGCTGTCGAATGCGCAGCCTTAAGGAGACTGGAATGGAGAAAACCCAACAACAGATTTTGCGTCATCACGGTGGAGATGGTGAACAAGCACGCACGATGATTACCCAAAGTTATGAACGTCGCCATGACACAGCGTTTTGGGCTTTTTGGAATCAACAAATGAGTGGTCCGATTCAGCCTCAGGAGGTTGTGCTTGATTTGGGAGCGGGAATTGGGCAGTTTGTTCAAGATTTGGCATTGCGCTATCCGCACAATCGCATTTTGGGGATTGAAGCGGCCGATTATATGTTAGCCGCCGCCTTGAGTTTGCCAGAGAACGCCCATTTATTGCGCGGCGATTTGTTGGCACCGGATCTAAATTGGGCGCAGAGCGGCCAAGTGGCGGCGGTTATGGCGAATATGCTCTTGCATGAGCTGCCGCAGCCGGTCAGTTTAATCAAGGCGGTTTTTGCTTGGTTGAAGCCCGGAGGCCGCTGGTGTGTGATTGATTTGGTGCGTCAACCCTTGAGTGCCTATCTTGAGCATAAATTTCCGCAAGGCGATTTATGGCAAGAGCCGATGGCTTCATTGCCGATTGAAGCTGTTTTTGAACACTTTTCAGAACACAATCGTTACCATGCGGAAGATTTGATTTATTTATTGCAGAGCGCCGGTTTTGTGCTGGTGGAGCGCACCGATTTTCCTCGAACGGTGCGTCTTGTCGTTGAAAAACCGGCTTAATCAGCCAGAGATGGGCTTGAGCCGCTTCCTGAGCCAGCGCAAGAAAAGTCACGGTGGGCCTCGGTGAGGGCTTTCATTTTGCGTAGAAAGTCGTATTGTGTTCAGGTCTATGAAAAAAGGTGAACACAATGAGCGAACGACACTCTTCTTGGCGCTTTATCCGTTTTTTTGATCAGCTACGGATTGAAGACATTGCTTTAGTCGGCGGGAAAAACGCTTCCTTAGGTGAGATGGTTCAAGCATTAAAACCGCATGGTGTACCTGTTCCCAATGGCTTTGCGATTACCGCCGAGGCCTATCGCCATCTGTTACAAGCCAATCAACTTTGGCCGCAGTTGCGGGCGCTCTTAGACGGCTTGGCACCGCAGAATCCGAGTGATTTGCAGCGCCGAGGGTTGGAAATAAGAAAACGTATTTACGAAGCGCCTCTTCCGGACGACCTTTTGCAAGAAATGACTCAAGCCTATCAGCAGCTGCTGGCTCTGTCGGGAGAGAGCGCCTCATTTGCCATTCGCAGTTCAGCCACGGCCGAGGATTTGCCTACCGCGAGTTTTGCCGGCCAGCAAGATACCTATTTAAACATTCGCGGTCTAGCCGCTTACTTAGAAGCTTGTAAACGTTGCTTTGCCAGTTTGTTTACCGATCGTGCCATTCATTATCGTATGGATCAGGGATTTGATCATTTTGAGGTGGCGCTGTCGATTGGTGTCCAGCAAATGGTGCGTTCAGATTTGGCCAGTGCGGGAGTGATTTTTACGCTCGACACCGAAACCGGTTTTAAGGAAGCGGTGATGATTACTGGCGCTTACGGTTTAGGCGAAAATGTGGTGCAAGGGACGGTGGATCCGGATGAGTTCTTTGTGCATAAACCAACCTATTTGCAAGGGTTTCGCCAAGTATTAAAACGTCATCGTGGCGCTAAAAAAATCAAAATGGTGTACAGCACCGATGCCAATTCACTTAATCCAGTCCACAATGTGCCCACGACCTTACTCGAACGCCAGCAGTTTTGTTTGAACGACTCAGAGGTCTTGCAGTTAGCGGGTTATGCCCTGCAGATTGAACAACATTACAGTGCTAAAGCAGGTCAAGCGCGACCCATGGATATTGAGTGGGCGAAGGATGGTTTGAGCGGTGAATTGTTTATTGTTCAAGCGCGACCAGAAACGGTTGCCTCTCAACAGCAGCGGCATTTTTTGGTGCAATATCATCTTTGCGCTGAAGCCGAAAAGCTGACCCCAATCGTGACTGGGCGCGCGGTGGGTAGCAAGATTGCCAGTGGTCGCGCACGAGTGATTACCTCGGTCGAGGGGTTGAAACAGTTTCAAGTCGGTGAGGTGCTGGTATCGGATATAACCACCCCAGATTGGGAGCCGGTGATGAAAATGGCTTCGGCTTTGGTGACGAATCGTGGGGGACGAACTTGCCATGCGGCAATTATTGCTCGCGAGTTAGGCATACCCGCGGTGGTCGGAACGGGGCAGGGCACCGAGTTGATTGCCGAAGGTGCGATGGTCACGGTTTCTTGCGCAGAAGGCGATATGGGTCGAGTTTATGCGGGCGCGCAGCCCTATACCCTAACGCAAACCGATTTAACGGCCTTGCCCAAGCCTAAAACCGCCATCATGATGAATGTGGGCAATCCCGAATTGGCCTTTGGTCTGAGCGCCTTGCCAAATGCTGGGGTGGGGTTAGCGCGGATGGAATTTATCATTAATACCGAAATCAAAGCGCATCCTTTAGCCTTGTTGTTTCCAGAGCGCGTGCGTTCAGTGCAAACGCAACAGGATTTGTCCGAATTGATTCAGGGGTATGCCAGTGGTGCCGCTTTTTTTGTGCAGAAATTGGCAGAGGGTATCGGTACCTTGGCGGCTGGGTTTTATCCAAAACCGGTGGTGGTAAGGTTATCGGATTTTAAAACCAATGAATATGCAAACCTGCTGGGCGGGAGTGATTTTGAAGCCGATGAAGAGAATCCGATGCTTGGATTTCGCGGGGCGGCTCGTTATAACGATGCCCAGTTTGCACCGGCCTTTGCATTAGAGTGCCAAGCCCTGCGACACGTGCGTGAGCAGATGGGCTTGTCCAATGTGGTTGTCATGGTGCCTTTTTGCCGACGCCTCGAAGAGGCGCGCCAGGTTTTGCGTAATTTGGAATTGAATGGTTTAGTGCGCGGACAGCAAGGGTTGCAGGTCTATATGATGTGTGAGATTCCAAATAATGTTCTGTTGATCGACGAATTCAGCGCCTATTTTGATGGTTTTTCGATTGGCACAAACGACCTGACGCAGTTGGTGCTCGGCGTGGACCGTGATTCGGAAAAGGTGGCGTTTGATTACGATGAGCGTGATCCAGGGGTTAAAAAAATGGTGGCTTGGGCCATTGAAGGCGCAAAACGTAATGGCAAACATATTAGCTTATGCGGCCAAGCCCCTTCGGATTTCCCCGATTTTGCCGCGTTTTTAGTGGGTTTGGGAATTGATGCTATCAGCCTGAACCCAGATTCAGTGCTGAAAACGCTTCCCGTGATTCTGCAAGCCGAGAATCCTGACGAAAAAAATGCTTAGAAAGCATTCTGTAACCATTCTGCTGGGTTTTGTCCGCAAAAGAAGACCACATCGAAACGGCAATCACAGTCTTGATATTCTGGGTGTTTGAGCAGAAAGACTTCCGCGCACCGACGAATGCGTTGCTGCTGGGCAGCGTGAATGAATTCGAGTGGATGACCGTATTCGGTATCTTTACGGTATTTGATTTCAAAAAAAACCAGCACCTTATCGCGGTCTAAAGCGATGAGGTCAATTTCTCCTTTGCGGTACCGATCGCAGCGAAAATTTCGCGCTAGGATTTGCAGCTGTTGCTGTTGCAGCCAATCGCTGGCTTGCTGTTCCTTTTGTTGACCAATCCATTTACTGAGAAGTTTCACGGTGCGGCGCCTTTTATGGCCAAATTAACGCAGCGGCATTTCTTCTTGCAGACGTTGCTGCAAGTCGGCCTCTTCACGAAAAAACGGCTTGACGCCCTGAGCGGGTTCTCCCTCTTCTTCGGCCGGATTTGAATCGTTATTTGTTGGTGCACTCGGCAGTTGATAAGGGCGAAGTTGACCTTTTGCATCAAACTTGGCCCAAACCAGATGTTGCTGTAATCGATTGTTTTCTAATCGAATTTGTCCTGTTTGGGTGTGGGTTAAGCAAGCGCCTTTGCGTAACAAATCGAGATTGAGCGCCGCTTGCATAGCATCCCAGCCGAATGCTTCGAAAATACCATTGACTTGGTTGGGGTTCAGGATCATTGGCTGGGTGAGCAATTGCACCTCTTTAAGGTCTCGGTTATTCCGTAAGTGCTGCGCATTTTGGGGATCAAAATCGGTGGCTGCATAGAGCGGTGTTGATAACAGATAGAGTGATTTTTGCGGGTTGATGACCGCTAATCGACTGGCAGAATCAAATACCACTATGGCTTGTAAATCTTGTCGGCTGTATGGATAGAACTCAGGCATTATCCCCAAAATATTTCGCAATTGCGCGCGGCGTTCTAAGCTTTGGGGGATATTGAGAAGACGATCGAAAGCTTGGCGCAGTTGTGGATTGTCATCGCTGTAAGTCACTTGGACAAGCGCGTGCTGCAGCAGTGCTTGCCAGGCTTGGCTGAGCTGCTCTGCGGCAGCACGTTGGCCAGGTTCATCGCTGTTTAGCAGCCCCAGTGTTTGAATGTTTTGTTGAACAAAACCGTTAATCAGTTGACTCGTTTTATCACTCGATTTGAGATTGAACTGCACAAAGCGGGTCGGATAATCCAGCGAGTTCAGCGCAATGAGGTTTTCATCATCAAAGGCAACCAGTTGTTCTAAGGCGGGTTTACGCAGGGGGCCGATAATACGTTGTGCGCCATTTTGCTTGGCTTGAAAGTACAGACTGCTGATTTGGGATTCATCGCTGCTATCGTAAAAACGCAAGCTCAAATTGGATTGCAAACCGCTGTCGTAATAGGCTTTAAGAAGACCCGTTTGAATCTGCTCGGCCACCACTTTAAATTTGCCTTGCATTGGCAAGAGAATCGCAATCTGTTCAAGCGGGGCGGGAGTAGGGCGTTGGCTTAACAGCTGGGGTAAAAGGTGATTTTGGTAGAGAGCGGACGTTTCCAGTTGCTGCAAGTCTTCTAAAGCACGCGGAAAGTTGAGTGCATCGGTTTGCAGGGTTTGTAGGAGATGGGTCCAGGCATTGACTCTTGGATCGGGATTTTGATCGAGTTGCATGAGTGTCAGGGCATCCAGAGGCAGCAAGGTTTGCCAAATTTCTTGTTCAATCTTGGCTTGCTGCTCTGGAGCGGAAGTCTGCCAGAGTTCATCACTAAATTGCACATAACGCGCCCAGTCACGATTTTGTAGGGCGGCAACGCGCTCAGCTTGCGGGTCACTGGCGACAATCAGGGTTGGGCGTTCTACCGGTTGAATTTGAACGCTCGGCTCTACCGGCTTGGTTGGTTCGCTGGGGGGCGCGCTCGGCTTTGGTGTAAAACAGCCCGCCAGCAGTAAGCTGCAAAGTAATGCGCTCAGACCAGCGTGTTGCCAGCGTAGACGAGATACATTGGGGGCGTTTGAAACGGTTTCGCAATCGGAAAAAAACATAGCTGTGCAGAGATTTAGTTAGAATAGCCAAAATTATATGCCATTTAAGCGTGGCCGAGCGGCAAGTTCGTGATTCTTCGGTGTTTTTATTTATCCGTTAAAGGACCTAATGTGACTCTTTTTTCAGCCAGTACGTCTGTTCGTGCCAGCGCCTCCTGCGGGACGCTTTATGTGGTGGCGACACCGATTGGGAATCTGCAAGATATCAGTCAGCGGGCGTTAGCACTTTTAGCTCAGGTTGATTGGATTGCCGCAGAGGATACGCGGCACAGCAAAATTTTATTGCAAAATTATGCTTTGCAACGCCCGCTGATTAGTTTGCATGAGCACAATGAAACCGAGCGTACAGAGCAGCTTTTAAACCGTTTGTTACGGGGGGAAAATGGCGCTTTAATTTCCGATGCCGGCACGCCTTTGATTAATGATCCAGGTTATGTCTTGGTAAAACGGTTACGCCAAGCTGGGGTTGCGGTTGTACCGATTCCGGGTCCCAGTGCGGTGATTACCGCCTTGAGTGCGGCTGGCTTACCGACCGATCGCTTTACTTATGAAGGGTTTTTACCGGCGCGGTCGAGCAAACGTTTACAAGCCCTTGCCAAGTTGGCGGATGAGTCGCGGACATTGGTATTTTACGAGTCCCCCCACCGCTTAATTGAGTCGCTGCAAGACATGGCTGAGATTTTTGGTTCGCAGCGCCAATTGGTGGTGGCGAAAGAGTTGACGAAACAGTTTGAACAATTTGTGAGTGGCGATTTCGCGGAGGTTCTCGCCTATTTCGCCGCGCATTCAGATCGGGTTCGCGGCGAATTTGTGGTAATGGTGAGCGGTGCAGTCCTCGCCGAGGAGGCACCAAGTGTCAGTGAATGGGACGACTTAATTGGGGTGTTGCTGCAACAGCGCTTACCCGTAAAACAGATCAGCGAAATTGTCGCTGAGTTCTATCAAGTAAAACGCAAAGCAGTTTATTCCCGTGTTCTCGCGCTCAAACCTGAGTCAGAGGGCGTTTGAGCTTTTGAATATGCTCTTGCAGCGCTTTGATCGCGTACAGGTCGTAACGTGTGTTGGGGCTGTCAATTGTGGCACTGGGTTGAATGGGGTGCGCAATCGGCTCTGCACCTTTAGGGCGTTTGACGACGACCCGATATTGTGCGGTATTCAAAGCCGCATCCAACAGGCGACTGCTGTCTAAATCAGGCCCAATAAGTTGTTGCAAAACCGCCATCTCTTTTTTTGTGGCCGCACGCTTCTTTTTCTCAGGATACATGGGATCTAGGTAAATGGTTTCGGGAGCGGGGTTAAGTGTTTGCATTTGCAGGGCACTGTCCCCTTGGCTTAGGCGCATTCGTCTAAAAATGGCTTGGCTGTCGGCATCCAGTTCATCCGCGTGTTGCGCGCGTGCTAAGCCATCGGCGATCAGGGCAGCGATCAGCGGACTGCGTTCATTCATCCAAACCTCAAAGCCCAGCGAAGCCAGCACAAAAGCGTCTGCGCCCATGCCTGCGGTGGCATCGAAAACGGTTGGTAGTCGCGACTCGATTCGGCCCATTGCGCGTACTAAAGGTTGCCCCATTCCGCCTCCGAACTGCCGACGATGAGCTTTTTTACCGGTTAGAAAGTCAATGCAGACGGCGCCGCTTTGCGCTGGAAATAAGGACAGTTTTGGCTGTAGGTCATCGGAGGTTTGCCAGCCTAAGAGGGTGTCGATTTTCGGTTGATAAGGGTGTTGTGATGTGGCTTGACTGAGCCGTGGGTAATTAAGCACATGTTGTAATTTCGCCGCCGCTTCCGGTAAGAAACGATCGTCAATCCAGATATTGGGGGCAGAGGATGGGGACAAGGTAAGCTCCTGTTCGGCAAAGGTGATAAAAAGAGAACTATGATAAAAGAATTGGCGTTGGCTGGATACTCGGTAACAAAATGATGAAGATAAAGATGGGGTTAGGTGCAAGCTTTCTTTGGCTGATGCCTGCGCTGGCGGCACCGCCACAAACAACATTTTCGGGAAAAGAATTTGCGTTTTATCAAACTTTGGCTCCAGCCGCTTTGTTGGTCGCAGAGCCCAATGGGAAACCGCTTTTTGCTGATGCAGCACAACAAGCACTGATTCCGGCTTCAACCACCAAATTGATTACGGCCTTATTAGCCTTGCAACACTGGGGAGCTGACCATCATTTTGTGACGGAATTTAAGGTGCATATTCATCCTAATGGCCAAGCCGTCTTACATCTACAGAGCTCAGGTGATCCTTTTTTGGTTTCAGAAGAGTTAGCGCGCATCGCCATCGAATTGGCCAAGCGTTTACGAGCGCAAGGAATTTATCAATTGGCTTACTTGCAGATGGCGAATCGCTGGTATGCAGAAGCGATTCGTTTACCCGGTACCGGCGAAAGCTTGAATCCATATGATGCTATCAATAGTGCATTTAGCGCCAATTTTAACAGTCTGCATGTGCTTAAAAAACACGGGCAGTGGCTTTCAGCCGAACCGCAAACCCCCATTACTCCGACCGCATTGCAGATCATCAAAGACGCTGGCTTGCGTTTAAAGGATGGTCAGGACGAGCGGATTAATACAGGCACTGATCCAGCGCGGAATCAGCAATATGCCGCTGAATTGCTGATTTTTTTCCTGCGGCAGCAAGGTATTGAGGTCTTGGATGAGACCTTGCGACAAATGCCGGTTTCGCCTGTGACTCCAGCAAGCGTGCACTATCAGCACGCGAATCAAAAAAATTTAGCGCAGGTTATCTCGGCGATGCTGCGCTACTCGACCAACTTCATTGCCAATCAGCTAGCGCTGAATTTGGTCGCGGAGAAAACCCATTTGCCGGCACAGGCGGCGGCGGTTTCGACTTATTATGCTCAAGCCTTGCAGCATCAGTTTGGTTGGGATGCTCAGCAGGTTCGCTTGGTTGATGGAGCGGGTTTATCCCGACAAAATCGACTCAGTGCTCATCAGCTTTGGCAGGTGTTACAGGCATTAAGCCCTTGGCGTGAACTTTTACCTGAAATTGAACCTGGAGTTTTTGCAAAATCCGGTTCTTTGGTTGGGGTCAGTACCTTGGCTGGCTATTTTTATTATCGTCAGCAATGGTGGCCATTTGTGTTTTTGGCGAATCAACCGGTACCCTATCGATATCGTAATCAGCTTGCTAAAGCTTTGTACACCCAGCTCCCCAAAGAGTAATTTTTGATCGTGACGTTATTGGCGTTTTTGCCGGCGAATCAGGCCGACTGTCCACTTGAAAGAAAGTTTCGCTGTGTTTATTAAAAGAATCGGGTAAGATGCGCATCCGAAGTGGGTTGGATAATCGCGCGAAGCAATTCTCGAGGAAAGTCCGGGCACCATAGAGCAGAATGCCAGTTAACGGCTGGGCGGTGAGAGCCGACGGAAAGTGCAACAGAGAGTAGACCGCCGATGGCGCTTAGGCGCACAGGTGAGGGTGAAAGGGTGCGGTAAGAGCGCACCGCGCAACTGGTAACAGGCTGTGGCTAGGCAAACCCCATTCGGTGCAAGACCAAATAGGAAAACAGGTGAGTTTCGTTTCGGCGGAATTCCGCCCTGTGGCTCGCAGGGGTTTTCGGGTAGGTTGCTTGAGGTTGGCAGTGATGCCCGCCCTAGATGAATGATTGTCGCTCGCAAGAGAACAGAACCCGGCTTACAGACCCGCTTCATTTTTTCCATTTTTTGTGTCGTTATTTCTTATTTTCTTTCCTTCTCTTATTCTTCTCTTTTGTTTTCCTTTTTACCTCTTGTTGCTTTATTTTTGGGAAAATTCCCCACCGTCCTTTTGTTGCTTTCCTTTTTTGGTATTAAGTTAATTTTTTGTCGTTATTCATCTCTTTTGAAGCATTTAAAGACGATTTTTCTCTGCAGATTGACCCTTATTGGTCCAGCGCTTTGCAATCCTCCACACATACTTGAAATCTGTAGCAAAAATAGACTTTTTAATGCAATTCAAAAAAAATGAAGAAAATCTTAATTTTTTTTTGGTATTGGTTTTTTATACTACATATAGTGTTTTGTTTTTTAATAATTCTATATAGAGTGTTTTTTTAAGAGGGTGCCAGTCTGAAGTAAGGCCGGTGTTTGATTTGTCAAGTTTGCGAGTTGCTTTAAGGGGATGTTTTAGACTTTGGAATAAGTGCATGAAAAAATTGGGGAAATTAAAAAGTTGATTAAGGCTGTAAACAATTTTAACTAGCTAAGTTGTTGTCATATAAAAGAATTTTAGATTTAAGCCTGAGTTGACACTGGCACAACGGATGAATATAGTTAGTTCAAATTGTGGGGCAAAGTGGCGAAAAGTGGTGAATTAGGTGTTTTTTCGAGGCAGCTACAACCTGAATGTGGATACCAAAGGGCGTCTCGCTGTGCCGAAAAAGTTCCGCGATTATTTGGATCAGGAGCATAACTCGACGCTGGTGATTGCGTTGGATTTAACCGCGAAATGCTTGGCGCTTTATCCCTACCACGATTGGCGCGCATTGGAAAATCAAATAATGGCGTTGCCAAATGCGAATCACGCAGTCCGCAACCTTCAGCGGATTTTTGTTGGACGAGCGGTGGAGCAGGTGATGGATGCTCAGGGACGGATTCTGATGAGTAAAGAGCAGCTTAGTTATGCGCAAATACTTAAGGAATCGGTTTTGGTTGGTCAAGGCAAGAAGTTGGAGTTGTGGGATAAAAATGCTTGGGAAGCCACTTGCTCAGACATTCTGCAAGAAATTGATTTGCCGGCTATGTCCGAAATGTTGGGTGATTTAAGTTTTTAAAATGCTCAAAATGGCGATGAAAAAGGCGTTGGGCCTCATCTCATAAAATCCTGTGAATATTTAATAAAAAGACGAAGTTATGAACGCCAGTGACAATGCGCACTTTTCAGTACTGCTTTCCGAATCCCTCTGTGCGTTAAACATTAAACCCGATGGCGTTTACATTGATGGCACTTTTGGTCGCGGAGGCCATTCTAGCGAAATTCTAAAACAATTAGGGCCAAACGGCCGGTTGTTGGCCATCGATCAAGATCCAGAAGCGGTTGCCTATGCGCAAACGCATTTTGTTGATCCGCGATTTGAGATGATTTATGGCAGTTTTGAACACTTAGATGACTACTGTCAAGCGCGAGGGCTGAGCGGCAAAATTGACGGTTTATTGCTGGATTTAGGCGTCTCATCCCCTCAATTAGACCAAGCCGAACGCGGCTTTAGTTTTATGCGTAACGGTCCATTGGATATGCGCATGAACCCAAATCAGGGTTTGAGCGCACGCGAGTGGTTGGTGCAAGTGGATGAGAAAACACTCAAGCTGGTTCTGCAAAATTATGGAGAAGAACGCTTCTCTGGACGGATTGCCCGAGTCATTAAAGAAGCCACTGCCGCCGGCGCTTTAGACACTACGAAACAGCTTGCCGATTTGGTTGAGCGTGCCTCACCTAAAAAAGACAAGCATAAACACCCTGCCACGCGCACGTTTCAAGCGATTCGCATCGCCGTTAATCGTGAGTTAGAGGTCTTAAAAAACGTGCTGGAGGCCGCCCTCACTGTTTTAGCGCCAGAAGGCCGTTTGGCAGTAATCAGCTTCCATTCTTTGGAAGATCGGATTGTCAAAGTGTTTATGCGTGATCAGTCGATGATTCGCGATCTTTTTCCAGATTCACCGGTGCAGATTGAGGTGATAGAACCGCTTTTGCAACGGATAGGTAAACCGATTTTTCCGAGTGAGCAGGAATGCGAACTCAATGCCCGCTCACGCAGTGCCGTGTTGCGGGTTGCGCAACGGCTTGCGACCCCGACACTCCTTTAAACAACCAAACAAGATTAACACCCTCGCTCAGCGCGATTGAGTGACAACAGACAGAGGTTAGAAACATGAAATTTATTTCCGAAGACACCCCAGGAAACATTCGCCAAGCCGGTATGCCGGTGATCAAAGTCATTGGTTTAGGTGGCGGTGGCGGTAATGCCGTTAATTTTATGATGGAGAACACCATCGAAGGCGTGGATTTCATTGTGGCGAATACCGATGCACAAGCCCTTGCCCATTCGCGGGTGCAAAAGCGCATCCAGCTTGGCGAAAAAGGCTTGGGAGCCGGTGCTGATCCTGAGAAAGGGCGGATGGCCACACGCGATTCTTTGGAAATGATTAAGCGTGAAATCGAAGGTGCAGACATGCTGTTTCTTGCCGCAGGCATGGGCGGAGGAACGGGTACTGGCTCGGCACCCGTGGTGGCACAATTAGCACGTGAGATGGGCGTTTTGGTTGTTGGGGTGGTCAGTAAGCCGTTTTCTTACGAGCGTCGTGGCGCGGCGGCCAAGGCGGGAATCGAAGAGCTTTCTCAGCATGTGGATTCACTGATTACCATTCCCAATGACAAGCTTCAGCAAATCGTGGGGGATGACTTTACCCTAAGTAATGCGTTTAATTATGCCAACGAAATTTTACTGAGCGCGGTGCAGGGGATTACGGAACTGGTCACGCGTCCGGGCTTAATCAACGTCGATTTTGAAGATTTGCGCACGGTGATGTCCGAACGTGGAATGGCGTTAATGGGTGTGGGTTATGCCACGGGTGATGATCGCGCAATCAAAGCGACCAAAAAAGCGATTGCGCATCCGTTATTGGATGACATTGAAGTGTCGGGCGCAAAAGGCATTTTGATTAACGTAACCAGTGGCCCTAACTTGACCATTAGCGAGTTTAATGCGGTGGGCGACGTCATTGATCAGGTTGCGGCTCCGGATGCCAAAGTCATTATTGGTAACTCTTTAGATGAAAGTATGAATGACGAAATTCGGGTCACGGTTGTGGCTACCGGTCTCAGTCGTCGTCAAGATGTCAACCAGCAGCCGCAGCAAAGCCGTCCAATGGGGTTGAACAGTGCGGTAAATCATATGCAGCAGCAAACCGCTACCCAGTTTGGTCATAACCCTGGTGCGCAAAATTTTGCCCAGCCTGAAATGAGTCAAGCCTATTCTGCAAACCCGCAAGCGGCCGCCATGAACCAAAATGGACAGACTACGCACCAGCAGCCTAACTATTCACAGCATCAGTCGGTAAACGCTTATGGTAGTGCGCCGACAATGCAGGCCAATCCGTCTGTGGCTGCCCCAGTAGCCGATGCTTATATGGGACAGCATGCTATGCAGATGCATAGCAATGCGCAACCTGCGATGAGCCTTCGTGAAGTCGAAACGCAAGCCGCGAGTGCGCAAGCCGGTAGCATGGCCAATTTGGTAAATGATCGTTACGGCAAGCGTGATCTCCTAGACATTCCTGCCTTCCTGCGTCGTCAAAAAGATTAAAGACGGTTTTTGCTGCACTCAACCCTTTTTGGGTTGGGTGTGGTGGCTTTGGTCAATTAGACGGAGAGATTGAGGATGTCATCTAACCCTGCTCACTTGCGTTCCCCTAAACCGAGTGGGCTTTTTTTATTCAGCCTGTTAGTGCTGCTTTTGCTTGCCTTACTCTTTACCAATATTTACCTGTCGCATCAGGTACGAGGCATTCAAAAAGAGTATTACCAAAATGTCGATAAACTGGTTGCCGCGCGCCATACTTGGGGCGAATTGATGTTGGAAAAAATGCATTTAAGTTCGCCGGCCAATGTTGAGCGGATTGCCAAAGAAAGACTGAAGATGGTCAGTAATCAAGTGCATAAACAGACAATTTTTGTCATGGATAAGGCGCCCGAGCGTGAGTAAATATCTCAATCGTGAAATCGTCATTTTTTTTCTGATTGTGGTGATGATGGGGATTTTGCTGACGCAAGCCTTTGTGACCCAAGTTCTCCGTGCTGAAGAGTATCGGGAGCTGGCCGATGATCGCCATGTTCGAACCTATCAGGTTCCCGGGGTGCGTGGGCAAATTTATGACCGCCACGGCAATTTATTGGCAATGAGTACGCCGATGGTAGCGGTTGAAATCGATCCCAAGCAGATTGTAAAAAATGAGACAAACTATCAGCAACTCCTCGAACTCTTGCAATTAAGCAATGCCCAACTGTTGCAACTTGCCAAGCAAAACAAGGACCGTAAACTCAGTTTTATTCGCTATGTTCCCAGTGAGGATCTGTCGAAGCGGATTGAAGCGCTTGGGGTTCCCGGTATTTATCTGAAAAAAACCGAGCACAGTTATCAAACAACCTACGAAGGGATTAAACGCCAGATTAGCGTGAAAAAGGAGCACACTTCCTTGTGGGTGAATCATGCGGAAATTGAACGCTTCATTTACACACTTGATCGTTTAGCGCAGCTTCTCAATATGCCTGTGCAGTCTTTACGTGCAAAAACCTATGCCAATCAAAAACGCCGTCATATGTTTGTCAAACGCGGTCTCACCCCTGATTTTCAACAAAAAGTGGAGCAACTGCGTTTACCGCACGTTTATCTCAGCACGGAATACAAACGTTATTATCCAAATGGCGAAAGTATGGCCAATTTATTGGGTTATACCAATATTGATGGATTGGGCATTGAAGGAATTGAACTGGCCTACAATCGCCACTTAAGCGAGCAAAATGGCAAAAAACGCGTGGTAAAAGATGTCAAAGGCAATGTAATTAACCTGCTGGGCACCCTAACGCAAGAGCAAGATGGTCATCCTCTGATGCTCAGTTTGGATCAAAATATTCAGTATTTAACTTATAAAGCACTTAAAGAAGTGATGTACAAACATCAGCCGAAAAGTGCAAGCGCGGTCGTGTTGGATGCGAAAACCGGTGAAGTGTTGGCTATGGCCAGCTTACCAAGTTTTAATGTCAACGATGTTTCCAAGCGGCACGGGCCAGGCATTCGCAATCGAGTGATTGCGGATTTAATGGAACCGGGCTCCACCATTAAGCCGTTCATTCTTACCAAAGCCTTGGATGAAGGGGTGATCGACGTTGATTCAAAAATTGATACCGGTAGCGGTTTTTTGCGTGTTCAGGGCAGCGTGATTAAAGATACTTCTCGGCATGGTATTTTGACACCACAAGAGATTATTCAGAAATCGAGTAATATTGGCACCGCCAAGGTGGCGTTTATGATGTCGGCTGAAGTTCAGCATGACTTGCTCAAGCAGTTGGGGTTTCAGGATGGAACCATGACCTATCTTCCTGGGGAGACGAATGGCTTTTTAAAGCCGGTGAATCTATGGCGAAAAATTGATCAAGCGACCAGTTCTTACGGTTACGGATTAAATCTCAACTTATTGAATTTGGCGCGGGCCTATACCGTATTTGCTAACCAAGGCAAATTAATTGAGCCGCAAATGTTTAAGATGGCGGCCGATGAAGCGCCCGTTGCTAAGCAGATTTTTTCCGCTCAAGCGGCGAATCAAATGCTTGAAATGATGAAAAAAGTGGCTGCGCCTGGCGGAACCGCGCCCTTGGCCATGATTCCTGGTTATCAAGTAGCGGGTAAAACAGGAACCTCTCACAAGGTATCTGGTAAGGGCGGCTATGAAGAAAACACCTATATTTCCTTGTTTGCAGGGTTGGTGCCAGCCTCTAATCCCGATATGGTGATGGTGGTGGCGATTGATGAACCCTCACGTGGCAAATATTACGGTGGCCTAGTTGCCGCTCCAGTCTTTCAAGAAGTCATGACGCATGCGTTACGCCTACGTAAAGTTGCGCCGGATTGGCAGGAGTTACCCGAGTTACCAATCCAGCCACACAGTAACAGTATGAAGACTGCCCAGCTTACGCAGAGAGAGCAGCGATGAAATCGCTAGAGATGCTTCAGGTTTTTTTGCAATCGCAGCCGATAAAAGGCTCTGTACGTCGATACACTTGTCATCGTCTGCGTTCAACCACAGAATGTTTTCTGACCGATTTAACCGAGGATTCGCGTCAAATTTTACCAGGCGCGGCTTTTGTAGCCTTGTCTGGATTGCGTCACCATGGTTTAACCTTTTTAACCGATGTTTTAGCGCGGGGTGCATTTTTAATTATCAGTGACCGAGCGCCCTCGGAAGGTCAATTAGCGCAGTGCCGAGCCGCAAAGGCCGACTGGCTTTATGTCCCTTCGTTGCCAAACGTCTTGACGGATTTGGCCGTTTGGTTTTTCGAGCACCCCAGCCAAAAGTTAACGCTCATTGGGATTACCGGTACCAATGGTAAAACATCAACCGCTTTCTATACCGCGCAGTTATTGGAGGCGATGGGGAAAAAGGTGGGTTTGATTGGCACCTTAGGAAATGGGCCCTTGTCGTCTTTACAAAAAAGCCACAATACGACGCCTGGGGGGCTTGCGCTTCAGCGTTTGCTGGCACAGTTTGTTGAGCTGGGGTTGGGTTATGCTGTCATGGAAGTCAGCTCACATGCGATTGCGCTCGGCCGAATTGCGCAACTGCAGTTTTCAACCTTAGCCTTAACCCAAGTGACCAGTGACCATCTGGACTTTCATGGCAGTCAAGCCGCTTATGAGGCCGCAAAGGTTCAACTGTTTCATCAATACCCTGCCGAGCATAAAGTGATTAATTTACGGGATTCTGTCGGTCAATCGTTGCTGAACGAGGGGCATCCACATTCGATTCTCGATCATCCGAGTGCGCTCTGGGGATATGCGCTGAACTCGACTACTGAATCTGTCTTACCGATCTCTTCCGAGGTATCTCGTATTTCGGGCGAACATCTGCAGCTAACGCCTCAAGGTATGCGGTTGCAAGTACACAACCAGCAGCACGTTTTTGATTTGGATCTGCCTTTGCTGGGTGCTTTTAATGCGGAAAATGTCCTTTGTGCCTTAAGCTGCCTCGCGGCGCAAGGTTTTGCCCTCGCCGATTTAATCTGTGCTGCAAAACATTTGCGTCCGGTGGTGGGGCGCATGGAGCGAGTTGCTTCGCAGCCCATGGTTCTGGTTGATTTTGCGCACACAGAAGATGCCCTTGAAAAACTCTTAATAGCGGCGCGAGCTCACCAACCGGAGGCGAAGCTCTGGGTTCTGTTTGGATGCGGTGGCGATCGTGATGTTTTTAAACGTCCCAAAATGGGCGCGGTTGCCGAACGCCTGGCCGACCAAGTGTTTCTTACCTCAGACAATCCTCGTTCCGAACCGCCAGAGGCGATTATTGAACAAATTTTAGCGGGCATGCAGCGACCGCAGGCGGCGCAAGTGGTTGTCGAACGCCAAGCCGCGATTGAGTCTGCCCTGCGTGCAGCCAGTGTCGATTTGTTGCAGCCGATTGTATTGGTGATTGCCGGCAAAGGACATGAGGATTATCAAGAGATTCAGGGACAGCGTTACCCATTTTTAGATCAGCAGGTGGTGCGTGATTGGATGAAACAAAACCGCTCTGGTGGTGCAGAGTAAGCAAGAGGATAGGTGCGTGCAGAGTGAATTTTTTTGGACATTAGAGCAGCTCTTGAAGGCCGTGGGGGGCAGTTGGTTAAATCCCGAGGTGGGAAGCCGCTCCTTTCGTCAGGTGGCAACCGATTCGCGTGAATTGGATGAGCAGAGTCTGTTTATTGTGCTACGGGGACAAAAAATGGATGCCCACCAATTTTTGTCGCAGGCTGTGCAAGCCAAAACGCCGGTTTGTCTAATATCCGATCAAGCCGCTTGGGCGCAATTAAAGCAAACTTTAAAGCCTTCTGAGTTTCAACCGGCGATGGTCTGGGTGGGAGACACTCGTTTGGCGCTGGCTGACTTTGCACGCTGGCATCGCCAACAAATGCCGGTGAAAAAGTTGATTGGGGTGACGGGCAGCAATGGTAAGACAAGCAGTAAAACCTTGTTGTTGCAGATTTTTGCTCAGGCAGGCAAAACGCTGGCCACGCAAGGGAATTTGAATAATGATTTTGGCGTGCCAAGAACGCTTTTGCAGCTTCGGCCCGAGCATGAATACGCCATTATTGAAATGGGTGCTAACCATCGCGGTGAAATTCGCTATCTAACCCAAATCGCTCAACCCGATTTGACGCTTATTACCAATGCTGCGGGTGCTCATCTTGAGGGGTTTGGCAGTTTGCAGGGCGTGATTGATACCAAGGGCGAAATCATTGAAAGTTTAGATCCCGAACAAGGCATTGCGGTTTTTAATGCTCAAAGCCCTGGGATTCAAGATTGGTTGCAGAAATGTCAACGATTAGGGATTGTGCAGGTTGCGCTCTTTAACCCTCGGGAGGATTCGATTCTCAATGAGTCCTTTGTGGGGTACCGCCATTTTCAAGTTAGAGACGAAAGCATTTACTTTGAACTCTATGGACGCTTAACGGACGGCGAAGTCTTCTCGACACCCATCTCGATGAACGTGTTGGGTGAGCACCATGCAATTAATGCGAGCGCCTGTGTTTTATTGGGGTTGCTCGCGGGCTTATCCTTGTCACAAATTTTGCAGGGGCTGATGCAGTTTTCTGGCGTGCCTGGACGTTTGCAGAAGGCGCCGATTGCCTGCGGCTTTTTATTGGACGACAGTTATAATGCCAACCCCGAATCGGTTAAGGCTGGCTTGGCAGCTTTAATGGCTTTGCCTGGGCAACATATCGCCTGTTTGGGCGCGATGGGTGAGTTGGGTGCGTTCAGTGCGCCAGGGCATCGCGAGGTGGCGGAATATGCTGCTAAGTTGGGTGTAGATGCGCTCTTAGTGTATGGTGATGCGGCGAAACAGATGCCTATGCATTTTTTGGCAAACGCCACGCCATCGCCAGCGTTTGCCGCTCTGTGCGCGGCTTATCCGGATCATGCCAGTATGATTAAAGCGCTTGATCAACACATTGAACACTATCTGCAAACCGACCCTTCGCCACCGGCTTTGCACCTTCTCGTTAAGGGGTCGCGAACGGCACAGATGGAACGGATTGTTGAAGCGTTGGTGTCGCGCTGGGGTCTGTCGCAACCGGCTTGAGTTCAGCCATAAGTTGAGCCATGAGTTCAGTCTCAGGCCTTTGCATCATTTAATTGAAATAATAAAAAAACGAAAAAATCCTTCCAGGATTCTTTGACCGTACAGAAAGAGTAGTAACCGATGTTAGTGTATCTTACCGAGTATTTGCAGCAGTATATCTCTGGGTTTTCCGTGTTTAGCTATATCACCATGCGCACTATTATGAGTGTGCTGACTGCGTTGCTGCTGTCTTTTGTTATCGGTCCAACGATGATTCGTTGGTTGACGCGCCTAAAAGTCGGGCAAGCGATTCGCAGCGATGGTCCGCAAACCCATTTGGCAAAGAAGGGAACGCCGACCATGGGTGGTACCATGATTTTATTTTCAGTGGCCGTGGCGGTCGTTCTTTGGGGAGACTTAACGAATCATTATTTGCTGATTGTCACCTTAACCATGTTGGCTTTCGGGGTGATTGGCTTTATTGATGACTATAAAAAAGTGGTGCATCGGGATCCTAAGGGGATGCGTGCCCGAACCAAATATCTGTTGCAGTCTGTGGTCGGTTTTGTTGCCGCTTATGCTCTGTTTGCTTTATCAACGGTTCCGGCGGAGACGCAGTTACTTATTCCTTATATGAAAGATACGGTGCTGCATTTGGGGGCTTGGACCATCTTACTGAGTTACTTTGTGATTGTGGGCACGTCAAATGCTGTGAATTTAACGGATGGGTTAGATGGCTTGGCGATTATGCCAGCGGTGATGATTTCTGGTGCGCTTGGTCTGTTTGCTTATCTCTCTGGCAATGCGGTCTTCTCCAATTACCTAAATATCCCATTTATTCCCGGGGTCAGTGAAATTACGATTTTTGCAGCTGCCCTCGTGGGTGCTGGGTTGGGTTTTTTGTGGTACAACGCCCATCCAGCCCAAGTTTTTATGGGCGATGTCGGCTCCCTATCAATTGGCGCAGCTTTAGGGGTAATGGCCATTTCGGTCAAACAAGAGTTGGTACTCGTCATTATGGGCGGGGTGTTTGTTGCGGAAACCTTATCGGTGATTTTGCAGGTAGGCTCTTATAAGCTGCGCGGCAAGCGCATTTTTCTAATGGCCCCTTTGCATCATCACTTTGAGCAGAAAGGCTGGCATGAATCTACCGTTATTGTGCGTTTTTGGATTGTAACGATTATTTTGGTCTTGATTGGCCTTGCTTCTTTAAAGCTACGCTAAAAGGAATTTAGCTATGATTTTAGTCGCCGGTTTAGGCATGACAGGAGAATCCGTTTTGCGTTTTTTACAAGCGCAGCATATGCCTTGTTTGGCCTATGATACGCGGGCCAATTTTGACCTTGAGCCTTTGCAAAGGGCGTTTCCTGAGATCAAATTTGCCGCAGGCGATTTACCCAAAACCTGGCCGAAACAAATTGAAACCTTAGTTCTAAGTCCCGGAATTGCCTTGAAAACGCCTTGGGTTCAAGCGTTGATTGCCGAAGGGGTTGAGGTCATTGGAGATATTGAGCTCTTTGCTCGTGCTGTTGGGGTACCGGTTATTGGAATTACTGGCTCGAATGGCAAGAGCACGGTCACCACCTTGATTGGAGAGGCGTTGAAAACGGCTGGTTATCAGGTGGCGGTAGCCGGAAATATCGGTCTTCCAGCTTTGGATGCGTTGATGGATGAACACGATTACGAGGTGTTTGTGTTGGAGTTGTCCAGTTTTCAGTTGGAAACGACCTACTCCTTGCACTGCGTTTCGGCAGCGATTTTGAATATCAGCGAAGACCATATGGATCGTTACGACGATTTGGCTGCTTACACGCAAGCGAAGTTTAAAATTTTTGCCGATACCGAGCAAGCTCTCTTGCCGAAAGGCTTTACGATTCTGGGTAAGCTCCCTGAGGCAGTTCAGTATTTTGGGTTAGATGCGCCAGAACGTGAACAAGATTATGGTCTGTTACATCGGGAAGGCAAAGTCTATTTGGCGAGAGGAAACACGCCGCTGATTGATACCGCGCAAATGCAACTCAAAGGCAAACATCACCAGCTTAATGCCTTGGCAATGATGGCATTGTGCGAGCCATTTTTGATTTCGCATTCGGTCTTTTCCCAGGTGTTAACGGATTTTGCTGGGCTGCCGCATCGAACACAATTGGTGGCTGAAGTAAATGGAGTGCAATGGATTGATGATTCCAAAGGAACAAATGTCGGGGCGACCGTGACCGCGCTGGAAACCTTTGGTGCACAGACCGTTGGACGAATTTTTTTATTGGCCGGTGGCGTCAGTAAAGAAGCTGATTTTAGCCCCTTAGTTCCTGCGGTACAGGCTAACTGCCATGCCGTCATTCTGTTTGGCCGCGACCGGCAGGCGATTGCCCAAGCCATGCAAGCCCAAGGTTTTTCAACGGTGTATCAGGTTGAAACTTTACAAGAGGCGGTCAGTTTGGCGGCCACTCAGGTCGCAGGTGGCGATTGTGTGCTCTTCTCACCGGCTTGTGCCAGTTTTGATCAATTTAAAAATTATGTTGAGCGTGGTCAGGCGTTTAAACGTATTGTGCAAGCTCTGTTTGCCCCGCCGGGGCTGAATGCCACTCATCCTGAGCCGGTTCTGTTGTCGGAGTGAAGAATAACCATGCCGCAATCTTCTGTATCCGATTCTAAACTCGACAATCCGTTATTGGTGATGTTGATTGCCATCGCCTTTTTGGGGGTGGTGATGTTGTTTTCTGCCTCTGTCGCTTTTGCCGAAGAGCGCTATGGCAATCCCTTCTTTTTTGTTATTCGCCAATCTGTAGCCATGGGGATTGGCTTAATTGCCGGCTATGTGGTTTATCAAATTCCATTGTCTAACTGGATTCAAAGACGGGGCCTGTTGTTGCTTTTCAGTTTGAGCCTACTGATTTTGGTGTTGATTGTCGGTGTTGAAATTAACGGCTCGAAGCGCTGGATTCCTCTGGGTATCTTTAACTTCCAGCCGGCTGAATTAATGAAGTTCTCGGTGATTGTGTTTATGGCAGGTTATTTGACACTCCATCGCAGTGAGGTATCCGAGAGCTTTACTGCAGTGCTGCGTTTGGCGTTGCCCTTTGGTTTTATGGCGCTACTGCTCATTTTGGAGCCGGATTTTGGATCGGTACTGCTGATTGCCATGATTTTGATTGGCATGTTGTTGATTTCGGGCGCGCCGGCGCGGCATTTTGTGTACACCATTATTCCAATGATTGGCATCCTTGCGCTTTTGGTGCTGATGGAACCTTATCGAATCTCACGTTTAACCTCTTTTTTTGACCCTTGGCAAGACCCTTATGGCAGCGGCTACCAATTGATTCAGGCTATTTTGGCTCAAGGGTCTGGAGGATGGACAGGGGTTGGCTTGGGTAATAGTGTGCAAAAAATGCTCTATTTGCCGGATGCGCACACCGATTTCATCTTTTCGATTTTTGCTGAAGAATTTGGTTTTCTTGGCGTGATGGGCCTAGTGATTCTGTACCTGGCAGTCATCTATCGTTTGTTCCGAATTGCGGCTCAAGCTAAGGCCGCCAACTATCATTTTGGCGCGCTCTATGTCTATGGCGTGAGCTTTTGGTTTGTCTTGCAAGTAGGGATTAATATGGGTGCCAATTTAGGCTTAATTCCCACTAAGGGCTTGACGCTTCCTCTGTTCAGTTACGGTGGTAGCAGTATGATTTTGTTTATGCTGGCTTTTGCGATTGTGCTTAAGGTGGAACACCTGTCGCGTTTTTACCCCAATCCGAAACACAGTGACGATTACGACCGACGTCAAGATAAAGAGTTTGAAGTGGCCGAGCCCTCAGTGGTCGAAGCCAGTGTCCGTCGTCCTCTAGGGCGTAGCAAAAAGACCTAGCACCGGTTTAGACGCTTTTGGCGAGCAAAGTTGCGTGCTAAAAAGTGGCGCTGAAAGCGCTGAGATTTATTGATAATCCTTCTGCGGTTGACCTTGTAAGAGAAAGCCTCATGTCCCAAGCGAACAAAAAAGTCCTGATTATGGCCGGCGGTACTGGCGGCCATGTCTTTCCGGGCATTGCAATTGCCAATGAACTCAAACCCTACCAAGTGGACATTCATTGGCTGGGTACCGCCGGGGGTATGGAGGCGGAGTGGGTGAATAAGGCGGGTTTGGCCTATTCTGAAATTGCGATTTGCGGTTTGCGAGGCAAAGGGCTTTCCGGTTGGTTGCAAGCGCCGTTTCGAGTCTATCGGGCTTATCGGCAGGCGCTGACAATTTTGCGTCGGGAACAACCGGACTTGGTGCTTGGCATGGGAGGCTTTGTTTGTGGGCCGGGTGGTTTAGCGGCCAAAAAACTGAAAATCTCTTTGGTCTTGCATGAGCAAAACGCGATTCCGGGTTTCACCAACCGTCTTCTTTCATTCTTAGCTGAGCGTGTTCTATTAGCCTTTCCACTCGCCCAGCAAAGTCCAAAGCGTTTTCCGCGCTTGGCGCAAACCGTGGTCGTCGGTAATCCAGTACGTGATGGTCTTGAACAGATTCCTATTTTGTCGATGAATGATGAATGCCGCTTGTTAATTTTGGGTGGCAGTCGTGGGGCTCAAGCGTTAAATCAGATGGTGCCGGCGGCTTTGGCGAAAATACCGGAGGCACAACGGCCTGCGGTATTGCATCAAGCGGGGCAAAAGACGCTGGTCAGTGCTCAAGAGGCCTATGCCCAAGCGGGGGTCAAGGCTGAGGTTGTCCCATTTATTGAGGATATGGTCAACGCCTATCAGCAAGCGGGGCTGGTGATTTGCCGCTCTGGTGCCTTAACCGTTAGTGAATTAATGGCCAGTGCACGACCTGCGATTCTCGTTCCTTACCCGCACGCGGTGGACAATCACCAAACGGCGAATGCTGAGGTGCTCTGTACACTCGGCGGCGGGCAGATTATGCAACAGGCGCAATGGAATGCCGAACAATTGGCGCAAGCCATCTGCAATTGGTGTCAAAATCCTGAAAAACGCACGCAGGCTTCTCTGCAAATTCGACAGCAAGCGCCGCAAATGGCACGGCAGCAGATTGCCCAACGTTTGTTGGCTTTGTTACAGAGTACTGAAACCTAGGCAGGCTTCTATGTAGCGCCGCGCTTTACAAGGGGTGAAACGGCGTTTTCAGTCGTTGAGTTTTAAGTAAATGGTAGAGTTGGCTTTTCTTTTGCTTTGCAGATGACATCCTCCTTAACTCAATAGAGAGTCACAGAAAAATGGATAAGTTGCTTCGCAAATTCAGCCTTAAACAGAAAATGAAGTTCGGCTTTGGCGTGATTTGGGCTGCCTTGGCGATTATCACCATTCAAGCTGTCATTAACTTGTCGATGGTTCGTTCCAATGTAGAACAGTTAGTTAGCCAGGTTCAACCTTTGGAGCGTGCAGCACAAGCTTTGTCTTTGCAGCTCGAACGTAATATGACCCTACTGAATGGCTATATGCTCAGCGGTCACCCTGAAGATTTGCAAACCTATTTACAACAAAGTGAAGTGGCGCAGCAAAAGGTGTTGGCGTTAAACACCCGTTTGCAACAGGGGGCGTTTGCGCCAGCTTTTTTAGAGCATGCTCTCGCCATCCGCGAAGAATTAGAAAAACTGCCACCTTTGGTAATGCAGATTCAGCAGCTGCAAGCGTCTCCAAATCTGAAGTTTCCCGCCTTTAGTTACGCCCAAGAAAATTTAATGCCGAACAGCCGGCAGATACAGCAGTCGCTGTTGTTGATGCGCTATTCCGAAATGGATGCGTTGAGTACCGAGCGGAAGGTTCCATTAGAAACGATTCTTGAAATGGAAGCCGCTTGGTTAAATGTTGGGAGTAATTTACGCGGTTATTTGGCCTTTCGTAGTCCAGAAATGGCCGAGCAGACTGAACGCTATCTGACCCGATTTGCCGAGCTCTTGACGGTTTTGGCACTTTATCGTCAAAACGAATCGGTGTCCGCAGCCGCGCAATTGACACTGGAAGAAGAAATTGCCTTAGAGCAAATTACTCAGGCATTTGAAGATTATCAAAACCATTTTTTGACCTTGAAAACTCTGCATCAAGGTGGGCAATGGCGACAAGACTTGGTGTTGATTGACACGCAGATTCAACCCCTTTACCAGGCGCTCTATCAGCATCTGGATGCAATTGGTGATTTGGCTCAGCAGCAAACCGAAGCGGCAGGTGAAGCGGTAGCCAGTAGCAGTTTATGGAACATCTTCTTTTTGTTGCTCTTTTCTTTGACCGGACAGCTGATTGGCATGCTGATGTCGCGCCGAGTGACCCAGGCGGTGGTGCAACCGGTTGAGCAAATTTCGCAAGCCATGGGTGAGATTGCGCGCGGTTCAGGTGATTTAACCCAGCGGTTACCGATTCAAAGCCAAGATGAAATTGGCGATTTGGCGAAGCATTTTAACCAGTTCATTACGCGCATTCAGACGCTGTTGTCGGAAATTGGACGCACCGCTTTACAACTAGAGGGTGCTTCGGAGCGTTTACAGCAAATTACCGTGTCGATGAAGGAGGGGGTTGAGTTACAGGCCAAAGCCACATCGGGGTTGAATCAGTCGATGCTTGAGATGACTCAGCAGGCGCAGAAAGTTGAGGATCATTCCAGCAATACCACCCGTGCAACCCAGCAGGCTGCGCAGCGAGTTTTACAAGGTGGGCAAACGGTTGTGGACAGTGTGCAAGTCATGGAAAGCCTGGATCAGAGTATGCAGCAGATGATTGAGGCAGTGGGTCAGTTGCGTCAGGATGGTCAGTCGATTGGTTCGGTGGTCAATGTTATTCAAGAAATTGCCGAACAGACCAATTTATTGGCGTTAAATGCTGCGATTGAGGCCGCCCGTGCCGGAGAGCATGGTCGTGGTTTTGCGGTGGTCGCCGATCAGGTCCGTTCACTGGCGAAGCGTACTCAAGATTCCACCAGTCAAATTGAAGGGATTGTCGATAAAATCCTGAAAGCCACTCAGTCAACGGTGGCGGTGGTTGGTGTGGGGCAAGACGCGGTGCAAAACAGTATGCGCACGGTGAATGAATCCAAAAATACGCTGCAGCCTGTGACCATTTTGATGCAGGATATCAGTCAGATGTCAGACCAAATGTTAAATGCCGCCCATGCGCAAACGCAATTGGCGCAACAAATTAATAACAATATTTTTGAAATTCATCAGGTCACTGAGAGGGCTTTGGACGGTGCACAACGCACCCAGCAATCGGGTTACGATTTGCAGCGCCTTTCTCAGCGTTTAGAGAGCTTGATCGGTCAGTTTAAGTTTTAAATTTACGTCCTTCCTCTGGTATTATGCCTGCATCTTTTTGACCAAGAAATTGAGCGAAATATGTGGGCCTATCCTCAAATTGATCCTGTTGCCTTATCCCTAGGGCCTCTTAATATCCACTGGTACGGTCTGATGTATCTTCTGGCGTTTGCCGGAGGATGGGCATTAGCATTGTATCGAGCTAAAAATCGCGCACCCTGGAACAGTGATATGGTGGGTGATTTGCTTTTTTATGTCGCCCTAGGCGTCATACTGGGCGGGCGGATTGGCTATGTCCTGTTCTATGATTTGGCGCATTATCTGCAAACGCCGTCGGCCATTTTGCAAATCTGGCAAGGGGGCATGTCTTTCCACGGTGGATTGCTTGGCGTCTTGATTGCCTTGTGGTTGTTGGCACGCAAAACCGGTCAAAGTTTTCTGCAAGTTGGCGATTTTGTCGCCCCCTTGGTGCCGATTGGCCTGCTTACCGGACGCATTGGTAATTTTATCAATGGCGAGTTGTGGGGGAAAATCACCGATTCGCCCTTGGGGATGGCGGTTTATGATCCGCAATTGCAAATGACCGTTAATAAATACCCAACTCAACTGCTGGAAGCCTTTTTAGAGGGATTAGTACTCTTGTTGATTTTGCTGTGGTTTGCGCGCAAACCGCGTCCGGCTGGGGCTGTCGGTGGTCTTTTCTTGCTGGGTTATGGCGTTTTCCGCTTTTTTGTTGAATTTTGGCGCGTGCCGGACGCTCAATTAGGCTACCTGCTATGGAATTGGGTCACAATGGGCCAGATTTTATCCACGCCAATGATTCTCGGCGGTGCCGGCTTAATGTTCTACGCCTATCGGCGTGCAAGCAAAATGGCTGCGACAGAGGCGTAAGGAGAAAAGATGCGTGCTTATTTAGATCTGCTTCAACATATTCTTGACCATGGTACCGAAAAAGGTGATCGAACAGGAACGGGTACCCGCTCGGTGTTTGGCTATCAGATGCGTTTTGATTTACAGCAAGGGTTTCCCCTGTTGACCACCAAAAAACTGCATATCAAATCGATTCTGCATGAATTGTTGTGGTTTTTAAAAGGAGACACCGATATTGCTTACTTGCAAGAACACGGGGTGCGAATTTGGGATGAGTGGGCGACTCAAGAGGGGCAGATTGGTCCCTTGTACGGAAAGCAGTGGACCGCTTGGCAAAAACCAAATGGTGAAACCATTAATCAAATTGCTGAGGTGATTGAGACCTTAAAAAACAACCCTAACAGCCGTCGTATGTTGGTGTCGGCCTGGAACCCAGCGGATTTACCCGATGAATCGGTTTCGCCGCAAGCCAATGTCGAGCAGGGGCGAATGGCATTGGCTGCGTGCCATGCGTTTTTTCAATTCTACGTCGCCAACGGCCGGCTTTCTTGTCAGCTTTATCAGCGCAGTGCGGATACTTTTTTGGGGGTGCCATTCAACATTGCCAGCTACGCGTTCTTGTTGCATATGATGGCACAGCAATGTGATTTGGATGTGGGGGAGTTGATTTGGACTGGTGGCGATGTGCATCTGTATAACAATACGCTCGAACAAGCGCGGTTACAGCTAACGCGCGAGCCTTTGCCATTGCCCACCTTACGAATTAAACGCAAACCAGCGTCGATTTTTGATTATCATTTTGACGATTTTGAGATTCTGGATTATCAGGCGCATCCCCATATTAAAGCGAGTGTCTCGGTATGAATGAAAACGAAATAAAGTTGTCGATGATTGCGGCCATGAGCCAAAACCGAGTGATCGGCAAAGACAATACCATGCCTTGGCATTTGCCCGATGATTTGCAGTGGTTTAAACGGCAAACCATCGGCAAGCCAGTGATTATGGGTCGTAAAACTTTTGAATCGCTGGGATGTCGTCCCTTGCCGAATCGGCAAAATATGGTCATCAGTCGTCAAAAAGAGTTGAAGTATTCCGTGCCGGTGTTTGCCTCGGTCGAGCAAGCTTTAACCGCCTTAAAACCCGATAATCCGCAAGAAGTGGTGATTATCGGCGGCGGTCAACTTTACCAGCAGCTGCTGCACCAAGTGGATCGTCTGTATTTAACCTTAATCCATGCAGAAATCGAAGGCGATACTTATTTCCCGGATTGGACGCAAGAGGGAAGGTGGTTTGAGGTCGCGCGCGAACACCATCCTGCCGATGCGCGTCATACCTATGCGTTTGATTTTGTGATTCTTGAACGATAGGTTGGGCGTTTAGGCAAAGGGTTTTTTGAGCAGCAAAACGGCAAATAAAAGCGTGGCAGCCATCACAATCGCTGGGCCGGTAGGAAGATCGTACCAGTAAGAGCCCAGAATGCCTAAGAGCACCGACAGCGACCCCAGTAGCATACTCCATAGCAACATCTGTTCTGGAGTTCGAGCTAATCGACGAGCGGCTGCAGCCGGAATAATGAGTAGGGATGTCACCAATAAAACACCAACCATCTTCATGGATAGGGCAATCATAAAGGCTAAAAGCAGAACAAATTGCAGTTGGACACGCTTGACCGGCGTGCCCTCAACGTGTGCTAACTCGCTGTTTAAGGTGATGTTGAGCATGTCTTGCCAGTGATACCAGTAAAAAAGCGCAATGAGTCCTCCAGTCAGGCCAATCAAGAGCAAGTCGGTGGTGTTTAGGCTCAGAATGTCGCCGAACAAATAGCCCATCAAATCAATTTGAACCGAGTCTTGCAGGCTAATAATAATTAACCCCAGCGCCAGACTGCTGTGCGCCAAAATGCCCAGCAGGGTGTCAGCCGAAAGTTGTTTGGTGTGGCTGAGACTGAAAATGCCCCAGGCGATCAGCAGGGATACGATGACCAGTGTCAAGGTTAAGTGGGTTTGCATCAGCAGGGCAAGGCTGACGCCAAGCAGTGCCGAATGCGCCAAGGTGGCGCCAAAGTAAGATTGGCGTTGCCAAACCACAAACACGCCAAGTGGTGCTGAAATCAGGGCCAATCCTAAGCCGCCGAGCAGCGCCATCAGCATAAAAGAGGAAAGTTCAAACATTATCGGGACTCCTGATCGCCGGTTTGCAGGTGAAGATGACCTTCGCCGTGGGTATGTTCGCAGGTGTGTGGGTTGTGATGGTGTTCATACAGGGCAATGGCGGGGTCTGGTGTGCCAAATAGGGTAATAAAATCAGGCGATTGGCTGACTTCTTGCGGGTGGCCGGAGCAACAAAAGTGTCGATTTAAGCACAGTACGTGATCGGTATGACGCATCACAATGTGCAGGTCGTGGCTCACCATTAAAATCGAAAATTGATACTGGTTACGAATTTGATTAAGGTATTGATAAATTTCTGCCTGCCCTTGAATGTCCACGCCTTGTACCGGTTCGTCTAGAACTAACAGTTGGGGCTGAGTGCAGAGGGCGCGCGCTAATAACACACGCTGCATTTCGCCGCCGGAAACCCGTTGAATCGGTTTCTCAAGCAAAGCATGCAAATTGAGATCTTCTAAAATCTGCGCGAAGCTCAGTGGGTTGTCTGCAGGGTTAGACGGCGTTTTTGCCAAGGCCAAAAAACGTGCTACCGTCATCGGTAGGGTCGGATCGATTTGAATTTTCTGCGGCATAAAACCAATCCGTAGGCCAGGACGGCGCCAGACCGTGCCGCGGCTCGGCGGCAATAATCCCAATAAAATTTTCAGCAAGGTCGATTTTCCGGCACCGTTTGGGCCGATCAAGGTAACGATTTCGCCGGATTTAAGTTCTAAATCAATGTTTTGCAGGACTTCCTGATCGGCAAACTGTTGATATAGGCCCCGTGCTTGCAATAACAGTTGCGAGTGAGGTTGGGCACAATGGCACTGAGACATGGAACTTGACACCTTTGCTAAACTGAATTGAACGACCCTGAAGCCTTGGCTTTTGCGCGCTATTATCGGTAATCCTGGTCGGTTTAACAGATTTTTTAGCGAAATCTAGCGCGAGTTTGTCTTCTTAAAGTTTTTTTGGAGTAAAAAAATGAAAAAAATGACGTTTGTTTTGGCGGCCATTTGCGCGTCGGCATTAGCCCTACCGGCAGCAGCCGTACAAATTACGGTAACGATTCCGCCCTTGGCCGGCATGATTGCCCCTTTGTTAGAGCCCGAAGATCGTATTGAGATTTTACTCAAGCCGGGTGTGAGTCCGCATGGCTTTCAGCTTAAGCCATCGCATTGGCAGAGTTTGCAAAATGCCGATTTGCTATTACGGGTGGGTTCGCCGGTCGATGCTTGGGTGAATAAGCCGGCACAAGGGATTTCGGCCACACACTTGGCGTTGAGTGAGCTGGCTGGGGTGCAAACACTACCGATTCGCCAAGGTGGATTGTGGGAGAAGAAAATGCATTCACATAGCCCAGAGGAAGGAGGGGAGCACTCCGCTTTGCGATATGACGGTCACCTATGGATGGCTCCACACAATGCTGAACTGATGGTTCGTGCGGCGTCCGCATGGTTGCAAAAGCAGTCCCCTGAGAAAGCAGGTTTGTATCAGCAGCGTGAACAGGCTTGGTTGGCCAAATTACAGGAGCAAGATCAACAGAATCAACAGCAACTGGCTGAGGTTCGCAACATGGGGTTTTTGGTTTTGCACGATGCTTACCAGTATTTCGAAGCCCATTATGGATTAAAGGGTGTGGGGTCGATTCGTTTGAACCCCGAAGTTCCACCCAGTTTAAAACGGATGCAAGCGTTACGTGCCCGCGTACAGGAGAGTGATGTGCAATGTGTGTTCCAAGAGCCGCAGTTTCCAACCAAGCAGGTGGAGGCCTTGACTGCTGGAACTTCTGCAAAAATTGGAATGCTCGATCCGATGGGGACTCAATATTTGTTAGCCGAACCGAAAGCACGCGCCCAAGGTTTTTTGTATTACGATGATTTCACCCGTTATGTCACGCGTTCATTAACCGAGTGTTTGACGCCGAGCGCAACGCAACCTTAGAAACCTTAGAGGGAATGCAGAATGGGTGCAAAGCCACAGTGCCTTCAGCTTTTCGGTTTGCCCGGATGTGGCAAGCGACGTTTGGCTCAAGCCTGGCAAGATCGTGTAGGTTGCCTCATTGAACCGGTGCCTTTTAACGCCTTGCCGCTCTTGAAATCGGATTCAAACACAGTTCGTTGTTTGGTGGTGGATGCCCGAAGTTTTTGGCAACAATCTCGCGATGCGTGGCTTGAGGCAAAATTGCAGTGTTTATTGCAAGCGGCACAGCTGGTAGTGTTACATTTTCTGGAGGCCACCAGTTTAGAGCTGCAACAGCGTTGGCAACAATGGCTGCGTCAGCAAGCCCCTGATTTGCCAATCCGATTGAGCGTGCAACACGCCTTGCCCAGCGGACTTTTCGACACCTTACGTCCTTCATTGGATTTTACGGCTGTGCAAAAGCCAGTGGATACTTGGCAAACACACACCTTCTGCTTGGAACGCCCAAATTTGGAGCAGGTGTTAATGGTTCTGGATAATGCCAAAAGCGCTCTGGGTATGCGCATAGCTCGTGTGCAAGGAGTTTTAGCTACCCAGGAATATGCTAATTGGGTGCAGATTGAAGGTTCAGCGCTGCGTTGGGATTTATTTGCCGCTGCCGAACTCTTGCCCTCCTTGTTTTTAGGGCAGTTGAGAATTGAAGGTGAGGCGCTCGATCTTGTTTGGTTGGAAAGCGCGCTTTTGACCTGTGATTCGCCGAGCAAGACCGTATAATAAGCCGTTGAATTTTCACCAAAATAACCTTGTATTTTTTGGGGTAAAGAACTCCCTTGCGGTGGTCCATCCACGGCACGAAATGGACTTTGGTGGAATAACCTACTAAAATACCCCGAAATTTACATATTAGGCGTTAGTGATATGGCTGAAGCAAAGCAAATGATCGATCTGACACCCGCGCAGAGTGAATACGAAGAGATTAATCAGATTCTTCAAAAGAAGTTCAATTACCGCGAAGGGTTTGAGACCAAAACGCACGTTGAAACCTTTGAAAAAGGCATTAACGAGCAGGTAGTGCGTGCCATTTCCGCAAAGAAAAATGAGCCGCAATGGATGCTGGATTTCCGCTTAAAAGCGTTTGCCCACTGGCAGACCATGCGCGAACCGCATTGGGCTAAAGCCAAATATGCCCCGCTCGATTACCAAGATTATTCTTACTATTCTGCCCCAGAATGCGGCAACTGTGCTGGAAGCTGTGGCACGGATGACGCTCAAGCGATTGATCCAGAAGTCGCCAAAGCTTTTGCGGCTCTGGGCGTGCCGATTGGCGATAACGATGCCAATGTTGCTGTGGATGCGATTTTTGACTCGATTTCGGTCTCCACCACCAAGCGAGAAGAGCTTGCGAAATACGGGATTATTTTTTGCTCTTTCTCTGAAGCGGTTCAAGAACACCCAGAATTGGTGCAAAAATACATGGGCACCGTTGTTCCCTATTATGACAACTATTTTGCGGCCTTAAATTCTGCGGTCGCCTCAGACGGTACTTTTGTTTATGTTCCACCAGGCGTGCGCTGTCCGATGGATCTTTCTACCTATTTCCGAATTAACGAGGCCAAAACCGGTCAGTTTGAGCGAACCATTCTTGTGGCGGAAAAGGGTAGCTATGTGAGTTATCTTGAGGGTTGCTCTGCTCCGGTTCGCGATACCTATCAGCTGCATGCGGCGGTGGTTGAGGTGATTGTGCATGAAGATGCTGAGGTCAAATACTCTACTGTGCAAAACTGGTACCCAGGGGATGAAAACTGCGAAGGCGGTATTTTAAATTTTGTCACCAAGCGTGGCATTTGTGAGGGTCGCAATGCTAAGTTGTCTTGGACGCAAGCGGAAACCGGTTCGGCCATTACATGGAAATACCCCAGCTGTATTTTGAAAGGGGATAATTCCATTGGCGAATTTTACTCGGTGGCCTTGACCAACCGTCGCCAGCAAGCGGACACCGGCACGAAAATGATTCACATCGGTAAGAATACGCGCAGCACGATCAT
The DNA here is from genome assembly GCA_016936535.1 of Thiotrichales bacterium. Taxonomy (GTDB): domain Bacteria; phylum Pseudomonadota; class Gammaproteobacteria; order Thiomicrospirales; family Thiomicrospiraceae; genus Thiomicrorhabdus. Next base: position 26,021 of record JAFGXP010000001.1, on the reverse strand, counting down.
TTCTAAGGGATTATCCGCCGGCAAAAGCGATAACACCTATCGTGGTGAAGTCAAAATTTTGGCCTCAGCGGAGGGCGCGCGTAACTTTACACAGTGTGACTCGATGTTGATTGGTGACCAGTGTGGTGCGCATACGTTCCCGTACATTGAAGTGGAAAACGCCACCGCACAGATTGAACATGAGGCCACGACCTCGCGTATTGGCGAAGATCAGTTGTTTTATTGTCAGCAGCGCGGTATTTCCGAGCAGGATGCGATTTCGATGATTGTTAACGGCTTTTGCAAAGAGGTTTTTTCTGAGCTGCCGTTAGAATTTGCTCAAGAGGCGGAAGAGTTGTTGGCGATTTCCTTAGAGGGTTCGGTAGGGTAAAACGCCCTAAAGCGCGTTGATGAAACCCTCAATAAGCACAGAGCCAAAAACCGAAAAGATGGATATTTGGCTCTTACAGGTTACCAGATAAAAGGCTGTAAACATGTTATTAAACATTGAAAATCTGCAAGCTCAAATTGATGAGAAAGTGATTCTAAAAGGACTGAACTTGCAGGTAAATGCCGGCGAAGTACATGCCATTATGGGCCCTAACGGGGCGGGAAAAAGTACCTTAGCCAGTGTGTTGGCTGGGCGTGAAGACTACGAAGTCTCTGCGGGTGCCGTCGATTTTGATGGCGAAGATTTATTGGCGTTGGATCCGGAGGAGCGCGCCCGTAAAGGACTCTTTTTGGCGTTTCAGTATCCGGTGGAAATTCCGGGGGTCAGTAATAAGTTGTTTATGCAGACCGCCGTCAATGCAGTGCGTCAGGAACGTGGGCTGCCGGCATTGGATATGTTTGATTTTGACGAGTTTGCGAAAGAGCGCATCGCGTTATTAGAAATGCGAGCCGATCTACTTGAGCGTTCGGTCAATGTTGGGTTTTCTGGCGGTGAGAAAAAACGTAACGATATTTTTCAAATGGCTTTGCTGGAGCCCAAGCTGTGCATTATGGATGAAACCGACTCCGGTCTTGATATTGATGCCCTGCGTTTGGTGGCAAATGGGGTGAATGCATTACGCTCACCTCAGCGAAGTTTTATTGTTGTGACCCATTATCAGCGTCTGCTGGATTACATCAAACCGGATCACGTTCACGTGCTCTATGACGGCCGCATCATTAAATCCGGTGGTTTTGAACTGGCGCTTGAGCTTGAGAAAAACGGATACGATGAGATTATTCAGCAGTATCAAAACGCGTAAGGTAAGGGAGATTTTCGGATGGTAAAAAAACGCTCCCCCATTGCGCAACAAGCGCTCGATTTCTATTTGCAGCAGGCGCAGCAGATTGCTCAGACGTCGCAAAACCCGTTTTTGAGCAAGGTTCGCCAGCAGGCGCAAGAGCGCTTTGTTGAGCAGGCTTTTCCAACCGCTAAAGACGAAGATTGGAAGTACAGCAAGCTCAGCGGATTTCTTGCCCAGCATTTTTCTCAACAGGGTATCTCCCAGCCTGTGGCGAACTGGCAAGCCTGGATGCCGAGTTTTCCGGTTATCAAACTGGTCTGGGTCGATGGCCATTTTTGTGAGACCTTATCGGATGAATTGTCGCAGCTTCCTGCCGGTGTTCTTCTCGAAAGTTTTGCCGATGCCTTACAGGCTAATACTGAGTTAGGCGGCTTGTTTGCCAATCAAGATACGGTTTTAGCGGAGCCATTTGCCAGTTTAAACTCGATGTTATTTCAGGATGGTATGGTGCTTGAAGTGGCAGCGAATGTCACCTTATCCTTGCCGATTTTTGTATTGCATCTACAGACACAGCCGTTGCACCACAGTGTGCTTCGTCAGCGCGTGTCGGTGGGCGAAAACGCCGAAGTCACACTGATTGAGCGATATGTTTCTTTGCAATCGCAAGGTGCCGGTTGTGTCAATGTGGTGACCGAAATAGAACTTGGTAAGCACGCCCGCGTGCAGCAAATTCTGTTGCAAGAGCAAAACCGCGATAGTTTTTATTTTAATAATCAGTTTATTTATCAAGCCGAGGCCAGTCAGTTTACAACTTTCTATGGGGCAATAGGTTCTCAACTCAGTCGTCACCAAAATCATTTGTTTATGGATGGCGAGCAGATTGAAAATCAACAGAACAGTGCTTGTATTGGCTTGGGTGCGCAAACCGTTGATTCTCGTACCTGCACCCATCACAATCAGGCGAAGGGGTTCAGTCGTCAGTTGCATAAGTTTGTATTAGAGGACCAAGCAATTGGCGTTTTTGACGGGATGATTCGGGTGGATCAACAAGCGCAGAAAACGGATGGACAGATGGATAATAAAAACCTGTTGTTGTCTGATTTTGCCAAGATGAACACGAAGCCAAAGTTGGAAATCTATGCGGACGATGTGAAGTGTTCGCACGGCTCTGCCTCTGGCCAAATTGATAAAAACCAGATTTTTTACTTGCAAGCGCGTGGCATCCATAAAGCAGATGCTTTGCGGATGATTACCCAAGCCTTCTTGCTTGAGCCAGCAGAAGTGGTTCGCCAAGAGCCGATTCGGCGCTGGGTGATGGAGCGCTTAGCCTTGGCATTGCAGCAGACGCATTTACCTTAAAACGGCTGCGTTGTTCCTGATTTAACCGACTGTGTTAAGAAGAGTGTTTATGAACGCAAAATTTGCTGAAATCCGTAGCCAATTTCCAATTTTGAATCAAAAGGAAAATGGTCAGTCGTTAGTCTATTTGGACAATGGGGCAACCTCGCAAAAACCGCAGCGGGTGATTGATGCGATTACGACCTACTATGCCCAGCAGAATGCCAATGTTCATCGTGGGGTTTACGGCTTGAGTGAACGCGCTACCGAGTTATACGAGGGCGCGCGAGAAACCACACGTCAGTTTTTAAATGCTGCTTCGACTCGGGAAATTGTGTTTGTGAGAGGGGTCACCGAAGCCATTAATTTGGTGGCTCAGTCTTGGGCGCGTACGAATCTACAAGCCGGTGATGAAATCATCATCACGGAGATGGAGCATCATTCAAATATTGTGCCTTGGCAGCTGTTGCGCGATCAAATTGGCATTCGTTTGTCGGTTTTGCCGATGAATGATCGCGGTGAAATCTGTTTAAATGCACTGCAAGGAATGGTTTCCGCCAAAACCAAGTTGTTAGCGGTAACCCAAATGTCAAACGCCCTGGGTACCATCAATCCCGTTAAGGCTATGGCGCAAATTGCGCACGCGGTTGGCGCGAAAGTTTTGGTGGATGGTGCCCAAGCCACCCCACATATGCCGGTGGATGTGCGCGATTTGGATTGTGATTTTTATGCACTTTCGGGGCATAAAATGTACGGTCCAACCGGCATTGGTGTACTTTACGCCAAAGAAGCCTTGTTAGAAGCCATGCCGCCTTACCAAGGTGGGGGCGATATGATTTATTCGGTAACCTTTGAAAAAACCGAATACAACATCCTGCCTTATAAGTTTGAAGCCGGTACTCCGCATATTGAAGGCGCGATCGGTTTGGCCGAAGCGATTCGTTTTTTACAAGAGATTGGTTTGCCGGAAATTGCGGCCTATGAAGCGCAGCTCCTAGCTTATGCGACCGACCGCTTAAAAGAAATTGAGGGCTTGCGGTTTATTGGTCAGGCGGCTGAGAAAGGGGGCGTGATTTCGTTTGTGATTGAGGGGGTGCATCCACACGATATGGCCACCTTAATGGATCAAGACGGGATTGCTTTACGCGCCAGTCATCATTGTGCTATGCCTGTTATGCAACATTTTAAGGTGCCAGCCACAATTCGTGCTTCGTTTGGAGTCTATAATAATTTTGCGGATATTGATCGTTTGGTTGCGGCCTTACAAGAGGCGAAGGCGATGCTGCTGTAAAACGACCAAGGCGTTTAAATTGGTCTGAATTATTAACCCATTGTTGTTTCGCAGCAATGGGTTTTTTCGTTTTTACCCCATTAAAGCGGTCGAGAAAAAGCCGCCTCATCACGGTTTAGCCGTTGTATGATATGCGCAGTTTCAATTAGGCAAAATATAGAGTGTATGAAGGAACAGGTTCAACAAATTCATTTTGTCGGCATTGGTGGTGTGGGGATGGCGGGGATTGCTGAAGTCTGTCTGAATCTCGGCTATCGCGTGAGTGGTTCCGACATCCGTAAAAACCCAACCGTTGAGCATCTGCTCCAGCTCGGTGCTGTGGTGCAGATGGGACACAACGCTGAGCATGTTAAGCGCTCCGATGTGGTCGTTGTTTCTACCGCAATCGGCAAAGACAATCCAGAAGTGGAATGGGCGCGTGAAGCACGGATTCCGGTCATTCCCCGTGCCGAGATGCTAGCCGAACTGATGCGTATGCGCTTTGGTATCGCCATTGCCGGTACGCATGGCAAGACCACCACCACCAGCTTGACAGCCGCCGTATTAACCCAGGCCGGCATTGATCCGACCTATGTAATTGGTGGCAAGCTTAATCAAATTGGCAGTAACGCTCGCTTGGGAGCCAGTCGTTATCTGGTGGCTGAGGCGGATGAATCGGATGCTTCCTTTTTGCATCTTGCGCCGATGCTGTCGGTCATCACCAATGTCGATCAAGATCATATGGAAACCTATCAAGGGGACTACCGTAATCTTGAAAATACCTTTATTGAGTTTATCCATCGCTTGCCCTTTTATGGCAAGGTGATTGTTTGCTTGGAAGATGAAAATATTCGTCAACTCTTGCCCAAAATCAGCCGTAAATTTATCGGTTACGGTTTCAGTGATCAGGCCGATGTGCGAGCGGTGAACCTACGAGCGGACGGAATGCGTACGCATTTTGATTTGCAACTACGTGGGCAGGAACCGCGTATCCCAATCACGCTGAACCTGCCCGGTGAGCATAATGTATTGAATGCCTTGGCAGCAATTAGTGTTGCTTTGGAGTTGGAGGTGGAGTTTTCGGCGATTGTGCAAGCTTTGGCTGAGTTTGCCGGTGTGGGGCGACGATTTGAAGTTTATCCGCAGCGTCAGATTGGTGGGCGGGTCGTTACCCTTGTGGATGATTATGGCCACCATCCGACCGAGCTGATGGCAACCTTGAAAACAGCACGAACCGCCTTTGCTGACCAGCGTTTAGTATTGCTGTTTCAGCCACATCGTTACAGCCGAACGCGCGATTTGTTTGATGAATTTGTTCAAGCGATGTTGTTGGCCGATTTGGTGATTCTGTGTGAAGTCTATCCAGCCGGTGAAAAACCCTTGGCAAATTTTGATTCCAAAGCCTTGTTGCAATCCTTGCGGACACGGGGTGGGCAGGGATTTTATGCCGAATCGATTGAGCAGCTGGATGCCCTCTGTGCTGAGGTTTTGCTCGAGCAAGACCTCTTGCTGCTGATGGGCGCTGGGGATATTGGACAGCAAGCCAAAAAATGGGCAGAGCAGTCTGAAAAAAAGAATTAAAGCAGAGTTTTGAAGGAACCCTATGGCGTTTGAATTAAATCCCCATACTAAGGTGGCGGTGTTAATGGGCGGTTTGGCCGCCGAGCGTGATATTTCATTGCGCAGTGGCAAAGCGGTTACCGAGGCTTTACAAGCGCAGGGCATCGATGCCAAGGCAATTGATGTCAAAAATCTGCGACAGCTGCAACAGGTTGCGCAAGACTTTGACGTTGCTTTTATCGCATTGCATGGACGTTGGGGTGAAGATGGCACGGTGCAGGCAATTTTGCAGGATTTAAAAATGCCTTACACCGGCAGTCGGTTGAGTGCCTCAGCTATCGCAATGGATAAGCTCCGCACCAAATGGATTTGGCGTGGTGCCAACTTGCCTACGCCCAATTTTGTTTGGGTCTCCAATCAACGTCCTTTGGCAATCGATACGTTTGAATTGCGCTTCCCAGTCATTGTTAAGCCAATTCATGAGGGTTCGAGCATCGGTATGCAAAAGGTTGAGCGACGTGAAGATTTACCGCAAGCCGTGCAAGCGGCTCAAGTGTATGACAGTGACGTCTTGATTGAACAATGGATTAGTGGACGTGAATTTACCTGCGCGGTCTTGGAGAATCAGGCGTTACCGCTGATTGAGCTAAAAACACAGAATAGTTTTTACGATTATCAAGCGAAGTACCAGTCGAATGAGACTCAGTATTTGTGTCCAGTGGACTTGCCGATCGCCTTACAAGAACAGATTCAGCAGCTGGTTTTAGAAGCGTTTTCTGTCGTGGGGGCGGAGACTTGGGGGCGAGTCGATTTAATGTTGGATGACGACAATCAACCTTGGTTGATTGAGTTGAATTCGGTACCGGGTATGACCGATCACAGTTTGGTTCCCATGGCGGCCAAGGCCAGTGGCATGAGTTTTGCCCAGTTGGTGAAACGCATTTTGCAACGGGCCAAGTAAGCCGTTGCTTATGGTTTTTGAGGCGTTTGTCCTCTAAAAAGGGAAGAGATGACAAATTCTTCAGAACACCCGCTTGAGAGGCCGTTAAAGGAAGGCTCAAAGCTACCTAAGGTGGCTTTTTGGTTGCTGATCAGTACTTTAGCGGTGGTTTTCATCGCCTGGTTGTGGCTGCCGCAGAAGGTAGGCGAGAATTGGTTTGCCAAAAGCATTGACCATTATCAGTTGCAGGCGGTCTTGAATGAGGTGGAAAAAGAGGATGTTGATCGGGTATTGCAGCCCTATCTTGGTCGCTCTTTCTGGGATCTGCCTATCGAAGAAGTTCAAGTGCGCCTAACCCAGCTGGATTGGGTTGCACAAGCCGAGGTGACACGAGTTTGGCCAGATAAATTAGCGGTGCATCTGCTTGAGCAAAAGCCGGTGGCGCGTTGGGGTTTGGGTGGGTTGATTAATCAGCAGGGCCAGGTTTTTTTCCCATATAACCTTGATGCTTATCGAGATTTGATTGTTTTGGATGGCGATTTGCAAGACTCCAAAGCGGTACTTCAGCGCTGGGTCGAGTTGAGTCCTTTGTTTGCGGAACAACAAATTCCGCTAAAAGGTCTTGCATCTTTACCCGGCAAAGTTTGGCAAATTTCGCTTCTCAATGGACAAGAAATACGGGTCGAAGATGCCGATTGGCAAGGGCAGTTGCAGCGTTTTTTCCAAGTCTATCCGCAAATTCCGGAGGCGCTGAGAAACTCGGCACAGAGCTTTGATTTGCGCTATAGTAACGGTTTTGTGATCGGTAAGAAAACGCCTTGAATAACACAAAAAGACCAAATCATTTTACGCTTGAGGCAGGGTGGAGTAACACGGATGGCGAGCATGCAGACTAGTCCAAACATTATTGTGGGTTTGGATATCGGTACCTCAAAAATTAAAGCGGTGATTGGCGAACTCTCGCCCAATCATATCGAAATTCGCGGCTATAGCATTGTGCCCTCTAAAGGCTTGCGTAATGGGGTGGTCATTAATATTGAAGAGACCAAACGCTCAATTCGTACCGCGATGGAGGAAGCTCAGAGTTTTGCGGGTTGCCAAGTGGACTGCGCTTATATCGGTATTACCGGCAGTCACATCAAAAGCATCAGTTCGCACGGTGTGATTACCATTAACAATGAGGTTACTGCTGAGGATGTTCAGCGTGTGACTCAGCAGGCGCACGCCGGCAAATATTCACTTACCGAAGAGCATATGCTGCATGTCTTGCCTCAAGAATTTACCCTCGATATGCAAGAAGGCATTCTTGAACCAGAGGGCATGGCTGGCAAACGCCTTGAAGTCAAAACCCATATTATTACCGCCAGCCAAAGTGCGGTGCGCAATATTGAAAAGTGTGTGCTCTCTGCAGGTTTGGCCAAATCGACTCCGGTTCTAGCGCAATTGGCAGCCAGCGAGGCGGTGCTGAGTGACGATGAGAAAGAGTTGGGGGTGTGTGTGGTGGATATTGGTGGGGGCACCACCGATATTACGGTGTATCGAAATGGCTCGATGCAATACACTGCGGTTCTTCCGATTGCCGGTAACTACGTGACGAACGATATTGCAATTGCTTTTAACACGCCAACCGATTCCGCTGAGCGAATTAAGGTGCAATACGGCTGCGCCATGCCCAGTTTGATTAAAGAAGATTTTAAATTCGATGTGCAACGCGTTGGTGAGCGTGAGCCTTTTGCGCTCGGGCAGCGGTTGCTTTCCGAAGTCATTCGCCCCCGTATGGAAGAAATTTTTGAAAATGTGGAAGCGCGCCTAAAACAAGATGGTTTCTCCAAAGAAATGTTCGGCGCGGGAATTGTCATTACCGGTGGTTCTTCGATGATTTTTGGCAGTGTTCCCTTAGCAGAAGAAATCTTTGATATGCCGGTCCGCATTGGGGTTCCTAAAAGCGACGTATTGAGTGGCGGCTTGGTGCATGAAGTCAATCACTCGGAACTGGCCACCGCGATTGGCTTGTTATTGTATGCTCACCAAAATTTTGATTTGGACAATCCAGGCTACGTTTATGTGACGCCAAGAGCAAAAGGGCCTGGTTTTTTCGCCACCTTGGGAAGCCGCTTGCGTCGCCTCAAAAACTGGTTTAGCGCGAGCTTTTAGCCACGCCCAGCTCAGGTTTCAAACCTCTCTTCGCGCCAAAATCCAAACAATTGGCGCACGTTCATTTTTTCGATTATGGTAGAATCCTGTAAAATTTTCGTCATCACTTTGACACAGAACGCTTGTTGAGAAGTTGTTGGACTCCCTCATTTGTATAGAAAAGAGCAAAACCTTGAACCAAAGAACTCTAGTCAACTCCATTAAGGCGCGTGGCATCGGTCTGCATACCGGGCACGAGTCAATCATGACGTTGCGTCCCGCCCCAGTGGATACTGGAATTGTGTTTCGTCGAATCGATGTTGAACCCGCTGCTGAATTTAAAGTCTCACCGCAGATTGTTGGGGAAACCACACTGTGCACCACCATTGTCTGTCAGCATCAGGGCGTGCTCCTGAAAATTGCAACCATTGAGCATTTGATGTCGGCACTGGCAGGCGTTGGAATCGATAATGTATTTATTGATATTACTTCGGACGAAGTACCGATTATGGACGGGAGTGCGTCGCACTTTGTCTTTCTACTCCAAGCTGCCGGAATTAAAGTGCAAGAGGCGCCCAAACAGTTTGTTCGGATTTTAAAACCCTTAAGGGTGGAAAACGAGCAGGGCGGCTGGGCTGAGTTCTTACCTTTTGAAGGATACCGTTTAAATTTCTCAATTGCGTTTTCGCACCCGGCTTTTGAAAACACAGCCGAAAAAATGGTATTGGACTTTTCGGCAACCTCTTATTTTAAAGAGGTTTCGCGCGCGCGAACCTTTGGCTTTATGAAAGACATGGATATGCTGCGTGCGAAAAACCTTGGTCTGGGCGCCAGTTTAAAAAACGCGATTGGTTTAGGGGATGAAGGCGTGGTGAATGCCGAAGGTCTTCGCGATAAAGACGAATTTGTTCGTCATAAAATTCTCGATGCCGTCGGCGATCTTTATATGTTAGGGCATCCGGTCATTGGTGAGTTCAATGCACATAAATCCGGACATGCTTTGAATAATCAATTGATTCGCGCGCTGCTGAATCAGCCAGAGTGTTATGAGTTGGTCAGTTTTCGCGAGCAAACACCACCGGTTAATTACTCTTCAACCTTAGTCGTTTAAAACGGTTTTCGTTTTACGATTCTTCCTCAGATTCAAACTGTGACTGAGCCCGCTGACTTAAGCGCAGCAGGGCTTGGCGCAGAGCCTCCGATTCCACTTCTTGACTCAACTGTTGCATCGCCTCAGCATCTTCTGAGCTCGGGTAGCTGCTAACTGAACGTTTACTTCTCGGTTTTTCTTCTAAAGCTTGTACGCGTACCTTGACTCGATTGAGTTGCAGATGCGGGAAATGGGTTTGAAACGCCCCTAAAATACTGGGCTCATAAAAACGTAATTGAGTCGCAAACAAAGCGTGATCAATCTGCAGCAAGAGCGTTTGCTGTTCAAAGGCAACGCCAATCAGATGAGTTTGCAATAAGTTTGGCAGAGGGTCTCTTGCCGTCTCAAGCAGCAGTTGAAAAAACTGGGCGCTTTCCAGTAGATTTTTTAAAGTACCTTGAGTTTGACTTAATAACGGTTTCACGTTTGGCCACGCTTGGGTTGTGCTAGAATGTTGCGTCATTTTACCGCATAATTTTCGGCAAAAACCGAAGCTGTGCCTCGACAGCGGCTTTGCATCGGGCTAAATTAGCCAGATTGCCTTGGCAGGCAGCGTTTTCATGCAAGCTCTTATAGAGTCAATAACCGGAATTGTTTAATCCATGGCGTTTAATATCTTCAAGAAAATCTTTGGCAGTCGTAACGAGCGGCTATTGAAACAGTATCGAAAAATCGTGCAGCAAATTAATGCATTTGAGCCGAGTTTAGAGGCGCTGAGTGATCAAAAGCTGCAAGCCAAAACGGCGGCTTTTCAATCGGCGCTCAACAATGGCAAGACACTGGATGAGATTCTGCCAGAAGCTTTTGCGGTTGTGCGTGAAGCGGGTAAACGGGTTTTTGGTATGCGCCACTACGATGTGCAGATGATCGGTGGAATTGCGCTGCATCAAGGCAAAATTGCAGAGATGCGCACCGGTGAAGGTAAAACCTTGGTGGCAACCTTGGCGGTTTACTTAAACGCCTTGGCAGGGCGAGGTGTTCACGTCATTACGGTGAATGATTACCTTGCCAAGCGTGATGCGGAGTGGATGGGGCAGCTGTATGGTTTTCTTGGTTTAAGCACCGGTGTGGTGGTGTCTGGCCAGAGTCCTCAAGAAAAGCAGCTCGCCTATGCAATGGACATTACCTACGGAACCAATAACGAGTTTGGGTTTGATTACCTGCGCGATAACATGGCCATTTTTGCTGGCGAACGGGTGATGCGTGAGCAGTTTTTTGCGGTGATTGATGAGGTGGATTCCATCTTGATTGATGAGGCGCGTACGCCTTTGATTATTTCGGGCCCAGCCGAAGATAAAGCCGAAATGTATCGCAAAATCAATCCTTTGGTCGCGCACTTGGAATTGGGTGAAGAAGACCCTGAAACCAAGACCACGACCGGAGATTACATTATTGATTCCAAATCGCGCCAGGTTTTTTTAACGGACGATGGCCATGCTAAGGTTGAACAATTGTTAACCGAAGTAGGATTATTGGCGGAAGACGCTTCACTGTATGATGCGACCAACATCGGATTAATGATTCACATCAACGCCGCCTTGCGAGCCAATCTGTTATTTGAAAAAAACCGCGATTACATTGTGGAAGACGGCCAAGTGGTGATTATTGATGAGTTCACAGGCCGTAAAATGCAAGGACGGCGTTGGAGCGAAGGCCTGCATCAGGCGATTGAGGCCAAAGAAGGCGTTACCATTCAGCTTGAAAGTCAGACCTTTGCTTCCATTACGTTCCAGAATCTCTTCCGTCAATACGTTAAGCTCTCTGGAATGACTGGAACGGCGGATACCGAAGCGGGTGAATTTCTTTCTACCTATCGTCTCGAAGTGGTGGTGATTCCGCCGAATAAAGTGCCTCAGCGCCAAGATTTGCCGGATTTGGTTTTTTTGGAAATGGAAGGAAAGTTTGCCGCGATTGTTGAAGACATTCGTGAAACGCATGCAACTGGCCAACCGATTCTTGTGGGAACTGCCTCGATTGAAATGTCCGAGCGCCTCTCGCGTCTCTTGGTACAAGCGGGCGTTGCGCATGAAGTCTTAAATGCTAAGCAGCACGAACGCGAAGCCAGCATCATTGCCGATGCCGGTCGTCCAGGTGCGGTGACGATTGCAACCAATATGGCTGGTCGCGGCACCGACATCGTGCTGGGCGGTAATTTGGAAACCGAATTGGAAGCCTTGGGGGCCGATGCGTCACCGGAAGCAATCGACGCGGTAAAACAGGATTGGAAAATTCGTCAAGCCAAAGTACTGGAGTTGGGTGGCTTAAAGGTGATTGGTTCTGAGCGCCATGAATCACGCCGAATTGATAACCAGCTTCGGGGGCGTTCCGGTCGTCAGGGGGATGTCGGGGTCACGCGCTTCTATCTTTCATTGGATGACGATCTCATGCGTCGCTTTGCTTCTGAACGGGTCAAAGGGATGATGAAACGTTTGGGCATGACCGAAAATGAAGCGATTGAGCACAAGATGGTAACCAAGTCGATCGAGCGGGCGCAAAAGCAAGTCGAGCGCATGCACCAAGATGAGCGGGCAAACCTGCTAAAGTTTGATGATATTTCCAATGAGCAGCGTAAGGTTGTGTATACCCAGCGTAATGAGTTGATGGCGGCAGACGAAGCGGAAGTGACCGATGTGATTGATGGTCTGCGTGAGCAGATGGTTGAACAGTTGGTGGCCAGTTATATTCCGCCGGGTTCACTGCATGAACAGTGGGACTTGGATAATCTGGAAAAAGCGGTCCATGAAGAGCTTGGGTCACATCTGCCGTTGCAGCAATGGTTGGATGAAGATAAAAATCTGTACGAAGAAACCTTGATTGCCAAGATGATTAGCGAGCTTAAGGCGCGTTATGTGCAGAAGATGGCCATTGTGGATGCGCAAACTCGACACCATTTTGAAAAAGAAGTTTTGCTGAGAACCATCGACAAACAATGGCGCACGCATTTGGCTGAGATGGATTATCTGCGTCGTGGTATTCATTTGCGTGGTTATGCGCAAAAAGACCCTTTCCAAGAGTACCGTCGTGAATCGGCTGAGCTCTTTAAAAGCTTCTTAAGTGAAGTGACATTGGAAACCGTTAAGGTGTTGTCGCTGGTGCAGATCGGCGGGCAACAAGACATTGCGGAATATGAAGAGCAGCCGCATCAGCCCCAACAGTTACAAGCCAGTCATCCTGCGGCCAGTAGCATTGCAGATGCGATTGATCAGGCTCAAGCACAGCCAAGTCCTACACAGACCGCCGAGCCGGAAACTGTGCGTCGCGATGCCCCGAAAATTGGCCGCAATGATCCCTGTTCCTGCGGCTCAGGTAAAAAATATAAACAGTGTTGCGGCAAACTAAGCTAAGATGCCCAAGCAAAATTAACCCCAAGCCCACTGTCAGCAACCGCGTTTGCACAGTGGGTTTTTTCTTTGTGAATCGAGATGAGGAATCGATCGTGAGCAATCAGCCTGTGCAAGTCCACCCTATTGCCGGAGCCTATTTAGGTACCACGGCAGCCAAAATCAAAAAAAATGGTAAACCCGATTTAGTGATTATTGAATTAGCACCCGGCAGCCGCACGGCAGCCACTTTTACGACCAATGCTTTTTGTGCAGCGCCCGTGACGCTCGCACGTCGGCATTTAGCACAAATTGCCCCGCGTGCCCTGCTAATCAATGCTGGGAATGCTAACGCGGGAACTGGAGAGCAAGGGATGAAAGATGCGCAAGCCTGTTGCACTCTCCTTGCCAAAGAGTTGGGGTGTACCGCGGAAGAGGTCTTGCCATTTTCTACCGGTGTGATTGGTCAAAACTTGCCAATGGAGAAGTTTGCCGCAGGGATTCCAGCTGCCTTGGCTGAGATGAGCATTGATGGCTGGAACGCAGCAGGCATGGCGATTATGACCACAGATATTGTGCCGAAGATGGTCAGCCGAGTGGTTAATATTGAGGGTGCAGATGTGACGCTTAGCGGGATTGCCAAAGGCTCCGGTATGATTCACCCTAATATGGCAACTATGCTCGGTTTTGCCGCCACGGACGCCAAAATCAGTCAAGCCTGTTTGCAATCAGCCTTGCAAGCGGCCGTTAAAGTGAGTTTTAACCGGATTACGGTGGATGGCGATACCTCAACCAATGATGCCTGCACTTTGAGTGCAACCGGTCAAGCGGATATGCCAGAAATTACCGATGAGCAAAGTCCAGCGTACCAGCAGTTTGTTGCAGCGGTTACCCAAATGATGACCGAATTAGCGCAGATGATTGTGCGCGATGGCGAGGGCGCGACAAAGTTTATGTCGGTGATTGTTGAGCAGGCGCAATCGGAAGAAGAGGCTTTAAAAGTAGCACATGCTGTTGCCTTATCACCACTTGTTAAAACGGCTTTTTTTGCCTCAGATCCAAACTGGGGGCGAATTTTAGCGGCGGTGGGTCGTGCCGGCGTTGAAAATCTGGATTTGAATGCTTTGGAGATTTATCTGGGTCAGTATTGCATTGTCGCCAACGGTGGGCGGGCAGCAAGTTACACCGAAGAACAAGGCCAAGAAGTCATGAAACAAACCGATATTGATATTCGTATTGTTCTAAAGCGCGGTCAGGTCAATGAAACGGTTTGGACGTGTGATTTTTCGTATGACTATGTGAAAATTAACGCCGAATATCGTTCGTAAGTTAATTGAGATAAACGCAGAACAGACCGCGATTGTTCTCAACTAAAAGTAAAAGGCCGAGAAGACAGTTTGTGTTCCCGGCCTTTTGCATTGATGTTTTAAAAAAACAGTTTTTCAGCTTAACCAATGTAATCAGTTTAAGCGGTTATTTCGCTTAAGGCCTTGATGAGCGCTTGGGTTTCGGCATCGGTGCCAATCGTAATGCGTAGGTATTGGTCGATGCGCGGTTTATTAAAATAGCGCACTAAAATTTTACGTTCGCGCAGCTGTTGTGCTAAGTCAGCCGCCGATTTTTGCGGGTGGGTTGCGAAAATAAAATTCGCCGCAGAAGGAATGACCTTGAAGCCCATCTGCTGCATGGCCGCGGTTAAGACCTCGCGCGTGGCAATGATTTTTTGACAGCCGCGTTGAAAGTAATCTTCATCGTCAAAAGACGCGCTGGCGCCAAACAGGGCTAGGCGATCAAGCGGGTAAGAGTTAAAGCTATTTTTAACCCGTTCTAACGCTTCAATTAAATGGGCCTGCCCAACCGCAAAACCCACCCGTAATCCGGCTAAGGAACGTGATTTGGAAAGGGTTTGACAAACCAATAAGTTGGGATAGTCCTTGATGAGCCCAATTGCGCTTTGGCCACCAAAATCGACATAGGCTTCATCCACGACAACCACCCGATTGGGGTGCATTTCTAACAGTTGACGTACGGCATCCAATGGCAGCAGGCGTCCAGTGGGAGCATTTGGATTTGGAAAAATAATCGCCCCGCATGGACGCTGATAATCGGCCACTTTTAAGCAAAAATTTTCATCCAGGGGCACAGTGCGATAGTCGATACCGTAGAGTCCGCAATAGACCGGATAAAAGCTATAAGTAATATCGGGGAAAAGCAGGGGTTCATCCTGTTTTAACAGTGCTTGAAAGGCGTGTGCGAGCACTTCATCCGAACCATTGCCAACAAAAACTTCACTGCTGTCCACACCGTGATACTTGGCAATCGAGGCTTTGAGCAGATCGCCATTTGGGTCTGGGTAAAGGCGCAGTTTTTCGTTGGTTTGTTCGGCAATCGCGGTCAATACCCGTGGGGAAGGCGGGTAGGGATTTTCGTTGGTGTTGAGTTTAATCAGATTGTCGATCTTAGGCTGTTCGCCCGGTACATAGGGGGTAAGATCGTGAACCAGTGGACTCCAAAATTGACTCATAGCTATCCGGCTTCGTGTGAATGGAAAATGAGGCTTATTTTAGCTGAAAAAAATCTCGTACAATAGTTTGCTGATGAATTGCCGATGGATTGGACAGGAAGAGTCAAGATGGTGAAAGAGTATTTGCCGATTGTGGTCGGTTTACTGCGCTGCGAAAACGAAGTGTGTTTGAGTCTGCGTCAACAGCACCAGAGTCATGCCAATTGCTGGGAATTTCCCGGCGGCAAAGTGCAGGGCGGCGAAAGTCTTGAGCAAGCGCTGCAGCGTGAGTTTTTTGAAGAGCTGGGTGTGACGACCGATCATTGGCAGCCTCTGATTGAAATACCCTGGGACTACGGCACCGTTGCGGTGCGACTGCATGTCTATCAAACCTTTGACTTTGACGGCATACCTTATGGCAAAGAGGGGCAACACGTCCGTTGGTTTGAGCTTGCCGAATTGCATCAACTCAGGTTTCCGGCAGCGAATCAAGGCATTTTGACGGTTCTGGCCTTGGGGGATAAGTACGCGATTAGTGGTGAATTTACCGACGCGCAAGACTTCTCGGTTAAGGTAAAACAGCTCTTAAATACCGGGGTTCAGCTGATTCAACTGCGGGCAAAAGGTTTGCAAGATGAAGAGGTGATTGAGTTGGCGCAAGCGAATTTGCCCATGGTTCATCAGGCGGGCGCGAAATTGATGCTCAATGGTTCGCCGGAGATTTTAGCCAGAAGTGGTGCCGACGGAATTCAGCTCGCTTCCAATCAATTGTTTGAATATACCGCTCGTCCTATCGCTAAAGACAAATTGCTAGGGATCTCTACCCATAATGCCGAGGAGATAGCCCAGGCGTTAACGCTTGAGCCGGATTTTCTTTTACTTTCTCCGGTTTTGCCGACCGCAACCCATCCTGACCAGGATGCTCTCGGCTGGGAGGCGTTTCATCAAATGGTAAAACAGGTTCCGGTGCCGGTATTTGCCCTAGGCGGCATGACTCGCGAACTGCTTGCGCACGCAAAACAGCAGGGGGCGCAAGGCATTGCGGCAATTGGCGAGTTTTGGGGTAAATCATGAGCTCGTGCGTCTATTTCAATCAAGGCCAATGTCGTTCTTGTACCCATTTGCGGATGCCTTATGCTCAACAATTGGTGGAAAAACAGGGTGCCTGTGCCGCGCAACTGCCAATGATTGCCGAGCATCAATGGTTACCGATTTTTGCCACAGCGCCGATGGGGTTTCGTAATAAAGCGAAAATGGCAGTGGGAGGATCTTGGCAAGATCCCCAATTCGGGCTGGTCGATTACGAAGGTGTTGCGCAAGATTTATCGGAGTGTCCGCTCTACCCTGAAGCGATACAACAGGCTTTTGCACCGATTAAGGCGTGGATTACGGCCTGCCGTTTGCCGCCTTATCATATTCAATCGCGGACTGGCGAATTGAAATATGTTTTGTTGACTTACAGCCAGCGTGAGCAGGCTCTGATGTTGCGTTTTGTACTGCGTTCTGAGCAGTGGGTCGATACGATGCGAGAGCTGCTCCCTAAGTTATTGGCCTCTTGTCCAGGGTTGCAGGTTGTGTCAGTCAATATTCAACCGGTCGCTATGGCCATTATTGAAGGACCGCACGAAATTCTGCTCAGTGAACAGTCGAGTTTAACCATGTGGCTTAATGATTTACCGCTGCATCTTAAGCCACAAAGTTTTTTTCAGACCAATGATGAGGTGGCGGCAGGACTCTATCGGCAAGCGCAAGAATGGTTGATGCAAATTCGGCCACAAGCGCTGTGGGATCTGTTTTGCGGCGTTGGTGGATTTGCTTTGCATGCCGCCCAAGCAGGGCAACAAAATATTGTTGGCATTGAAGTATCCGAACAAGCGATTGCCAGTGCTCGGCAATCGGCGAGCGAGTTGGGGTTTTATCACTTGGTTTTTCGCGCGCTCAAAGCCGACGACTTTGCCTTACAAGCCAATCGGTTGCATGAGATGCCCGATGCCGTCATTGTTAACCCCCCACGAAGGGGAATTGGCGCGGAATTGTGTGCATTTTTAGACGGTGCAGCCCCAGTAAAGAACCTGATTTATTCCAGTTGTAATCCGCAATCCTTGGCGAAAGATTTGGCTCGTCTGCCCTCATTTCGGGTTCAACAAGCGCGTATCTTTGATTTGTTTGCGCATACTGACCATGCCGAAGTGATTGTGCTGTTGCGGCGTGAGGCTTAGTCCACAAAGGCGTTTTGATGCAGATGATAAGGACTGCGTTGCGCGGTGGGCATCATATCTATTTTTTGGATATTAACGTGTGGTGGGGCGTTGAGTACATACAGAATCATTTCGGCAATGTCTTCGGCCAGTAAGGGTTCAAAACCTTGATAAACTTGGTTTGCTCTCGCTTGGTCGCCATGAAAGCGCACTGTTGAAAACTCAGTGTTAGCCGCACCCGGTGCAAGAGTGCACACTCGAATGGCGCTGCCGAGTAAGTCCATGTTCATCGCCTGCCCCAAGACGTGGACAGCGGCTTTCGTTGCGCAATAGACATTGCCATTTGGATAGGTCTGGTTGCCCGCCATTGAGCCGATATTGATAATGTGTCCGCGATTGCGGGCTTGCATCTGTGGTAAGAGTGTCCGGCTAACATACAGCAGGCCCTTTAAGTTAGTGTCAATCATTTGCTCCCAATCCTGAACATCCCCCTCAACCATTGAACCTAATCCAGCGGCTAAACCGGCATTGTTGATGAGAATATCAATCGGCGTCTGCGCCATAAACGCGTGCAATTGAGTTTGGAGCTGAGGGTAATCTCGGACATCCATGACTAAGGTTTCGATTTGTAAGGTGGGATGTTCGGCACGCAGTTGGGTGGCCAGCGCCTCTAAACGATTCGAGCGTCGTCCCAGCAGTAGCAAATTAACCTGCATATTGGCCAGGGCCCAAGCGGTCGCCCAGCCAAAACCGGAAGTGGCTCCGGTAATCAAGGCCGTTTGTCCGGCAATTCGATTGGCGTTCATGCGTTCAGCGCTCCTGTGGTTCGTTGCGTAATAAAACGTGTAAAGCGAAAAAGCGCAGTTTGGGCTGCGCTTTTCAATTAGGGTGATGATTGGTTGGTGGATTTAGTGTGGTAGGACAGCTTGCAAAGCCGCCAAACAGAAAAGCACCTTTTCTTTGCGGCAGCTTTGTCCCATCAAGCCAATCCGCCACACCTTGCCGGCAAAATCGCCCAAGCCCGCGCCAATCTCAAGATTGTACTCATTCAGCAGTTGAGCGCGTACTTCGGCATCCTTGACGCCGTCTGGAATCCAAACTGAATTTAGTTGAGGTAAACGTTGGCTTTCGGGTACGACAAAACGAATCCCCATCGATTCTAAGCCACTTTTCAGTTCTTGATGCAGCTGGGCATGGCGCTGCCAAGCGTTTTCGAGCCCTTCGTCCTTGAGCATAATCAGTGATTCATGCAGCGCATAAAGAGTATTCACCGGAGCGGTATGATGATAAGCGCGTTTTTGACCCCCCGCCCAATAACCCATGACGAGATTGAGGTCTAAAAACCAACTGGGGACTTTGGTTTTACGGTTGCGGACTTTGTCTAAGGCTTTTTCCGAGAAAGAAATGGGCGAGATACCTGGTACACAGGAAAGGCATTTTTGTGTACCCGAATAGATGGCATCGACGCCCCATTCATCAACGCGCAGTTCTACACCGCCTAAGGAAGTCACGGCATCTACAATGCTCAGACAGTCATATTTGCGCGCAATTTCACACAGCGTTTTGACGTCCGAGCAAGCCCCAGTTGAGGTTTCGGCATGGACAAATGCAACAATTTTGGCATCCGGATGCGCCGCACAGGCCGCTTCGAGTTTGGCCGGTGTGACCGCAGTGCCCCAATCATCGGCCACCACCACAGCTTGACCACCAAATCGTTCGATATTCTCTTTCATCCGATTGCCGAAAACGCCATTGATACAGACAATCACCTTGTCGCCGGGTTCCACCAAGTTCACAAAACAGGTTTCCATTCCCGCAGAACCGGGCGCTGAGACGGGCATGGTGAGTTCATTTTTGGTTTGGAAGGCGTATTTGAGCAGTTCTTTCACTTCGTCCATCATGCCGATAAACGCAGGATCAAGATGGCCAATGGTAGGACGAGCCATCGCTTGTAAAACACGTGGATGAATATCGGAGGGACCAGGACCCATAAGGGTTCTTATAGGTGGGTTGAATGACTGCATAGATAATCCTCTATAGAAAAAAGCGTGCATCCAATTATAATTGTTCGTTCCAACGACTTACAAGAGATATCAAAATGCAGGTTGTGCAAGCTTTACAACAGGCGCTCCCCAATACGTCGGTTTTGACCAGCGAAGAGGCCTGTCGTCCTTATGAGTGCGATGCGCTTTCGGCTTATCGCGAAAAACCTTTGGCGGTGGTGTTGCCTGAAAACATTGACCAGGTCAAAAGGGTTCTGCAAATTTGTAAAGCACATCAGACCCCTGTTATTACGCGCGGATCCGGTACAGGATTGGCCGGCGGGGCTTTGCCGCTTAAAGAGGGCATTGTTTTGGGGCTCTCAAAATTAAATAAGATTTTAAAGATTGATCCTTTGCAACGTATTGCTGTGGTTGAGCCGGGGGTGCGAAATATTCAAGTGACTCAAGCGGTTGAGCCTTTTGGTCTTTATTACGCACCAGACCCATCGTCGCAAATTGCGTGTTCAATCGGTGGGAATGTTGCCGAAAATTCCGGTGGTGTCCACTGCTTGAAATATGGCTTGACGGTGCACAATGTCACGTCGATTCGGGTTTTGAATATGGCTGGTGAAGAGTACGTATTTGATGAAAAAGACGATGGCATCGACTTGTTGGCTTTACTGAATGGCTCAGAAGGGCTGTTGGGCGTGATTGTCGAAATTAAACTTAAGCTCTTGCCTAAGCCGGAAGCCGCGCAGCTGGTGATGGCCGCGTTTTCTTGCGTAAAAGCCTGTGCCGAAGCGGTGACCGCCGTTTTGCAAGAAGGGATTATCCCAGCTGGTTTGGAAATGATGGATCGCTTCTCGATTCAAGCGGCAGAGGATTTTGCCAAGGTTGGTTATCCAACTGATGCGCAAGCGCTGTTACTGTGTGAAGTGGATGGCAGTCACGATCAGGTTCAGGTCGATGCACAACGTGTGGCGGAGATTCTGACCGGTCAAGGTGCCTATCAAATTCGAGTGTCGCAAAACGAGCGTGAGCGTACTGCCTTGTGGCAAGGACGTAAAAATGCATTTCCGGCGGTTGGGCGCTATTCGCCCGATTATTATTGTATGGATGGCACTATTCCGCGCAGTCAGTTGGCTTATGTTTTGGAAGAAATCGCTAAGTTATCGCAAAAATACGATTTGCGAGTGGCCAATGTATTTCATGCCGGCGATGGCAACTTGCATCCTTTGATTCTGTACGATGCAAATCAACCTGGTCAATTGCAGCGTACTGAAGCGTTTGGTTGCGATATTTTAAACCTGTGTGTTGATGTGGGTGGAACCATTACTGGCGAACACGGCGTGGGTGTCGAAAAACTCAATTCAATGTGCCATCAATATCAGGGCGATGAGCTGGAAATTTTTCATGGAATTAAGGCGGTATTTGATGATACCGGTTTGCTCAATCCTGGCAAAGCTGTGCCGACTTTGCACCGTTGCGCGGAGTTGGGACAGATGCATGTGCATAAGGGGCAGTTGCCGTTTGCCCATTTGGAGCGATTTTAATGGAGCAAACTGTGAAACTTTTAGCCGAGCAAATTCAACAAGCACGGCACGAAAATCAAACCTTACAAATTGTGGGCGGCAACTCCAAGGTGCCCCTGAATGACACGGCGCAGGTGTTGTCGATACAAGAGCATAGTGGGATTTTGTCTTATGAACCGGCTGAGTTGGTTATTACGGCCCGCGCTGGCACGCGCTTGCAAGAGTTACAACAGGTACTGGCTGAGAAAAAACAAATGTTGGCATTTGAGCCCCCTGAATACGGTAATTCGACCATTGGCGGTACCTATGCCTGCGCTTTAACCGGCCCCGCTCGCCCGTTTCGCGGCAAATTACGAGATTATGTTCTGGGCACGAAATTACTGGACGGCCAAGGTCGCGCGCTTAGTTTTGGCGGCAAAATGATCAAGAACGTCGCCGGTTACGATGTGTCGCGAATGTTGGCAGGTTCCAAGGGTTCCATGGCGTTGGTTACTGAGCTGAGTTTGAAGGTGGTGCCTCTGGTTGAAGAAGTCACTTATCGGATTGAAATGCCGGAGTGCGAGGCAATTGTTTTAATGAATCAGTTGGCCGGTACCTCTCTGCCGCTCTCAGGTGCGGCCTATTATGGAGGTTATTTCTATTATCGGGTGATGGGCGCACACCCTAAGCAGACCAATCGAGTGGGCGTTGAAGCGGTGGATAATCAAGTCTGGCAAACGCTCAACCCGTTTCGACCTAAATTGCCGCCGGGACAGAAGCTTTGGCGTCTAGACGTGGAAAGTACCACGCCTTGCATTGATGGGACAATTGCGGTGGGGATGTGTGGCAGTCGGCGTTGGGTTGCGAGTGAGCATAAGCCAGAGCACCCTTATGTGACCCTATGGGACGAGCGTTTTTTGCCACGCCATAACGACGGTTTGGGTGTGCAAAAAATCAAACAGGGACTCAAAAAAGTCTTTGATCCCTATCATGTGTTTCAAGATTTGTAACCTTAGGATTTGTCGGAATTATGCAAACCCATTTACCCCAAGATTTATTGGCCACAGAGCCGGGCCAGACGGCGGATAAGATTCTGCGCAGCTGCGTGCATTGCGGGTTTTGTTTGGCAACCTGCCCAACTTATGGCTTATTGGCCGATGAATTAGATTCCCCGCGCGGGCGAATCTATTTAATTAAAAGTGCCCTTGAAGGCAATCCGGTGAGTGGGGAGTCTTTAACGCATCTCGATCGCTGTTTAAGCTGCCGCGCTTGCGAAACGACCTGTCCTTCGGGCGTAAAATACGCCCATCTGCTGGAAATTGGGCGAGAGGCGATTGAACACGCTAGCCCCAGAGCCTTTTGGCAGCGTGCCTTGCGTTGGGGCTTACGTAAAAGCCTGACGACCCCTATGTTATTTAATGGTTTGATTCGCCTGCTTCCTTTTTTGCGTCACTCCAAAGCATTAAAGTTCAGCGTTGAGGCGTTGGTATTACAGCAGCAGTTGGCCGATCGTGAAGATGCTGTGCGCCACTCGGTTTTATTGGTGTCGGGATGTGTACAGCCGGCCTTGGCACCAAACATTAATCAAGCCAGTATTAAGGTGTTGAATAAATTAGGATTTCACGTGCTGCAAACGCCACAAAGTGCGTGTTGCGGTGCGATTGAACATCATCTTTCTGGACAGGCAGAGGCCCTTGAAAAAATAAAGCGTAATGTCGAGCAGTGGTGTGCATATTTGGATCAAGGAGGGCAAGCCATTCTTTCAAACGCCAGTGGATGTGGCGCAATGCTAAAAGATTATGCTCATTTGCTGCGCAACGATTGCGAATACCGAGCCAAAGCTGAGAGAGTGGTGGCGGCCACTTTTGATATTTCCGAGTTCTTGCTCAAACAGGATCTTTCGCCCTTAACGCACTATGACAACCAGAACATCACTTTTCATGCCCCTTGCAGTTTGCAACACGGTCAAAAATTGCAGGGCGTGGTTGAAACCACCTTGCGTAAATTGGGGTATCGGGTCAATCCGGTACAGGATGCGCACTTGTGTTGCGGTTCAGCGGGAACCTATTCGCTCTTGCAACCGACGCTGGCGAAACAACTGCGCCGGCAAAAACTTCAGCATTTACAGCAAGATGACCCCGAGGTGATTGTGACCGCCAATATTGGATGCTTACTGCATCTGCAAAAGGGCACCCAAACGCCGGTAAAACACTGGATTGAGTTGTTAAGTGAGGCGAAGTGTGAACAACCTAGGCATGATCCGCTTTAAGGATTCGTTAGTCTTGCGTTAATCTGCTGCTTCAAGTTCGTCAAGTCCGCATCATTGTGAATCACCCAATCCGCCCAAGTCCGACGTTGGGCGCGTGTGGCTTGGCTGGCGATAATCGCTTCAATTTGTTGCTGAGTGACCCCATCGCGCTGGCGCGCGCGCGCAATTTGTGTTGCTTCATCACAGTCCAATACCCAAATTTCATCAAGGTAAGAGGGTTTTTGTCCGGTTTTAAGGATGCCCTCAACCAGCAGCGGAATGGCAACCAAAAGATAGGGGGCCTGATAGGTGGCATCTTGCTGATAAGCCCAAATCTGTCTTTGGGTTTCGGCTTGAATCAATGGATGTAAAATCCCCTCCAGTTTTTTGCGGGGCACCTCATCTGCCGGATTGGTAAAAATGTCCTCGCGAAGCGCTGCTCGATTCAAAGAACCATCGCTATTTTGCATTGCCTGACCAAACTCCGCTAAGACCTGCTGTAAGCCCATTGTGCCCGGCGCCACCACCTCTCGCGCAATTTGGTCTGTGTCCACCGTTTCGATCCCCCGCTCAGCCATCAACGCACAAAACGTGCTTTTACCGCTACCAATTCCGCCGGTTAAACCAATAATTTTCACATCCTATAGTCTCTTTTTTGTTTTTCTAGGTTTACAAAAACAAGGTTTAAGGTTTTTGTTACTATACTTATTTTTTGAGCAATCTTTAAAATGTTTTCTTCTCATCAATCCCAATACTTCGCCTGGCAGCTGACGCGCCGTTTAGCCGCCGATAGTCAAGATAAGCTCACTGGTGCCATTATGGATGCGCAAATTGACTTGAATCCTCATCAAGTTGATGCCGCTTTGTTTTCTTTTCGGAATCCCTTGTCCAAGGGCGTTATATTGGCGGATGAAGTGGGCTTGGGTAAAACGATTGAGGCGGGGTTAGTGATTGCCCAAAAGTGGGCCGAGTATCGCCGCAGAATTTTAATCATTGTCCCTGCCAACCTGCGCAAACAATGGCATCAAGAATTGCAGGAAAAGTTTGGTGTCGATGGCCTGATTTTAGAAGGCGACAGTTACAAAGCGCTGAAAAAAGAAGGAATGCGCAATCCTTTTGATCAAGGTGAAAAGATTGTCATTTGTTCATACCAGTTTGCGAAAGCGAAAGCCGATGATATAAAGCGGTTGCCTTGGGATTTAGCGGTGATTGACGAGGCGCACCGACTAAGAAACGTCTATAAAAAAAGCAATAAAACAGCGCAGGTGATTAAAGACACTTTGGCGCAAACGCAAAAAGTTTTGCTAACGGCAACACCACTGCAAAATTCACTGCTAGAACTATATGGGCTGGTCAGCATTATCGACGAAACCTTATTTGGGGATTTGGACAGTTTTCGCATTAAATATGCGCGCATCAATGACAGCTTAACCTTCGCAGACCTCAAAAATCGTATTCAACCGATCTGCAAACGTACTTTGCGCAAGGATGTGCAGCAGTATGTTTCTTACACTAAGCGCATTCCCTTGGTGGAAGAGTTCACCCCTTCGAGTGACGAGCAGCAGCTTTATGCTTGGGTATCGGATTATTTACGCCGCCCCAATCTCTATGCTTTGCCCAGCGGTCAGCGCCAACTCATCTCCATGGTCATGTGGAAATTGTTAGCCTCGTCTTCGTTTGCGATTGCTGGGGCGCTGGATTCTTTGATACAGCGTTTAGAAAACAATTTGCCAGATCAAGAGGTGATGACGCAAATCGGTGAGAACTTTGAAGCACTCGATGAAACTTCCGATGAATGGCAAGAAGGGGAGGAATCAGAGGTTCTGACGCAAGAACAAATCGACTCCATTCAGGATGAAATCAACGAACTTAGAGCCTTTAAAGAGCTGGCGCAAAATATTCGTGAAAATGCCAAAGGCACTGCACTTTTAACGGCGCTTGAACGCGCTTTCCACGAGCTGGAAAAACAAGGCGCAGAGCAAAAAGCGATTATCTTTACCGAGTCCAAAAGAACTCAAGAATACCTACGGCAAATCTTGGCGGAAACCGAGTATGGCCAAGGTTTGGTGCTGTTTAATGGTGAAAACAATAGTATTGAAGCCCGTCAAATCTACCAGGCCTGGTTAACAAAACACCAAAATAGCGACAAAATTACCGGTTCAAAAACGGCCGATACGCGCGCCGCCTTGGTGGAATATTTCAAAGAGCAAGGCACCATTATGATTGCCACCGAAGCCGCGGCGGAAGGTGTCAACCTGCAATTTTGCTCCTTGGTGATCAACTACGATTTGCCGTGGAATCCGCAGCGAATTGAGCAACGAATCGGCCGCTGTCATCGTTACGGGCAAAAGCATGATGTGGTGGTGCTCAATTTTATTGATCTTACAAACGAAGCGGATAAGCGCGTTCACGAGTTACTTCAACAAAAATTTACCCTGTTTGATGGCGTATTTGGTGCATCCGATGAAGTCTTAGGGGCGATTGGCAGTGGGGTGGATTTTGAAAAACGCATTAAACAGATTTACGACTCTTGCCGTCAGCCGGAAGAGATTCAACAAGCCTTTGCCCAATTGCAGTCTGACCTAGCGCATGAAATTAACGCGCAAATGGTCAATACACGTGAGCAGTTGTTTGAAAACTTTGATGAAGATGTG
>JAFGXP010000049.1 GCA_016936535.1 Thiotrichales bacterium | reverse complement strand
TGCGAGCGTGGCGGAATTGGTAGACGCACCAGATTTAGGTTCTGGCGCCTTTGGTGTGAGAGTTCGAGTCTCTCCGCTCGCACCATACTCTAAACCCCAAGTTGATTGATTCACTTGGGGTTTTTTTATGTTGGAACAAAGGTGAGATGAGTTTCACAAAATTAAGCAAGAGAAAAAAACCCATGGCCACGCATTTCAGTTTGCCACTTTGCAAACAGTAATAGCCTCTTAGGCTATCACTGTTTTCGCTATTACTGTTTTATTACTGGCCTATGATCTGCTTTAAGGCTGAAGCGGTGCGCGCAGCGTCTCAGGTATCCAGTGTAAAAGTACGCTTAAGGTCAATAACGAAAACAGGGTCGAAAACAAAATAGTTTGCGCCACGCGCCGCGCATCCGCTTGATAAAACTCAGCCAACATATAAGGGCCGGTTCCGGTTGGTAAAGCGGCTAAAATCACTGCCATCCACGCCCACAAAGGCGGTAAAGGGATCACCCAAAAAGCCAAGATTGCCACCAATAATGGCAATAAAATCAATTTGCCGACCACCAGACTGAACAGATGAATATCTATTGTCCAGAATGGCGTTACGTTGGCCGCCGACCGCTGATGGCTTTGCACTAAAAAAAGCCCCAAACTGATTAAGGCAACGGGACTGGCCGCCGCAGCGAGCAGTGATAGAAAATGACTCACTGGAGCAGGCATTGACCAATCGGTTGCTGCAAAAATCGCGCCTGCCGCTGGAGCAACCAAGAGTGGATTTTTTAAGACCCCAAGCGACACACTCCACAAACGCTGATACCAAGATAATGCATGGTGTATCGCACTTTCAATAAGCATAACCGCAAGTGCAAACAACCCCGCAACCACAATCATGCTGGCCAGAGCGGTAGGAACCTCACTGACGCTTCCAAACACCAAAAACAGTAAGGGAAATCCGATATAACCCGTGTTCGAATAGGCTGCGGCTAAAGCATCCATCCCCGCTTCAAGCGTTGAATAACGCCTACGCCAACTCCACACTAAAACAAAGAGTGAAAAAGTGGCGAGCAAATAAACCAAGAGAAACTCTGGCTGCCATAAACTCCGCCAATCACTGTTCGCCATAATCGTAAACAAGAGTGCGGGCAAAGCCAACCAAATCACAAACCGACTCAACTCACGTGCTGCAGTTTCCCCTAATACGCCGGTTTTACCCGCTACGGCTCCTAATGCAATCAGTGCAAAAACCGGCAACAATAAACCAAGCGTACTTACCATGGTGCGATTTTCCTAACAAGAATATTCAGAGGTGCAGAACAAACCCTGATTGCCGAGAGCCTAAAAGTCTTCTGCATTTCTTTAAGCAGTATTTTCATGACAGCCCTCACCAAATGACCTGTTCAAAAAATAAAAAAAGCACCCTAAATGGTGCTTAAAGCATGGTGCTGTGCTGTTGCAGAATGGTGTTAAACACTCATCAAAATGAATACTAAAATAGCCGCAAAAATGACGGCGCCAGGAATAATGATTTTTTCCATTTACAAGCCCTTGTTTTAAACCACAAAAATCGTTGAGTAAAATACGCGGCTATTATAACCAGACGCTAAAATAGTCCCGCAAATTCTAATAGAAGAGATTTTTATGAACACATAAACAAAATAAATATTTATTCCCTTCCTTCGCCCCTTCGATTCATCTTTAAACATCCACTCCTCAACGAACAGAGCTTCAGCGGAAAAACAAAAAACCGACACGAGGTCGGCTTTCTGACGAAACATAAAATGAGTGCAAATGCCGCACTCCTTTAATGCTGGTTAGTTTTTGTCTTTATCGATGATTTTGTTCGCTTGAATCCAAGGCATCATCGCACGCAGTTTTCCGCCAACGATTTCAATTGGGTGCTCAGCATCTTCACGACGACGTGCAGTCATTGACGGATAACCGGATTTACCTTCTAGAATAAACTGTTTGGCATACTCACCAGTTTGGATGTCGCGCAATGCTTGACGCATGGCTTCACGAGAC
Source organism: Thiotrichales bacterium (assembly GCA_016936535.1). Lineage (GTDB taxonomy): Bacteria > Pseudomonadota > Gammaproteobacteria > Thiomicrospirales > Thiomicrospiraceae > Thiomicrorhabdus. The sequence goes on along the minus strand of JAFGXP010000049.1, from coordinate 58,770 downwards.
TCTTCGTTAATAACGCGTGGACCGGTTACATATTCACCGTATTCGGCATTGTTTGAAATCGAATAGTTCATGTTAGCAATACCGCCTTCGAACATCAGATCCACAATCAACTTCAACTCGTGCAAACACTCGAAATAAGCCATTTCAGGCTCGTAGCCGGCTTCAACCAAGGTTTCAAAGCCCATTTTGACCAGTTCAACGGCACCACCACATAGCACCGCTTGCTCACCAAACAGATCCGTTTCACACTCTTCACGGAAAGTGGTTTCCAAAATACCAGTACGACCACCGCCAACAGCAGAAGCGTAAGAAAGCGCGATTTCACGTGCTTGACCAGAAGCGTTTTGTTCAATAGCAATCAAATCTGGGATACCGCGACCGGCTACAAATTCAGAGCGAACAGTATGACCAGGTGCTTTAGGAGCAATCATAATGACGTCTAGATCTTTACGAGGCACGATTTGGTTGTAAATAATCGCAAAACCATGAGCAAACGCCAAGGCCGCACCTTGTTTAATGTTTGGTTCGATTTCGTTTTTGTAAAGTTCGGCTTGGAACTCATCCGGAGTCAAAATCATGACGACATCCGCGCCCGCAACCGCAGTTGGCACATCCGCCGTTTTTAAACCGTAAGCTTCGGCTTTTTTAACCGAAGAAGAGCTTGGACGCAGACCGACAACCACATCCACACCAGAATCTTTTAGGTTGGCTGCATGCGCATGACCCTGTGAACCGAAACCGATAACAGCAACTTTTTTGCCTTGGATAATTGAAAGATCGCAGTCTTTATCGTAATAAGCTTGCATGTTTTGTCCTTAAATCAAAGGCGGCTCAACGCCGCCGAGGTTAAATAAAAGCCGTAAAAAGAGGGGAATTTTAGCTGATTTGCAGGCATTTCTCGCCGCGCAATATGCCCATTGTCCCGGAGCGGACTGTTTCAAGAATCAGCCCAGAATCCAAGGTGGCAATAAAAGCGTCCAGCTTTTTACTGTCACCAACCATTTGGATAGTGTATGTCGTTGCCGTCACATCAATAATGTCGGCGCGGAAAATATCCGCCAAACGCTTATACTCTTCACGCATATCGCCGGTGGCGGCGACCTTAATCAGCATCAGCTCGCGCTCAATGTGCGCCCCTTCGGTTAAATCCAAAACCTTAACCACATCAATTAAACGGTTAAGGTGCTTCACAATCTGTTCAATCTGCTGGTCAGTACCATTGGTGACCAGCGTTAAACGCGATAAAGATTCATCTTCAGTGGGAGCAACCGTTAGCGCTTGGATATTGTAGCCGCGGGCTGAAAACAATCCGGCAACGCGTGATAAAGCGCCCGATTCATTTTCCATAAGCATTGAAATAATGTGTTTCATCTTGCGCCTTCCCCTACACCAAAATCATTTCATTTAAACCCGCACCCGCCGGAATCATCGGATAGACATTCTCTTGCTGGTCGGTAATGATGTCCACAAACACCAAACGATTTTTGTATTTTTCGGAGAAGACTTCGGCCAATTCGGCTTCCATCGTTTCTGGATTCTCAATGCGCACGCCAACATGACCGTAAGACTCGGCCAGCTTGACAAAATCCGGTAGAGAATCCATGTACGACATCGAGTAACGACGCTCATAAAAGAACTCTTGCCACTGGCGAACCATACCAAGAAAGCCATTGTTTAGACAAATGATCTTGACCGGCAAGTTGTATTGCAAACAGGTGCTGAGCTCTTGAATATTCATCTGAATAGAGCCTTCACCCGTGACACACACCACGGTTGCTTTTGGAAACGCCATTTGCACGCCCATGGCAGCCGGCAGACCAAAGCCCATCGTGCCCAAGCCCCCAGAATTAATCCAACGGCGAGGTTGATCAAACGGATAATATTGCGCAGCGTACATTTGGTGCTGACCAACATCCGATGTGACATAAGCATCACCTTGCGTAACCCGCCAAACGGCTTGCATCGCCGCTTGAGGCTTTATCTTGGCACCGGTAGTGTCGAAGCGCAGGCACTGCGTTGAACGCCAAGCTTCAATCTGCTGCCACCATTCGGCTAAAGCCTTTTCATCTTTTTTCTGCTTGGTCTGCTCCAACACATGCAGCATTTCGCCAAGCACCTGTTTCACCGGGCCAACAATCGGAATATCCACAATGACGTTTTTAGAAATCGACGCAGGGTCAATATCAATATGAATGATTTTGGCATCCGGACAGAACTTTTCAAGATTACCCGTTACACGATCGTCGAAACGCGCACCAATCGCAATAATGACATCCGAATGGTGCATCGCCAGGTTGGCTTCGTAGGTACCGTGCATTCCCAACATTCCTAACGCCTGCGGGTCGGACGCGGGAAACGAACCCAATCCCATCAGTGTTTGATTAATTGGAAAACCTAATTTGTGCGTCAGTTCCGTTAGCTCGGCTGAGGCATCGCCCAGCACGACTCCGCCACCCACATACAAAATTGGGCGCTTGGCAGAAAGCATCATTTCCACCGCTTTCTTAATTTGGCCGCTGTGACCTTTCGTTACAGGCAAATAGGAGCGTATTTCAACTTCTTGTGGGAAGACATAGTGGCTTTTGGCAGTTTGAACATCTTTCGGAATGTCAACGACAACTGGGCCGGGTCGGCCCGTTGTGGCAAGATAAAACGCTTTTTTGAGCGTGATTGCCAAATCATTCACATCCTTGACCAAGAAGTTGTGTTTTACGATGGGTCTGGTAATGCCAACGGTGTCAATTTCTTGGAAAGCATCGAGGCCGATTAAGGCCGTTGGCACTTGGCCAGTGATGCAAACCATAGGAATTGAATCCATATAAGCAGTGGCAATCCCGGTTACCGCATTGGTAGCGCCGGGGCCAGAAGTTACCAAGACCACGCCTGGCTTGCCTGTAGAGCGAGCATAACCATCTGCCGCATGGACAGCCGCTTGCTCATGACGAACTAAAATGTGATTTAAAGTTTTAGCGTCTGTATCCAGGGCATCGTAAATAGGCAAAACCGCGCCGCCCGGATACCCCCAAATGTGCTCTACACCCTCATCCTGCAAATAATGCACTAGGATCTGGGCACCAGTCATTTCCACAACAATGGTCCTCTTGAATTAGGCCTAACATTCTGCAAACGTTCGATTGCAAGACTTAGGCAAAAAAACAAAGCGCTCTCTGAATTATTCAGAAAGTAAAGGCGAGATTATAGCGGAAGAGCATGCGCATGAGAACTCTAAGCAGTTCTTTTTTCGTGCCTTTTTGCAGCCTGCCTTTTCAAACAGAATCGGTCTAACCACGAAAAGTTTCGGCAAACAGGGTTTGACGGTAATGCTTAAGCTCATCGATCGATTCGATGATGTCCTCCAAAGCCAAATGTGCGCCCTTTTTTTGATGAGCACTGTACACCTGGGGTGCCCAGCGACGCGCCAACTCTTTTAGGGTACTGACATCCAAATTACGATAGTGAAAAAAACCCTCTAGAGTCGGCATCCATTGCGCCAAAAAACGTCGATCTTGGCAAATTGAATTCCCACACATTGGCGACTTCCCAGCAGGAATATAATCACTCAGAAACGCCAAGGTTAGCTGCTCAGCCTGGGCAAGGGAAACTTGGCTGTTTTCAACCCGAGCAGTCAAACCCGACTTACCATGATGGGTTTGACACCACTGATCCATTTTTGCCAACTCTTCGGCAGGCGTTTGAATGGCCAACACTGGCCCCTCTGCCAAAATATTGAGCTGAGCATCGGTGACAACGGTCGCAATTTCCAAAATGCGATGATTCTGCGGATCGAGACCGGTCATTTCTAAATCAATCCAAATTAAATGATTCTCTGACTTCATTTCTGCACTCTTTTCCCTAAAATAGGGGCCTATCTTATACGATTTACTCGGAAGCTTGCGCCTATGACTGCTTGGATTACCTCGATTTTTCTTTTCACATTAGTGCTTAACCTGTTGATTGAACTCTGGTTAAACATTAAAAATCAGTTTCATATTGGCCGCCATCGTGAACAAGTGCCTGCCGATTTTGCCCAGATGATAAGTCTAGAAGCCCATCATAAAGCCGCGGATTACAGCCGCGCCAAGCTCCAACTCAATCGGCTAGGGCTGTTTTATGATGCGGCAATTTTGGTATTCATGACGCTCGGTGGCGGATTTCAAGACCTCTATCATCTGTGGACGCAAACCAATTTGAGTCCGGTTTGGCAAGAGGTTGCATTCCTAGTCAGCACCCTCTGGCTGCTGTCATTGCTTCATCTGCCTTTTTCAATTTTGAGCACCTTTAAGATTGAAGCCCAGTTTGGCTTTAACCGAACCAGCGCTCGTACTTTTATCAGCGATCTATTCAAACAATGGTTGCTGACTTTAGGATTCGGAATCCCCTTGGCGTGGGCGGTGTTGAGCATCATGAACGCATATCTTAACGACTTATGGTGGCTCTATACCTGGCTCGTTTGGATGGGCTTCCAATTACTGCTAATGTGGGCTTACCCAAGATGGATTGCCCCTCTGTTCAATCGCTTTACGCCACTGGCCGATGGAGAAATGAAGCAGCGTATCGACGCCCTTTTGGCTCGCACTGGCTTTGAATCGAATGGGGTCTTGGTGATGGATGGTTCCTCGCGAAGCGGCCATGGCAATGCCTACTTCACCGGTTTTGGCAAAAGCAAACGCATTGTCTTCTTTGATACCCTGCTGGAAACGTTGACTCCACAAGAAGTGGAAGCGGTCTTGGCGCATGAACTCGGTCATTATCATCACGGCCATATTAAAAAGCGCTTGCTCGGCATGGCGCTCATGAGTCTAACGGCACTGGCTTTTTTAGGCTGGCTGATTCAACAACCGGGTTTTTATCAAGGGCTTGGTATGCTTGATCAATCTCCAGCGATTGCACTCTTGCTCTTTATGAGTGTTATGCCTACGATTCTGTTTTTTGTTGGGCCTCTAATGGCGATCAAAAGCCGTACACAAGAATTTGAGGCTGATGCGTTTGCGGCACAACATGTCGGTGCCAATCACTTGGTTTCGGCCTTACTGAAACTCTACCGCGATAACGCCAGTACCCTTACCCCAGACCCAGCTTACTCGGCGTATCATGACAGCCATCCACCGGCCAAAATCCGCATTGATCACTTGCACAGCCTTGCCGCTGTGCACAATCCGTTAGGTTAAATCGATTTTTATCACCAAGGAGTTTCTATGGCAATCCACAGCGAACTGCTGCAACAACTGTTAAATAGCCGATGCAAAGAGATCGGAGCCAAAGAAAAGGGGCTGATTATTCCCAGTATTGAGAGTAATCTCAGCCATCTTTCTGGCTGGCAAACGCCTCTTAACTACGCCGAAATTCACAAGCGATTTGACTTTAAAAACTACTATCAAACCGTGGCATTTGTGAACGCAGTGACTTGGTTAGCGCACCGAGAAGACCACCATCCACGAATCTGTTTTGGTTATAACTGGTGTGAAATTCACCTCAGTACCCACAGCATTAAGGGCTTAAGCTTGAACGATATGATTATGGCGGCGAAAATCAACGCCCTACTCGCCGACTAAATCCTTGACCTCTAAGCCAATCTGGAAAACCCAACCATGTCCAAACGTCGCCTTACCCAACAACAAAACCGTCGCGTCACGCAACAGCGTCAAAAACCTTCGGAAGGCATAAAGCTGCAACAAGAAAACGGTCTGCTTAGTGAAGAAAGGCAAGGTCTTGTCATTACCAGTTTTGGTAAACGTGTATTAATTGAAGATGCACACCGCGAAGCCTTTAACTGCGCAATCCGTCAACATTTAGGCAAACTGGTCGCGGGTGACCAAGTCATTTGGCGTGCCGATATTGAAGCCGGCACCGGCGTGGTAGTCAGTGTCTTGCCCAGAAGCCATGAACTGAGCCGTCCCGGTTTTCGCGGACAAACCCGGATGGTAGCGGCCAATATCGACTTTATCGGTATTGTGGCTCCTGTTGTACCGGGGATTCACCCAGATATGATTGATCGCTATCTGGTCGCCGCAGAACAACTAAAGATTCCAGCCATTATTATTTTGAACAAAACCGATTTACTGGCACAAGATGAAGACTGGGAACTGGTGGCCGAACTCTTACAGCCCTACGATGAAATGGGGATACCGCTAATCCCAGCTTCAACGGTTTCCCAGCAAGGTTTAGCAGAACTCTTAACGTTTATGCAAGACAAAAATTCGGTATTTGTCGGGCCGTCTGGCGCGGGAAAATCCTCACTGATTCAAGCGTTGATTCCTGATTTAGAGATTCGGATTGGCGCCCTATCGGAAGCAACCGGACTGGGCAAACACACCACAACCAATAGTATTCTCTATCACCTTAGCGCCGATCCGAATCAGAGTGTTTATCACGGCAACTTAATTGATTCACCTGGGGTGCGTCAATTCAACCCAACGCCCTGTTCGTTGAATGAGTTAGAGCTTTGTTATCCGGATTTTGCGCCCTTTTTGGGGCGTTGCAAATTTCATAACTGCAGCCATGCCCACGAACCCGAATGCGCCATTAAAAACGCAGTAGAAAACGGAGAAATTGCCATAACACGCTATCAAAGTTTTCAACGCCTTCGAGAAGAGTTTTCAGCCGAAAAACACTGATTTATTAAGACCACTCGATTCCATAATCAATGAACTGAGGTGGAATGTAAAACCACAAAGAAGCTATACCAAGCCTTCACGACCTTGGTAGGCTTCGTGGCTTAAAGAATGGTCTCGATAACCCCTATTTTGATCGTCTCAGAGACCCGCGACCCAAACCGAAAGCAGGTACATGGCTCCCATGCTACCAAAAATTGCCAATACCCAAAACAATAATACCACCCAAAAAGACTGGGCTTTTCCCACCCACTTCAGCAACATCCAGCTAAACAAACTTAACAGTAAAACCACCGCCCAGAGACGTAAAATCGTGATCATTCGCAAACCCTCATCGCATCGTAACCGGCAAAATCTGCAGAACACAGGTTTTTTGTCGTGCTTTATTCTGAGTGATTCCTGCGCCTAAGAGAAGCCTTTTTGCAGTAAATATGACTGATGACGGAAGCCAAATCCAAACTCTTGCAGAAAAGAATCGAGCTTTGCTCAAGATTAGCGGGACCGCGTCCGAGATTGCGTCAACTTTGCTGGGATTATTAAGGCTTACTCAAGTCTGTATCCTTGACTCATTTGACCTTTTCGTATGTAATTTGCAACCAGGGGAAACCCCGAACCTTTTTTTAAATTGTGCTTTTAGGAGAGTGCTATGAAAAAAACTATGATTGCTCTAGCTGCGGCTGGTCTTGTTTCTTTTGGTGCCGCTGCTCAAGCGGGTGACGCAGCAGCGGGTCAAGCGGCTTACGCAACTTGTGCAGGCTGCCATGGTGGTGCTGGTGAAGGCGGAGTAGGTCCAAAACTTGCTGGTCAAGATCCTGCGCAAGTGGTTTCTTTGTTGCAAAAATACAAAGCCGGCGAACAAGTTGGTCCTATGACTTCTATGATGGCTCCTATGGCTGCTGGTCTTTCTGACGCAGACATGGCGAACATCGCTGCTTACGTTGCTGGTCTATAATTAGATTTCAAATACGTTAAGAGAAACCGCCTTTGGGCGGTTTTTTTATACCCATTTCTGCCTATAATAAAGACCCTGAGCTTGCCCTTCTGTTAGGGAACAAGCATTTGATAAAATCCATAATGGTTTTAATCAGCCTGGACGCTTTACTGTGCCTAAGCGTTCACTCTATTTAAATTAAAGGATTAACCCATGAAAAAGATGATCTTAGCTGCCCTTTCAACGTCGATGCTGTTTGGCGCGACCTTCAGTGCTCAAGCAGCCCCTGCCAAAGCGGCAACGTGTGTGGGTTGCCACGGTGCAGATGGCAATAGCATGGTACCCAATTTTCCAAAATTAGCCGGTCAACATGCCTCTTATCTCGAAAAGCAGATGAAAGATTTTCGCGATGGTTTCCGTAAAGATGCCACCATGGCACCTTTTGCGAAAGGGCTAACCGATGCTGAAATCAAAGAACTCGCCGAATTCTACGCGGCACAAACGCCTAAATAATGCTTGCTACGGCTTTCGGTTTACAAAACTAAGCCAAGCAAATAATAGGTACAAAAAAGCCGAGGGGATTATCCACTCGGCTTTTTTTGCATTGAAATGAACTTCCTGAAAACTACAACAGAACTTTCTCAACTCCGCCGCTCTTTAGCTGCTCGACAAAATGCTGCTTCCATTCATCACCATGCCGATTTTTCGCAAGCTCCACCACAATGTAATCGGTTTTTAAACCGGTCTCGCTTTCATATCGATTTAGACCTTGCTGGCAAGCTGGACAAGAGGTTAGCAACTTAACATTACCGTTGTGCGCCTTGTCTTCACCCGTCAGCTCTTGAATCCCTTTCTTAAGTTCAATCGCTTTGCGATAACGTAACTGGGTTGAAATATCAGGACGTGCCGTTGCCAAGGTTCCTGCTTCAGAACAACAACGGTCATTAAGCTGAACTTCAGTGGTTTTAAGTAAATCTTTCGCCACCGTCGTACCATCTTTCAATTTCATCGGATCATGGCAAGGGGCATGGTACAAGTATTTAACCCCAGTTGCTTGATCTAAAGACACCCCTTTTTCTTGCAGGTATTCATGGATATCCATTAAGCGACAACCTGGGAAGATACGTCCAAACTCATAATTTAGAAGCTGGTCCATACAGGTTCCGCAAGAGACGATCACCGTTTTAATGTCCAAGTAATTCAAGGTATTGGCCACTCGATGGAACAAAGCTCGGTTTTCCGCTGTGATTTGTGCGCCTTTTTGTGCTTGTCCGGCGGCGGTTTGCGGGTAACCGCAACATAAATATCCGGGCGGCAATACGGTTTGCGCGCCCGTTTCACTGAGCATGGCAATTGTCGCCAAACCAATATCACTGAACAGGCGCTCTGAACCGCACCCTGGGAAATAGAAAACCGCATCCGACTCTTCATTCACCTTTTGGGGGTTAGAAATAATCGGCACCATATTGGCCTCTTCTAAGCCTAACAGCTTACGCAGAGTCGGCTGATTTGGCCCCGTATTCAGCGGTTTGCGAACAAAATTAATGACCTGCTGTTGCACCGGCGCAATCTTAGAGCTGCGGTGTGGAATCTCCTCTAAAGAGTCCTTCACCAAACCAAGAGATTTCGCAAACTTATGCCCGAGCGTAATCATATTGGCACTCCAGCCAATCATCACCTTGCGCATTAAGTTGATGTTAGTTGGATTCTTGGTGTTCAAAAAGAGCAGCGCCGCCTTGGTGGTCAAAGAGAAGCGCTTTTTGCCCATATTGGTCAAAATATTACGCATACGAATGGAAACGTCACCAAAATCAATGTCCACTGGGCAAGGATTCGCACATTTATGGCAGGTGGTACAGTGATCACCAATATCATTCATGGCTTCAAAATGCTGCAAGGAAATCCCTCGGCGCGTTTGCTCTTCATACAAGAAAGCTTCAATGACTTGGCCGGTAGCTAAAATCTTATTACGCGGTGAATAGAGTAAGTTAGCCCGAGGAATATGGGTCTGACACACTGGCTTACATTTGCCACAACGCAAGCAGTCTTTAATGTCGTTATTCAACTCATCCAGTTCACTCGCCTCAAGAATAATCGCTTCTTGCTGAACAAGGCTAAGAGAAGGCGTGTAAGCGTTCTCTAGCCCAGAACCCGGCATCAATTTGCCTTTATTAAAATGGCCATTAGGATCAACTTGGTTCTTATAACGCACAAAAGCATCAATTTTTTCTTGCTCTAGATATTGGATTTTGGTCAAACCAATTCCATGCTCACCGGAAATTACCCCTCCCAGGCGATGGGCAATTTCCATAATCCGATCAACCAAGCGATCCGCCTGATGGACCATTGCATAATTACCGGAATGCACCGGAATATTGGTGTGGATATTGCCATCACCTGCGTGCATATGCAGCGCAACAAACAAACGTGCATTGCGAATTTCCGCATGAATCGTTTGCATGCGCTGCAAGATTTCTTCAAAGTCCAAGCCCATCAAAATTTGCTCGACAAAGGCTTTTACTTCTTGGCGATAGCTGACGCGGACATCGCGACGTAAAAACAGATCCACCACCCGATCCCCTTCCCGTAAAACCTTGGCTTCGGCATCGGGTAGGAAACTCAAAAAGTCTTGAGCCGGTTGCTGCAAATTGATCAACAGCGTTTTCCAGCGGGTACGCACATTATGCAATTGCGTTTGGATTCGGCTTAAACGACTTTGCTGAAGATCCGCCGCATCACCCGCTGCATTTTCAAAATCGTCCGTGCGCTTAAAAGCCTCAAGATCGCTATTAAAATAGGCTTGCAAAGCTTCGATGATTTCCAGTTTATTGCGCAGCGACATTTCGATATTGATCATTTCAATTTCGCTGTTGTATTCATTGAGACGCTCAAGCGGAATCACCACATCTTCATTAATTTTGAAGGCGTTGGTGTGCGCTGAAATCGCAGCCGTACGGGAACGATCGAGCCAGAAACGTTTTCGGGCCTCCGCCGTGACCGCAATAAAGCCCTCTGCATTACGCTTTTTGGCCAGCTCCACAATTTCTTTACAGCTGTTGGCCACCTCAAAGCCGTTCTCACCACACACATCCGCTAACAAAATCATCTTTGGCAGCTCTTTGCGATCGGCTTTGGTGTTGTATTTAACCGCCCGGATATAACGTTCGTCCAAATGTTCTAGACCGGCCAGCAGCAGACCTTGAGCTTTTTTAGACTCTACATAATCAATAATTTCAACAATGGCCGGTACCGCCAGACTGAGATCGGTTCCGAAAAACTCTAGGCAAAGGGTTCGAGTGTGACTCGGCATACGATGCACAATAAAACGCGCGGAAGTTATTAAGCCGTCACACCCCTCTTTTTGCACACCCGGTAAACCGCTAAGAAATTTATCAGTGACGTCTTTGCCAAGGCCGGCTTGACGGAACGCGGTCCCCGGAATTTCTAAACGCTCGGTTTCACCAATTTGAGTCTGACCGTCTTTCTCAAAGCGCTTAATATCAAACAAGACCGTTTGTTGATCCTGTAACTTACCCAGGTTGTGATTCACCCTTTCGACTTCTAACCATTTGGCATCGGGCGTAACCATTTTCCAAGAAGCGAGGTTATCTAAGGTGGTTCCCCATAAAACCGCTTTTTTCCCACCGGCATTCATCGCAATATTGCCACCAATCGTTGATGCATCCTGCGAGGTAGGATCAACCGCAAAGGTATAGCCAAAGCGTTCCGCCTGCTCAGAAACTCGGCGAGTCACTACCCCCGCCCCAGTGCGAATGGTCGGCACTTTACCAATCATCGGCAACTCAACCTGTTCGACTAAACTCATAAATTCAAGTTTCTCGGTGTTCAGTACCGCCGTTTGCTCGTGCAAAGGAATCGCGCCCCCCGTGTAGCCAGTGCCGCCTCCACGGGGAATCATCGTCAAGCCGAGTTCGATGCAAGCTTCAACAATGTGCACAATCTCAGCTTCGGTGTCGGGAGAAATCACCACCAAAGGCAACTCAACCCGCCAGTCGGTTGCATCGGTTGCATGCGATACTCGCGCTAAACCACTGAAGTCGATATTATCTTCACGGGTGATTTTCTTTAAACGTTTCAGTACCTTTTGGCGCAAATCAATCTGCAGTGGAAACCAATCGGCAAAACGCTGTACCGCTTGGCGCACTTGCTGGGTTAAGTCCGCTGCCATCGCATTGTTATCGAGTCGCTTTTCCACCTCACGCAGGCGATGTTCCAAAGCCTCAATCAACGCTTGGCGGCGTTTAGGATTATCCAGCAAGTCATTTTGAATATAGGGGTTACGGCTGACCACCCACATATCACCAAGCACTTCAAACAGCATCCGCGCGGAACGCCCAGTATTACGAGTTTCGCGAAGGGTCTCGACGGTCTGCCAACAGGATTCGCCCAAAAACCGTAACACGATCTCTTTATCGGAAAAAGAGGTGTAGTTGTAAGGAATCTCACGAATACGCTTGTTCGGAATCATTGCTCTGGCCTATGGTTAGAAATCAAGGTCTAAAAATCGTTTGGGTCAAACGGTTCGGGGCTAGGGGTTAGGGATGACAAGGTTTTGACACTCATTGTCGACTTTTTTGCATTTTTTTCTTTTTCTTACGTTCCCGCATCAAGGCACTAATACGCTCTTTCTCATCTTCGATTTTAGGCTTGTGATTGGCTCGACGCCCTTCAAACGGGTTTTCGGAAGCCTTATATTCGATGCTGACCGGCGTGCCAATCCACTTGAACGCTTTGCGGAAAACATTAATTAAGTAACGGGTGTAAGCTTCTGGCAATTTGTTTACCTGATTACCATGCACAATGACACGCGGTGGATTCAAGCCCCCAATATGTGCGTAGCGTAATTTAACACGACGGCCGGCAATTAAAGGGGGCTGATGATCCAATACCGCTTGTTCAAGGACACGGTTTAAGTCCGCTGTAGAAACCTTCTTAAAGGCAGCGGCATGAACGAGATTGATAGTCTTAAAAAGATCACCAACACCACTGCCATGCAACGCTGAGATTAAATGCTGTTTCGCATAATCCACAAACTGCAAGCGCAAACTTAATTCGGTTTTGACCTGCTCACGCTGATCGCGACTCAAATTGTCCCATTTATTCACGGCAATCACCAGTCCGCGCCCAGACTCAATCGCAAGGCCCAGTAGGGTTAAATCCTGATCCGTAACGCCTTCCGAACCGTCAATCAACAAAATGACCACATGCGACTCTTCCATCGCTTCAATGGCTTTCACAATGCTGAACTTTTCGATTTTCTCTTTGATATTTTTTCGTCGACGCACACCGGCTGTATCAATCAAAGTGTATTCTTGACCCTCGCGTTCAAAAGGCACAAAGATGCTGTCTCGCGTTGTACCCGGCATATCGAATGCCACCACGCGCTCCTCTCCAATCATTCGGTTAATCAGCGTGGATTTACCAACGTTAGGTCTGCCGATAACTGCCACGCGAATCCCGGGATGCGCATCTGGCTCCATGCTGGGTTCAGAGAATTTTTCGGGTAACTGGGCCAATACGTGGTCTATAGCAGGTTGAACATTGTCACCGTGCGCAGATGAGATGGCGATCGGATCACCCAAACCCAATTGAAAAAAGTCTGCATTGGCTAAATCGTGGTTGTAGCCTTCCGCCTTATTCACCAAAACCTGAACCGGTTTAGAGAAAAGCCGAATATAACTGGCGATTAACTCATCTCCAGGCAAAATACCCTGCCGACCGTCAACCAAAAACAAAACCGCATCGGCTTCTTCGAGCGCCGCACGAACTTGCCCAGCCATTAAAGGATCCACCCCTTCCGCTTCTCCGCTCAGGCCACCGGTATCCACGACAATGTACGGGATTCGGCCGACACGACCGGTGCCGTATTGACGATCGCGGGTTAACCCAGGGTAATCGGCAACAATGGCATCTCGGCTGCGCGTTAGGCGATTGAATAGTGTGGACTTTCCCACGTTCGGTCGCCCAACCAGGGCGATAATCGGTTTACTCATTTGGTTTAACCTAAAAGTTAAAACACCACTCGCCGAGTGGTGTTTAAGAATGCTGTAGCAGCGTTAGGGTTAGGCGGTTGACAAGGCTTGTGCCGTTAAAACCAACCATCCCCGTGTTGTTTGGTAAAGGTGGCCAGATCTGAGGTGCGCACTTGATAACGGCGAATCTGACCTTCGGCATCAAACAGATAAATAACCTCTCCATCCACCCGAACTCGAACAATTTTATTGCCGTCACCATAATCATTACTGTGTTTAAAGCGCGAAGATACGGTTCCTTGGACCTTATTCACCCAGTGGACATACCCCCAAGAATCGGTCAGTAACAACTGGTCTTTATAAAAAGCTAGATCACCGATAAAACGACCTTTCATCGATTCTTGACGCCAGAGACTGGCACCAGATTTGGCATCCAACGCATAGAGAACGTCGTTTTCATCCACCAAATAAACCGCTTCATCGTCTATAACAAAATCACGATAGCCAGAAAGCTCGTTTACAAAAATAAAATTACCGTTTTGCGGATTGATCGCGGCCATTTTGCCGTGGAAACCCAACGCGTACAATACGCCATCATGCAACACAAGATTGGCTTGGATATCAACCATTCGCTCCAAATCGGTACGACCGGAGGGCACCGCCACGCGGCTTTCCCAGATTAGTTCTCCCGAACTGCGCGATAGAGCTTGCACAATCCCCGTTTCCCAAGCAACAAACACTTGGTTGTCATTCGCAATAATTTCAGGCGCGCCCCGTAAGCTAAGGGTTGGCATTTGATGCTCAGCTACCCAAATAACCGAACCCTCTGCGCGATTCAGGGCATAAACTTTACCATCCACTGTACGGGTAAAAATGACATCTTTATGGAGTAATGGACGCCCTAAAACCTCGCTTGATAGCGGCTGCTGCCACTGTAGTTGACCAGTTTGTCCATCAATCGCTTTAAGACGACCTTTAGCGGTTCCTAACAAAACGCGGTCAAATTTTTCATCCAAAGTAGGTCCTGCCGTAAGGACTTCATCAAACTGGGTTTCCCATACCACCTGATCGGTCCAACGTGACTGCGGTTGCTTGAGCAGTTTGGTCAAATACCCTTGCGTATTCGCCACAAAAATCACTTTGTCGTCTTGGGCAATATCGAGTCCACGGGTGTCTAGGTTCGGCATTGAGGATTGCTTAATTGTCCACTGCATCGCCAAGGTCAACTCAGAATTAAGGGGTTCTTTTGGCGGCTCTTGCAACTCAATGGTCGAAGAACACCCACCCAGTAAAACCAAAGCGGAACTCACTAGCAAAGCTCGGGCAAAAGAGGCACCGGCAAAGGGGGTCATTGTCTTTTTCATTGCATTCCTTTATCGAAGCGAGTCGGACACCGGCTGCAATCGCAGACTCGGTGCTTCACTTACTGCGCCAAGTCATCAAGCTGAATCTGCGCTAAACCTCGCAAATTTTCATCCGCTTTCGGGTTGTCTAATACGGCAGTAAAAGCTTCGCGAGCCGACTCCGATTGGCTTTGCTGCAAAGCCGAAAGCCCAGCAACATAAGCTACATTCGCCTGTTCCGCTTGCGAAAGCGGACTCTTTTTCAGCTCAGCTAAGAGTAAATCTGCCGCACTCACATTTTTTTGATCAAGGTAAATGCGTGCTTTACGTAATTTCGCCAGGGCTTTCAACTCAGGATCTTGAGCGTTATCGACAACCCACGTCAGTTTTTCCAAGGCAACGTCAACCTTACCCTGGTCTAGCTCATACTTGGCGTACATAAAAGCCGCCGCTACTGCATAAGCACTGTCCGGTTGCTCTTGCATTAACTTTAAGGCTTCACGCGCCACCTCACCAAAAGCGCCTTGATCGGCACGAGTTTGCAAGGCTTCAAAGGTTGCAGACGCATTGGCCGAGGCCACATATTGACTGTTGCTCCAGTAACGCCAACCCGAGAAGGCCAAAACCACAACCAGCACGCCTGTCAACAAGGTTGTGCCGTGCTTTTTCCACCAACTTTTGATTGCCTCAATCTGATCTTCTTCAGTCTCGTAGCGACTCATGCTACCCTCTCTTTTTATTACACTGGGTTACCCTAAAAGGCACACTGAATTGCGGGCAAATCACCCCAAGTGCACCTGCATAAATTCAATTAAACCATCCCACGCCACCATCTGTTGCTCGGCCTCCAGTCGCAGCGGCTTGACCGCCACTTGGCGGGCCTGCACTTCCTCATCTCCCAAAACCAAGGCAAAGGCCGCACCGGATTTGTCGGCTTTCTTGAACTGGCTCTTAAAGCTTCCGCCACCGACATTCATCTGAATATTTGCCTGCGGAAACGCTTCGCGCAGAGACTCTGCTAGAACCAGCCCAGGACGTGTGACTTGCTCACCCAACAAAACCAAAAACACATCCGCTTCACGCTGCGCGGGCACTAAACCTTGATCAAGTAAAAGGGCGACCAAACGTTCAATGCCCATTGCAAACCCGACTGCGGGCGTGGCTTTGCCGCCAATTTGCTCAACCAAACCATCATAACGACCTCCGGCACAAACCGTGCCTTGTGCGCCTAACTCAGTCGTGACCCACTCAAACACGGTACGGTTGTAGTAATCCAGCCCGCGAACCAAATTAGGGTTGACCACATACTCAATTCCACAATCATCAAGATGGGCCTTGAGAGCCTCAAAATGCGCAATCGACTCTGCATCCAAATGCTCTATCAACTTTGGCGCTTGATCAATCAAGGTACGCATTTCCGGATTTTTGCTATCTAAAATTCGCAACGGGTTGCTGTACAAGCGGCGCTGAGCATCCTCATCCAACAAGGACTGATGCTGTTCAAAATAGGCTACTAGAATTTGACGATAGGCGACACGAGCCTGATTTGAGCCAAGTGAGTTAATTTGCAATTGCAAATTCTCTAAGCCCAACTGCTCCCAAAGACGCGCACTCAACAGAATCAATTCTGCATCAATCTGTGGATCGCTTAGGCCAAAAACCTCAACACCAAACTGGTGAAACTGACGATAGCGCCCTTTTTGTGGTCGCTCGTAACGAAACATCGGCCCCGTATAATAAAGTTTTTGTACTTGGTTGTGTGCCAAACCGTTTTCAATCACTGCTCGGACGCAACCTGCCGTGCCTTCCGGACGCAAGGTCAAGCTCTCATCGTTACGATCGGCAAAGGTGTACATTTCTTTTTCAACGATATCCGTAACTTCACCAATCGAACGTGCAAACAGTTCTGTCTTCTCAACCAGTGGCAGCCGGATTGAATGATAGCCATATTGATGCATTACTTTTTCAGCCGTGCGAATCAGGTAATCGAAGGCTTCGGCATGATCGCCAAAAATATCATTCATTCCGCGAATTGCGTTAATTTTACTGGCCATAAGGGTTTCGTCTTTTCCAAGTTTGCGTGTGTTTTATTGTTATTCTGAGAGAGGTGGTAAGGGTTCAATCACCGCTGGATTCGGTGCTTGCAACCTCAGATCGGCCTGTTCGGCTGCGGTGTTCAAACCCGCTTGTGGCCATAGCAGCCAAAGCACCGCGCCAATCATACCCAATACCAACACATAAATCAGTGCACGGCCGAGCGGTCTTGAAAAAAAAGGCTTACTGTCTTCAAAAGAATAATACCGATTGACCGAATGTAACTGACTGGCCATGTCTTTATTCTGCGGAAAAAAGTACTCGTACTTCTCCCGTGGGATCTGCAACAAGGCCGCGTAATTACGCACATAACCCCGCTCAAACGGAGTCAAGTTAAGCGGATCCAAGCCATCGCTTTCTAAAAACTGTAATTGCTCGACAGAAATATTCAACTGGCTTGACACCGTCTCTAAAGTCAGGTGCTGTGCTTGACGCGTTTGTTGCAGCAACTCGTGCAACTGCAAAGTATCAAACGTCTTGTCAATTGCATTAGGATCAAGTTGTGTCATGGAAGCTTTCCCTCTTGGTTAGCAAGTGCACAGACAGCGAGAATGTGTTTAAGACGGCACTTTTTCGAAATTAAAATCCACCCGATGCAGGGTGCGCTTAGTGCGATCGCTGACCTTGCCAGCAAGTTGACCACAAGCGGCATCAATATCATCGCCACGTGTTTTACGCACCGTTACATTGAGCCCCCCTTGCTCTAATAGGTCGCGAAAACGATGAATCGCATTATTCGAGGAACGGCGATAATCAGTATTAGGAAAGGGGTTAAAGGGAATCAAGTTGACCTTGCAAGGCAAACTCTGCAAGAGCTCCACCAGTTGCTGCGCGTGCTCTGGCCGATCATTCACTTGATCCAGCATCACATACTCAACCGTCACGTGCTTTTTACTGTGACCGTCTTCTACGAAACGATGCAAACTTGGTAACAGCTGTTCTAACGGGTATTTTTGATTGATGGGCACCAATAGATCGCGCAACGGATTATTAGGAGCGTGTAGCGAAATCGCCAAAGAAACATCCAACTCTTGCTTGATTTTATCAATAGCGGGAACCACGCCAGCCGTACTGATTGTGACACGACGTTTAGACAAACCGTAAGCAAAATCGTCCATTAAGATGCGCGCTGCAGGAAAAACATGGGTCACGTTGAGCAAAGGTTCGCCCATTCCCATAAAAACCACATTAGTAATGCGTCTTTCTTCTTTTGGCAAGCACCCTAGGGCTTTGTTAGCTACCCACATTTGGGCGACAATTTCCCAGTTTTCAAGATTGCGATTAAAGCCTTGCTTCCCCGTTGAACAAAAGGTGCAATCCAGAGCACAACCGACTTGCGAGGAGATACACAAGGTACCGCGATTTTTTTCTGGAATAAATACCGTTTCAATCGAATTCTGATGATCCATTTCCAACAGCCACTTGATGGTGCCGTCATTTGAATGCTGTTCAGCGACGATTTTTGGCGTGCGCACCACGGCAATTTGCTTCAACTTTTCGCGCAATGCCTTGCTTAGATTACTCATTTCATCAAAGTCACTGGTGCCAAACTGATGAATCCATTTCATCACTTGACCGGCGCGAAAGGGTTTTTCACCATGCTCGATAAAAAAGGCTTCCATGGCTTGGCGATCCATTCCGAGCAAATCCGATTTATTTGCACTGGAAATCAAAGAAATAGCTGGGGGGATGAGGTCAGACATAAAAATTTAACAACACAACTCAATCGTACTGAAGAAGAAAGCAATTTCGCGCGCCGCACTCGCCGCAGAATCCGAGCCATGCACTGAGTTTTCTCGCACCGAAAGTGCATAATCTGCACGAATCGTTCCAGCATCGGCTTTAGCGGGATCGGTTGCACCAATCAGCGCTCGGCTTTTTGCAATCGCGTCTTCGCCCTGCAAAACTTGAATCACAACTGGCGCCGAAATCATGTAAGCGATTAAGGGCTCGTAAAAATCGCGACCCTCATGCTCGGCATAAAAATCTTCTGCTTGCGCACGCGTTAGATGCAGCATTTTACTGGCAACCACGCTTAAACCATTTTGTTCAAATCGGCGCAAAATCTCACCAATTAAATTGCGTTTTACTGCATCCGGTTTAATGATTGAGAAAGTCCGTTCCACCTTCAGCCCCCTAAAAAAATGAATTGGCGTATTTTAACAGGGATTGTGCATGGTTGCAGAAAAACAAAAGCCCCAATTCACACTGTAACTTGGGGCTAACTAAATAAATTTTATAAGGAGTTGGGCTCGCATAAAAGCCCTTCTAGTAGGGCTTTCCGAGGATTAAACCGTGAAAGATTCCCCGCAACCACAACTGTCTTTTACGTTCGGGTTGTGAAATTCAAACCCTTCATTCAGCAAACTCTCGCGAACATAGTCAATTTCCATACCCTGAATGTTCATCAAGCTTTTGTGATCCACGACCACTTTAACCCCAAAACTTTCGAATACCTGATCATCCGCCTCAATCTCATCCGCATAATCGACCACATAAGCAAAGCCGGCACAACCACTGACTTTGGTTGCCACTCGTAAACCCAATCCTTTGCCGCGCTTGGCAATCATGTTTGAGACTCTTTGCGCTGCCGATTCTGTTAGGGTTACCGCCATTTTTTTCTCCTTTTATCTCTTTGAACTACTGCCATTTTCTGGATTATAGCAAAAGCGGCGAACCGCTAATCAACCGAACTTAATTTCATTCAGATGCGAAACTTTTTTATCCAGAATCGATTGAATCGAAATGCTGCGTAAAAATTGATCGATATTATCACTTAAATCACTCCAAAGAGCGTGCGACAGACACATCTCGCCATCATGACAATTTTGCTTTCCTTTACACTTGCAAGCATCAATGCTTTCATCAACCGCATGGATAATTTGGCTTACCGAGATATCACGCGCCGGACGACTTAAACGATAACCCCCACCTGGGCCCCGTGCCGAAGAAACCAATCGCGCGCGCTTTAGTTTGGAAAACAACTGCTCTAAATAAGAAAGCGAAATGCCTTGACGCTCCGAAATCAATGCCAGGGTGACCGCACCCTTCTCTTGGTTGAGCGCAATATCAAGCATAGCAGTCACCGCATAACGGCCTTTTGAGGTAATTTTCATCCAAATTGCCCTTTTACGTAGAGAGGGATTTATGCGCGGCAAATCGTACAATAGCACAAGCCAGTGCACAACGCTTACGACATGAAAAACCCCTTTTAAATTAACTACCTAGCTAATTTACTTATAAAAAACGCGAGTCACACTTGAGGTGCGCGGCCTGCTCGGGATCACTGGGTTCCAAAACCGCATCATCAAGCTTGGGGAGTTGCATATCAATCGACTTACCGCCCAAAAACTCCAACTCCCTAGCCAACTTATTAAGTTTTTCATCCTGCGCTTGAATGTGATCTAACAAGCTGTAAATGGCTTTTTCTACGGGATCTGACATTTCTTCACTCACCCCATAAGCATCAAACCCAATTTTACGCGCCATCTGCTCTCGGCGACGCTTGACCTCATCGCTTTTCGCATTCACCACACGACCGGGAATCCCAACCACCGTCTGATTCGCCTCAACCGATTTGAGTACCACCGCATTGGAGCCGATGCGAACCTCATCTCCAATCACAATTGGCCCAAGAACCTTGGCTCCGGCCCCGACCACAACACCATTCGCTAAGGTCGGGTGGCGTTTCCCAGGCTGCCATGAGGTTCCGCCTAAGGTCACACCATGGTAGAGCGTGCAGTCATTGCCAATTTCTGCTGTCTCACCAATCACCACCCCCATACCGTGATCAATAAATAGGCGGTCGCCAATTTTTGCCGCCGGATGAATTTCAATCCCCGTTAACCAACGAGCCAAGCCAGACAGCCAGCGCGCAAACCACTTTAAACGCCAGTGCCATAAACGATGTGCTAAACGGTAAAACAGAATCGCGTGTAATCCTGGATAGGTGGTCAAAACCTCAAAGGTATTTCGAGCCGCGGGATCGCGCGCAAAAACGCATTGAATATCCGAACGCAAACGTTTAAACATCATCTCTCATCCTTGCTTGACCGAACCTGTGCCAGCTTACGCTGAGTGGCGGTAAGAATACCGCGTAAAATATCAATTTCTTTGATGTCCAAAGCCGCACGATTAAACAGTCGGCGCATTCGCCGCATAAAACGCGCGTTTTTTGCAGGATCCACAAACCCTACCTGTTGCAACGCCTGCAACAAATGCTGATAAAACCCTTCTAGCTGGTCACTACTGGCCAAAGCATGTCGATACCCTTGGCTACTCAAAGGCGTAAACTGCGTTGCCATTAAACACTCATAAGCAAACACCTGAACCGCTGCACTAATATTGAGTGAACTGTAAGAAGGATTACTCGGAATGTGTGCTAAATAATGACACAAATCCAATTCCGCATTACTCAGACCAGAATCCTCACGACCAAAAACCAGAGCGACCTGCGCTTCCTGATCTGCACTCAGCGCCTGCAAACTTAGAGCTGCGGTTTCTCGAACATCGCACTG
Organism: Thiotrichales bacterium; assembly: GCA_016936535.1. Taxonomy (GTDB): domain Bacteria; phylum Pseudomonadota; class Gammaproteobacteria; order Thiomicrospirales; family Thiomicrospiraceae; genus Thiomicrorhabdus. The sequence goes on along the minus strand of JAFGXP010000049.1, from coordinate 37,281 downwards.
CGGCCAAGCCACTTTGCGCAGACGCGCACTGGCACCAAACACCACCTGCGCCCCAATCAGCGCCTCCGGCAAACTCTCAACCACTTTGGCACGATTCAGCAGATCGCAAGCACTGGAGGCCCGCGCCGAGGCAACTTGAGAAGGAAACTCTTTTGGATTCACCAGAACCAATTGCGACAAACCCATATTTTTCATCGCGCGCGCGACGGCGCCTATATTGCCAGGATGCGATGTTTCTACCAAAACCACGCGTATTCTGGCCAATCGGGAATCCAACGCATACTCATCAATCATCTCTCTTTCCTGTGGGTTTTGGTTATAATCAGCAACCATTTACTGAAAGCGCAGAACGCCAATTTTAGGGGCGACTATTGTACCCTGTTCCGGCCAGCCCGCGCATCTACCAACGCACGCCTTCAGCGAGCAAATGCTTAAACCAAACAAAGGAACCGCATGCATCCCTACCTCAACATCGCCATCGAAGCGGCACAAGCAGCCGGCAAAGTGATTCGTTTCTATCAAGAGCGCTTTGACCAAATCGCTATCGAGCACAAGGGCCGCAACGACTATGTCAGCCAATGCGACCACGAAGCAGAGGCGGCAATTATCAAAACCATTCGTAAATACCATCCAAACCATGCCATTCTCGCGGAAGAAAGCGGCCAACACAGTGGCGATAAGCTGTGTGGTGTGGAATGGATCATTGATCCACTTGACGGGACAACGAATTTTTTACACCAATTCCCGCAATACGCCGTCTCCATCGCAGTACGTGAAAAAGGCAAATTGACCCATGCCGCCATCTATGATCCCGTTGCAGAAGAGATGTTCAGCGCATCCCGCGGCGCAGGTGCCTATCTCAACCAGTTCCGAATTCGCGTCAGCGAACAAAAGCAGCTGAACGATGCACTCTTGGCCACCGGCTTTCCCTATCACGATTTTAGCTATATTGATGCGTACTTAGCGAGTTTCAAGGTATTCATGACCAGCACCGCTGGCATCCGCCGTGCAGGCTCAGCCGCCTTGGATTTGGCTTACGTCGCCTGTGGGCGCGTGGATGGATTTTGGGAATTTAATTTAAAACCTTGGGACATTGCAGCTGGAGCGCTCTTAATTAAAGAAGCCGGTGGTCTGGTCACTGACTTTAATGGCAGCGAAAACTACTTAGAAACCGGCAACGTTATGGCAGCAAACCCGAAGCTGTATAAACCAATGGCACAGGTGATTGGACAAACCATTCCAAAAGAACTGCGTCGTTAGGCTGGAAAATCAGGCAAATCGGTGCGACATTAAGATGGCATCTTCACGCGTTTCAACATAATCGTTACGCACCAGATCCCAATCACGCACCGGATAATAATTTCGTCGCACGCCATCTTCACTGAAAGCGTGCTTTCGATAAAGTCCACGTGCTGCTGCATTCGATTCACGTACTTCCAAAAGCACAATCGCAAACTGAGCTTCTCGCAATCTCTCAATCAGCTGCTTCAAAGCCAGACTGGCCAACCCCTTACCTTGATAAACCGGGGCAATGCAAAAATTCAACAAATGCGCCTCATCAAGCACTTTTAACAGACAGGCATAACCAAGCAGCCGGTGTTGCAAATCGCAAAAAACAAAATTAAAACCCTGATCTAAACTATTCAGAAAACCTTGCTCACTCCAAGGAAAATCATAAGCTTGTTGCTCAATCGACATGACCGAGTCTAAGTCACTTTCATCCATAGCTCTTAAATAAAGCGTTTCAATCTCGCTCATACGTCAAACCCAGTTCTCAGCGCCATTTTACGGCTTGTCGGTAAAATGCCTGCTTGGCATAAGGATCACTCAGCAATTGCTCAAAATCCGGCATCTCTAATATTTCCACCCCTTCCGCCAATAGGCTTAACAAAGGATGAGAGGTTTCCATGCTCAGCACCTGCCCAACGCCCATATTGATGATTTCTTCCATAGAGGAAAACATTTGCGACTCCTGATGCAACAAAGTCGTGTCAATAAAACACAACTGCTCTTCTTTCCAACCCATTGCCTGACAAATATTCAGCCACAATTGCCACTCTAAACTTTGCTCATCTTGCCAAATACTTTGAATCCCTGCGCCAAGCAAGACCAGTACCGGCTCCTTGTTTGGCTCAACCGGCACAGCCGTTGGCACATCGGCGCGGACCAAAGTCACAGCGGGTTGCGAAGAAGGAGGCGAGGCTTGCGGCGGAGGCACTACCGAAGCCGAAGGCGGCTGCCATTCTGAGCGAATGACCCAAGCCGATACGCCAAGCTGGGTTAAATATGACGCCGAGGACTTAGACATCGGCCTGAGGATGAGGCTTAGTTGACAAACTGCGCAAGCGGTTCAATGCATTGATATAGGCTTTAGCCGAGGCCGTTACAATATCGGTATCTGCACCCTGCCCATTCACAATTCGCCCGCCTTTTTCCAAGCGCACCGCCGTTTCGCCAAGGGCATCGGTTCCATTCGTGACATTACTCACCGAATAGAGCAACAAGGATGCCCCCGACCCGACCAAAGACTCAATCGCCTTAAAGGTTGCATCCACCACGCCACTGCCGTGCGCCTGTGCGACAGATTCTTCACCTTCTATCCAAAGGGTCACTTGCGCGCGCGGCGACTCCCCTGTTTCAGAAGTCACTTTTAAAGAAACCAAACGGAACAAATCGTTCTCAACACGCTGAATATTGTTATCGGTTACCAAAGACTGCAAATCTTCATCGTAAATTTCATGCTTCAAATCCGCCAACTCTTTAAAACGAACGAACGCATCATTTAATTCTTGCTCGGTTTCAAACTCAATACCCAACTGCTGCAGACGAGTTTTAAAAGCGTTACGTCCAGAGTGCTTACCCAACACCATTTTGTTATCGCTCCAACCCACATCCTGCGCTCGCATAATCTCGTAGGTTTCGCGATGTTTCAGCACACCATCTTGATGAATCCCTGACTCATGAGCAAACGCATTTGCGCCAACGATTGCTTTATTTGGCTGCACTGCAAAGCCGGTAATATTGGCAACCAAGCGAGAAGCCGGCACAATCTCTTGCGTTACAATGCGAGTATCGACCGCAAACACATCTTGTCGTGTTTTAATCGCCATGACCAATTCTTCCAAGGCGGTATTCCCGGCACGTTCACCTAAACCGTTGATGGTGCACTCCACTTGCCGAGCGCCATTTTGTACTGCCGCCAAAGAGTTGGCCACCGCCAAACCTAAATCGTTATGACAATGCGCCGAAAAAATGGCCTGATCGGAATTTGGAATACGTGTCAGTAAAGTATTAAATAAAGCACCAAATTGTTCGGGGACGTTATAGCCCACAGTATCCGGAATATTAATGGTATTAGCCCCTGCCGCAATCACAGCCTCAATCACACGGCATAAAAAATCAGGATCCGAACGTCCGGCATCTTCGGGCGAAAACTCAATATTATCGGTGTACTGACCCGCCAATTTAACGGCCCAAACCGCACGCTCAACCACTTCATCCGGCGTCATACGTAACTTTTTTTCCATATGAATTGGTGAGGTGGCAATAAAGGTATGAATCCGCCCAGATGCGGCAGGCTTAATCGCTTCACCGGCACGACGGATATCCTGTTCAACCGCTCTTGCCAAAGCGCAGACTGTTGAATCCTTAATCACCGATGCCACCGCATGCACAGATTCGAAATCGCCTAGGCTAGCCGCAGGAAAACCGGCCTCAATCACGTCCACACGCAACTTTTCAAGTTGCTTAGCAATCCGAACTTTTTCTTCCTTGGTCATGGAAGCGCCAGGACTCTGCTCGCCATCCCGTAAGGTCGTATCAAAAATAATTAATTGCGGCTTCATAAAAGGGTCCTTAATTTTTTGTTGGATTGGCAGCATCGGTTGCAACGGTATCTTTCAAGCTCATCTCATCAACCGCATTTTCAGCCGCACTATCGGAATTTGCGCTCTCCTCGCTCTCGCGCTGAAGACGACGCTCTTCGCGGCGCTGACGTAAGGTAAAAAGTGTTACGATCGGCCCAGAAACGGCATATACAAACAACACGGCAAACAAAATCATCGCCGGCTTGAGACTGATAATGACCAACAATAAAACACCCACCAGCAAGGTAATAAACGGCACCTTGCCTTTTAAATTCAGCTCTTTAAATGAATGAAAACGGAAATTACTGACCATCATCAAACCCGCAAAAACGGTTAAAAATAGCGCAAATACATCCAATAAAGCGTGTTGCAACTGATCGTTTTCCGCCATCCACACCAAGCCCGCCAGAAGGGCCGCTGCGGCTGGGCTAGGCAATCCCTGGAAATAACGCTTATCGGCAATGCCAACTTGTGTATTGAAGCGCGCGAGCCTTAAGGCCGCGGCCACCGCATAAATAAAGGCCGCCAGCCAGCCTAGCTTGCCAAAATCTTGCAAAGCCCACTGATACATTAAAAGCGCCGGTGCTAAACCAAACGAAACCATATCCGATAAACTATCGTATTCCGCACCAAAGGCACTGGTCGAGTTGGTCATGCGTGCGATTCGTCCGTCCAAGCCATCAAAAACCATCGCCACAAAAATCGCAATTGCACCTTGCTCGAAATTCCCCTGCATGCCGGCAATTACCGCATAAAACCCAGCAAACAACGCTGCCGAGGTCATCAAGTTAGGCAATAAATAGATACCGTTTTCAAATGGTTTTTTCATACACACTCATCATTAATAGCAACAGGGTGGAAACCCCGAACTGGTTTTAGCAAAGGCCTTATTCTATCCAAGAATGGAAACAACCAAACAGATTTTCCGCAGACAGCATGCGAATCGGTATTTATAACAGATTAGACAAACAAAGCTTGTTGCTGAGGGCTGGCGGCAAGATAACTGGCCGCACCGGCAAACTGCACCCCCTCAATAAAATCTTTTTCAGTCAATCCCATCAAATCCACACTCATTTGGCAAACCGTAAAACGCACCCCTAACTCCAGGCAGAGTGCCCGCAACTCATCAAAAGGGAGCTGTCCCTGCTGCTGCAATGTCCGCTTAAAACCCCAAGTAGCGAGCCGTTCCATACCCGGTAAGCTCAAAACTAAATTGGGCAACCAAGGACGCCAATCCACTTTCTGAAAACCCGCAGGCCCAATCGGAAAACGCACGGGCATAGCGGGATTCGATAAAGGCGAAACCCTTAGGTGTTCAGTATGATGCCGAACGCACTCCAGTCCGTACATCGTAAAGAACAGTTCAACTTCCTGATCCATCGCCGCCGCTGTACTCGCCAAAATGAAGGTTGGATAAGCCCAATCCAAGCTTCCTTTGGAGTGAATAATACTCAAACGCCCACTCATTTAAGGCTCTCCATCGGCCGAACCACCTTAAATACCAGCACAGACTCTTCAGATACCAGTTCACAGCCTAACCCCTGATGCTGACAAAATGCCGGAATATCGCGCAAGCCGCCTCGATCACGCAAACTCAAGCAAAAAACCTGCTGCTCAGGATATTGGCTGAGGGCTTTTTTGAGTTTAATGACTGGCATCGGACAAGCCAGCGCGGTGCAATCCAGTTCCATCATGGTTTCACTCTCCCTTCCTTGCAAAATTAACAGGCCCTTTCATCCAGTTTTAAAGGAATTTCAGGGATTCATTCAGTATTGATTGCGGCAGTCAGGCTCCCTTCATTTTCCGCTCTTGGTTTTTATGACATCGGAAAGCTAAACTGAAAGCGTATTTTCACAACCTGGTTTCCACATTGTGCAGTTCTTTCACAATTTGCAGAACAATTTATTATAGTGTGGTTTTTACCACCTCAGGGACCACGTGAACATCATGATTCCAGTAAACCGCGTTCGATGGCGTCTCTGCGCCCTCCTTTCCAGCGTGCTGATAGGTTTAGCAAGCAGCCAAGCGTTATACGCTCAAACCCTGCCAGACCTGGGCGCACCGGACTTGATTGAATATGACCAAAGAACCGAACAGCGATTGGGCAACGCGTTTACCCAATCTTTGATCAGTGATGTCAATTTAAACCAAGATCCTGAAACCCTTAACTACATTCGCCAACTGGGCCAGCGAATCGCCAGCCACAGTGGGCAAAATCGCCCCTTCAGTTTTTATGTAATTCAAGATTCGAGCATTAATGCTTTCGCAGGACCTAATGGGGTTATCGGGATTCACACTGGACTGATAAGCGAAGTAAAAAATGAAGCTGAACTGGCCTCCGTATTGGCTCATGAAATCGCACACGTTACCCAACAACACCTGTCACGCCGTTATGAGTACAACAGCACGCAAGGCAATCTGCAAAGTTTTGCAACACTATTAGCAGCAATCCTTGTTGGCATGTACAACCCAAATGCGGGCATGGCTACCTTGATGGGTGGCATGGGAATGAATTTACAAGATCAACTGCGTAATTCTCGTGAACATGAAACAGAGGCCGATAACGTTGGGATTAAAATTTTGCATGAATCGGGTTACGACCCACATGCGATGGCCGATTTTTTTGGACGACTCGCAAAAGCCAGTCAGTTTCAAGCGCAACAAGTTCCAGAAATTTTGCGCACCCACCCAGTAACCGACAGTCGCCTTGCGGCAGCCGCCAACCGCGCCCAAGTGATGCCACCCTTAAAGGCACCAAAACAGAGTAATGACTTAACCCTGATTAAACTGCGCTTAGCCGCGCTAAACAATCAACTCGAGAAACTACCTAAGCGCTCACTCAAGACGGCCGAGCAATGTTACTTTGAGAATTTAAAACAGCGTTTTACACCTTCAAGTGAAACATTCAAGAGCGACTCAAAAAACCTCGCCTGCTTGATTGATCAAACTGAGCAAAACCTTGACCAACCGCTCTACAGCAGCTTGCTTGTCGAACGGCTAAAACAGATGAAAAAAATTCATCACCGTTCCGAGACTTGGGAACACGGCATCGGAGTCGCTAAAAAAGTGATGGACTATCAGCAAGCGATCTTTCCAAACAACTTAGCGGTCGTCATGCGCCATGCAGAACTTTGGCAGCTGCTGGGAGAAAACGAAAAAGCTAGGCAAATTTTACAAAATGCCAAAGAAAACACGAGCAATCAATACCAAATTAACAACCAGTTGGCCGAACTGGCGGCCACTGAAAAACAAACAGCTTATGCTTATTTTTACCAAGCAAAAGCGCAATTAGCGATCGGTAACTCACGTCGTGCTAAGCATTATTTTGAACAAGCCCAACAAGCCAATCAGGGCGCGGATACAGGGCTGGAACGAGAAATCAACTACTTTTTACTCAATTCCATGCAAAACTTTGATGAAAAAAACAACAAGGAGGAGTAGCTATTCGACAACATAAAAAAATGTTACAACTTGATTAAATAATACTATAACAAACGCCGCTAAAATCCTTGCGTTTGCAAAGTAACTGAGTAAGCTAACAAACCTAGGAGCGTTAGCGCTCTAAAAATATAAAACCCAACATATAAATGGGACGTCGAAAGACACTTTTGGAGGAGAAGAATAATGAATTCAAAAATGAAACAACTGTTGACGGCTTTCGCCATGTCATGCACCGTAATGACAGCATCAGTTGGCGTTCAGGCAGACGAACTGGCCGAAGGTAAAAAACTTGCCTTCGATCGTTCTAAAGGAAACTGCTTGGCTTGCCATATGGCCGGTGATGGTGCACAACCAGGTAACATTGGTCCAGCATTGATTGCCATGAAATTACGCTACCCTGACAAGCAAAAACTGTACAACAAAGTCTGGGGCACTGATGATGCAATGAAAGTGCCAAACAGCATGATGCCAGAATTCGGATCACACGGCATCCTCAGTGATGACGAAATCCGTAAAATCGTAGATTACATCTATACGCTGTAAATTTTATTAAACCTTAACCGGGAGTTTAAAACCTTATGAAACGTAGATCTTTCCTTAAAGGTACTCTAGCCACTGGTGCCGCAGCAATCGCTGTTAACGCTGGTCTTCTAACACCATCTACCGTTCTTGCGGCGGATTGGAACAAAAAAGCATTTGAATCAAAAACAACTGATGATGCACTAAATGCGGTATTTGGTTCTGCAAGCACAACGGCTTCTGGTGACATCAAATTGGTTGCTCCTGCTATCGCTGAAAACGGAGCGGTAACACCTGTTACAGTTGATGCTTCTGGTATCGATGGTGTTGAATCAATCGCAATCATGGCAAGCAAAAACCCAATGCCAATGGTGTGTCAGTACTCTTTTGGCGCAGCAGCAGTTGGTTATGTTTCTACCCGTATCAAAATGGGCGAAACCATGAATGTTATCGCAGTTGTTAATGCTGGCGGCAAACTATTGAAAGCTGAACAAGAAGTTAAAGTAACGATCGGTGGTTGTGGCGGCTAATTCCCGACCCTGTCGTTCAACACTTTAAATTCAAACTGTTTTAAAAGGAAAAATTATGGCTATTAACATCCGTATGCGTGGTGCCTCTAAGAATGGCGTTGCTGAAATCAAAGCGCTAATTAAACACCCAATGGAATCTGGCTTCCGTATGAACAAGGCAACTGGAAAGCCTTACCCAGCAAAATACATTGATATGGTTGAAATCTCTGTTAACGGGACTAAAGCAATCGATGCACAATGGTCTGGTGCGGTTTCTGAGAACCCATACATGGCGATCCAAGTCAAAGCTAACGCTGGCGACGAAATCAAAGTGACTCTAAAAGACAACACCGGTGAAACTGGTGAAGATTCAATCAAACTAAAATAATCTAGTTTGAAGTAAGGGCACCTGTCCTTGTACAGGTGCCCTTTCATAATAATAATAAAATAGAATAAGCTCTCCTTAGGAGGATTGGAATGAAAAAGACATTGATGAGCGCCCTAGCGATTGGCGTAACATTAATTGCTACCAGCCCCGCTGTGCTTGCAGTTGATCCCGAAAAAGATCGCCAAAATTTTGTGGAATTCTTTAAAGCGAAAAGCCCAAACATTGCTTTTGAAGATTATAAAGACGGGGGCTATGTCTACAGTGCGGATAAACGCGCACAGTGGGAAGCCGTTGAAGAGTTCCCTCCCTACCTTGATTCCATTGATGCGGGCCAAGCCCTGTACGAGAAAGATAAAGCCGTTTACGAAAAATGTTTTGGAAAAGACCCAAGCAACGTTCGTCAGCATTACCCTTACTTTGATGAAAAAACTAAGCAAGTTGTGACCCTAGAGTGGGCAATCAATTTGTGTCGTACTGAAGCGGGCTTAGAACCTTTTAAATATAAGAAAGGCGATATTGCCAACTTAAGCGCTTATTTTGGTTACCAATCCCGTGGTGAAAAAGTTGCTGTTAAGATTGAGAGCGATGCGGCTCGAGAAGCTTACAATAAAGGTCGTGACCTGTTTATCAAGCCTGTTGGTCAATTAGGCTTATCTTGCGCCAAATGTCATGCTTATAATGCCGGCCGTTATGCCCGTGCCGACCTATTATCACCCGCATTAGGACATACAACTCACTTCCCAGTTTTCCGTGCCAAATGGCAGGAACTTGGTACCTTACACCGTCGTTATGGTGGATGTCACCAAAACATGCGTGCTGAGCCCTTTAAAGCTCAAAGTGAAGAATACCGTAACCTAGAGTTTTTCCAAGCCTATACTTCTAATGGCTTAGAAATTAATGCGCCTGGCTACCGTCAGTAAGTCTTGAAGCAAGTCTCATATAAACCCAGCAAGTTAGCTGGGTTTTTTTATGTGCCTCAAAACTCTCACTTTCTTTTAAAAACTTATGCTACAAGAAACGTACTTGACATCTTAAAAAAGCCAGACATCGCTTTTTGGTGTTCGACACCTGAAAACATCTCTTTTTATCGGCAATGTTTCCAGCACTGAAAAGTGGGATGCATAAAAAAAACCGGCAAAATGCCGGCCCTAGGATTCGTCTAAAATCTTGGAAAGGTTATTCACCCTCCTCCAACATCTGCTCACCCTCATAAATCCAATCAAATCCCTGTCTTACCCAAGCTTCGACTCGCATTAAGAAATCCGTATTATTCAAGCCCATTTTTTGAGCAAATAAAAACACTTTTTCCTGTTCCTCCCGGCCAAAATGACCGTCTTTATAGGACAATTTAATCAGCTCTTGTAAGGTAATGACTCGCGCTTTTTTCGTATCAAGCTTACTTAAGGCTGCTTGAATATCTAAGTTGGCTTTATCAAGGTCAAACTCAATATTATAGGCTTGGCTAAAATCCTTAAGATATTGAAGCTCCTCATCAGAAATCTCGTTGTCCGCAGCAGCCAAGTTAGCCGCAAGGTCAAACACTGCTTGACGCTGTTCTTGAGTTAATTGATCGGCAAACATGGAATCACTCCTTGGTTAATACTTGTGGTGTTCAATTTGATCAACATTCCGCACAGCCCCAAAAGCCGCGCTCGTTGTCATAGCCGCATAGGCACGCAGAGCCGCCGTAATTTTACGCTGGCGCGGTTGCGCTGGGCGCCATGCGGTACGACCTTTTGCCACCATCGCCTGACGACGCTCCGCAAGTTGCTCATCGGTTAACTGGACATTGATAGTACGGTTTGGGATATCGATATGAATCATATCGCCCTCTTCAACCAAACCGATGTTGCCGCCTTCCGCTGCTTCTGGTGAAGCGTGACCAATGGACAGGCCTGAGGTGCCGCCAGAAAAACGCCCATCTGTTAGCAGGGCGCAAGCCTTGCCTAACCCTTTTGATTTTAGATAGCTGGTTGGGTAGAGCATTTCCTGCATACCCGGCCCGCCTTTTGGCCCTTCATAGCGAATAATCACCACTTCACCGGCTTTCACTTCATCATTTAAAATGCCGGCAACGGCAGCGTCTTGGCTTTCAAAAATACGCGCTGGACCGGAGAATTTGAAAATTTCTTCATCTACTCCAGCGGTTTTGACAATACAACCATCTAAAGCAATATTCCCATAGAGTACGGCCAAGCCCCCTTCTTTGGTGTAGGCGTGCTCCAAATCTCGAATACAGCCCTCTATCGGATCACTGTCAACCGACTTCCAACGCTTACTTTGACTAAATGCCTCGGTTGTACGCACATTACCGGGGGCTGCTCTAAAAAAGGTGTGTACGGCTTGATCATCAGTGCGACGAATATCCCATAGCTCTAAGGCAGCGCCTAAGCTTGAGGCATGAACCGTTTTGACATCTCGGTTGAGTAAACCGCCACGATCCAGTTCTCCCAAAATGCGCATGATACCGCCGGCACGATGCACATCCTCCATATGATAAATCTTAGAGTTTGGCGCAACCTTAACCAGACAGGGAATCTGCCGTGAAATGCGATCCATATCGGCCATCGTAAAATTGACTTGCGCTTCTTTGGCAATCGCCAACAGGTGCAGAACCGTATTGGTTGACCCTCCCATAGCCACATCCAGCGCCATTGCATTTTCAAAAGCCTGGTAGGTTGCAATCGAACGCGGTAGAACCGATTCATCGTCTTGCTCATAATATTGTTTTGCAAGCTCAACAATTCGCCGTCCGGCTTCTTCAAACAGATGCTTACGGTCAGCGTGGGTTGCCAAGGTTGAGCCATTGCCTGGAAGCGCCACACCCAAGGCTTCGGCTAGACAGTTCATCGAGTTGGCCGTAAACATACCCGAGCAAGAACCACAAGTTGGGCAGGCGGAAATTTCGACTTCTTCAATATCGCTATCCGAACAATGCGAATCCGCAGCCATCACCATCGCATCAACCAAATCCAATTTAATCGCTTCGCCGCCCAGGACCGCCTTACCGGACTCCATCGGCCCACCAGTAACAAAAATGGTGGGGATATTTAAGCGCATGGCCGCCATCATCATTCCAGGAGTGATTTTGTCACAGTTGGAAATACAAACCAAAGCATCCGCACAGTGCGCATTACACATATATTCAACGGAATCAGCAATCAAATCCCGTGAAGGCAAGGAATAGAGCATGCCATCATGGCCCATCGCGATACCATCGTCCACGGCAATTGTATTGAATTCTTTAGCAACCCCGCCTGATTGTTCAATGATGCGCGCCACCAACTGCCCCATGTCTTTTAAATGTACATGCCCTGGTACAAATTGGGTAAAGGAATTGGCAACGGCAATAATCGGCTTGCCGAAATCTTCCGTTTGCATCCCCGTGGCGCGCCATAGCGCTCGAGCGCCAGCCATATTGCGACCGTGGGTACTGGTTTTGGAACGATACTGAGGCATGAGGTTCTCCTGGATGACAAGTAAAGTTTGCAGTTCGCCTTTACTCATAGGGCTGTTATACTTTGGCTGCCAAGACGGTTGAGATTGGCATATCCTTGAAAAATTATTGACGGTATTTTCGCACATTCATGCAGCAATCTGAATTAGATTTTATCCAAAGCCTGCGTCAGTCCTCGCACTACATTGAGCAGCATCGTGGCAAAACCTGCGTACTCTATCTTCCGGGTGAGTTGATGCTGGAGAACGAACCGCTGCTGGGCTTAAGCAAAGACATTACTTTGCTCCACTCCTTAGGGTTAAAGTTGGTTTTGGCAATGGGTGCCAGTCCACAAATCGACCAAGCTCTCCAAGCGCACCGACTCGATTGGCAAACTCATCGCCAATGCCGTATCACCTCGATTGAGATGCTACCGATTTTTCAGCAAGCCATTGGGGAAGTGCGCTCGCGTCTTGAAGCAGTCTTTTGTCAAAGCTCTGGCCAACAAAATAAACCCGTTAGTTTGGTTTCGGGGAACTGGGTCATTGCGCAACCAAAGGGGGTAATTGACGGGGTTGATTACCAACACACGGGTCAATTGCGCAAAATTAACCACTCTGCCATTCAAGCTTGCCTGCAAACCGAACAAATTGTGTTGTTGACGCCTTTGGCCTACTCCTTGACTGGCGAGGTCTTCAACCTCAACACCTTAGAGCAGGCCTGCGAAATCGCAAAATTAATCCATGCCGATAAGCTGATGATATTTCAACCCAGTGCACTTTTAGACGGCTTACCGCCGGCTCTCAATCAAACTCAGCTGCAACAGTTCAATCACGAACCCAATCCAACCAATCCCCTGCTAGAGCGCCTGCAAAGTCTATCGCATGGCGTAAAACGGATTCACTTGCTCGACCAATCTAACCCCAGCAGTTTATTATTGGAATTATTCACTCGCGACGGCTCAGGGACGCTCATCTTTAGTGATCGTTACCATCTGATTCGCCAAGCGACCATCGAAGATGTGGGCGGAATTTTAGAGCTAATCTCGCCACTTGAGCGTAGCGGCGTGTTAGTTAAGCGCTCCCGTGAGCGTTTAGAACTCGAAATCCACAATTTTATTGTGATTGAACGCGATCAACGCATCCTTGGCTGTGCGGCTCTTTACGCCGACTATCCACACGCCGGTGAGCTGGCTTGCTTAGCCGTGCATAGCGACTATCGCGGCCAAGAACTCGGCGAACAATTGCTTAATGAAATTGAGCAACGTGCCCATCGCCTGCAACTCGAAAAACTGTTTCTCTTAACCACCCATACGCATCATTGGTTTATAGAACACGGCTTTGTGCTTTCCAACCCAGAACAACTGCCGCCCCAAAAACAACAGATGTATAACTACCAGCGCAATTCAAAGGTGCTGATCAAACCGCTGCTTCGCAGCTAAAGACAAAATAACATGACGCCACACCGATATGACTCTGATCCGATTCTCCAACTCAAGCAACGCTTTCGTGGCTTTCTTCCCGTGGTGGTCGATGTAGAGACCGCCGGTTTTAACCCCAAAACTGATGCTCTGCTTGAGGTAGCTGTGGCAACGCTCGACATGAACCAAGACGGCGAACTCTATCGAAAGGCTACCTACGACCGTAATATTCTGCCTTTTGCCGGTGCCAATCTTGACCCGAGCGCCTTGAAGTTTATTGGTATGGAAGACCCTTTCCACCCTTTTCGCTCCGCTATCAGCGAAAAACAAGCACTACAAGAATTGTTTGCACCCATTAACGAGCAGCTCAAAAAAACCGGCTGCACGCGTGCTATTCTGGTTGGACACAACGCCTTTTTTGATTTGAATTTTATTTTGGCGGCCGCAGAACGCACCCAGGTGAAATGCCCGTTTCATCAATTCAGCACCTTTGACACAGTCTCTCTTGCCGGACTGGCATACGGACAAACGGTATTGGCGAAAGCCATGGAAAAAGCCGGTATTGACTGGGACAACAGTCAAGCCCACTCTGCGGTGTATGACACTGAAAAAACCGCCGATCTGTTTTGCCGAATCGTCAATCAAATGCCGATGCTCAGCGATTAAACTTTTGCACTCGTAAAATACAAACGCCGGGATTTCCCCGGCGTTTTTAACGGCAAGCAGACAAACAGCCTAGCTCACTTTTGCATTAGCCTCTGCCATCAAGCGTTTGAGCTCGCCCGATTCCGCCAGCTCCAACGTAATATCACAACCGCCTTGCAACTCACCGCCAATATACAACTGCGGAAACGTTGGCCAATCTTGATATTTTGGCAAGTGTTCAAAAATCAACGCATCGGCCAACACATTCACAAACGCGAACTTCTCGCCAGTCTCTACCAAAGCTTGCGCCGCACGACTGGAAAAGCCACATGACGGCATCTGAGGCGTACCCTTCATATACAACACAACAGGATTATTGCTGACCTGTTCGTGAATGCGCGCCAGCGTTTCTTGTACCACTTGATCTTGATTTTCCATTTACCGCTCCTTAAACAAAATAAACAATGCCATCATTGTACTGATATTCCGACAAAATCCCAGCCCAGGCTAACGGTCATAAGCTTACAAGACTTTATCCACGTGTTTTTGCAGCCAAAATTCCAATAATGCCGCGTGCCACAATTTCGATCCCTGAATAGCGGTAAAGGCGTTCGGCGCCTCCGGGTTATCCAACAGCTCGGCCAATCTAGGCTGATTGAAAATGCCGCGCTTTTGTGCCGCTTCGCAAGTCAATAGATTCTTCATAAACGCATAAAACTCGCCGCGAACATATTTCAGCGCCGGCATCGGAAACGCCACCTTCGGACGGTCAATAATCGCATCGGGCACGATACCGCGTCCAATCGCTTTTAAAATATGCTTGCCACCAATTTTCATCTCTGGCGGTGCCGCCATGGTCCACTCCACCAAATCATGGTCAAGGAACGGCACACGTGCTTCCAAACTCCACGCCATCGTCATATTATCAACGCGCTTGACTGGATCATCGACAATCAAAGTAGTCACATCCAGGCGCAAAACTTGATCCAAAAATGTATCCGCCCCCTCTTCGGTTAAACGGTCGCCAACATAATCGCCGGTGACGTCCGACACATGATATTTTTCGTTGATAACACTTAACCACTCTTGATGCGAGCGATCAAAATAGTAGGGAGCAAACGCACCCAGTACTTGCTCGCTATCATGCAAATCAATCTGCTTACCGGCCTCGGCCATCAACGGATACCAGAAATACCCCCCAAAAACCTCATCGGCTCCTTGACCGGAAAGCACCACCTTAACCTCTTTTGCCACCTGTTCGGACAACAGATAAAAGGCCACCGCATCCTGCCCGACCATCGGCTCGGACATCGCCGCGACCGCTTCATGCAAGCGCGGCAAAACGGTTTCATTGGCGATATGGAATTTTTTGTGCTGCGTTTTATAACGCTCGGCGACCATGTCCGAAAACTCAAACTCGTTACCCTTCTCTTCTGGCGCATCTTCGAAACCAATCGAATAGGTTTTGATATTTTCCACACCCGCTTGCGCCAGCATCGCCACTAACAGACTGGAATCCAGACCACCCGAGAGCAAAACCCCCACCGGCACATCCGCCGCGCTCAAACGCTTATGCACCGCCTGTTTGAGCGCATCGTGAATCGCATCGACCCACTCTTGCTCATTTTGCGGCGTCGGCTTACCTTTAAAAGTCGCCTCGCTCGGGCGCTTAGCCGCCAAATACCAGTAACGCTTTTTAAACATCTGCCCGTCGGGGTTAATGATCAGCCAATGCCCCGGCTCCAATTTACGGATACCTTTTAAAATGGTGTGCGGTGCTGGAATCACCGCATGCAAAGTCAGTTGAAAATGCAGCCCGACCGGATCAATCTCGGTATCAATCCCATCGGTTGCCAACAAAGCTTGAGTGTTCGACGCAAAGCGCACACCACCATCGACCAAAGCGTAATACAGCGGCTTAATCCCCATGCGGTCGCGCGCCAACAACAACTGTTGCTGATGATCGTCCCAAATCGCAAAAGCAAACATCCCCTCAAAACGCTTAACACACTCCATCCCCCATTGGCGATAAGCCTTTAGAATGACCTCGGTATCTGAATGCGAGACAAAATCTTGTCCAAGTTCGATGAGCTCCTCGCGCAGCGCCACATAGTTGTAAATACAGCCGTTAAACACCAATGCCAGCTCTTGATCGAGCATTGGCTGATGCCCCCCCGCCGATAAGTCAATAATCGACAAACGCTTATGCCCAAAACCGACCTGTCCATCCAACCAGATACCATCGTCATCCGGCCCGCGCTGCTGCATCTGCGCCAACATCGGCGTCAAATTCTGCGCACTCGCCTGCTGGCCGTTAAAATAAATCTCACCACAAATGCCGCACATCCCTGCCTCACTCAATCTTATTTATTCAAAATGTGTTTACACCTAATCACGCAATAATACGTAATTCAGCCGATGAAATCCAAGCTTTAGGCCTAGCAAGCCCTCTCTTGCCCGAGAAACCCAACGCACCCAATTTACATCCCCAATCTTTTTAAAACGTCTTTTAGTGCGCCTAAAGGGATTCGTTCCTGCTCCAAGCGCACTTTCGGCTGCCAGCGATTTTCAACTAAAGCACCATAAAGAAGACTTTCATCCTGAGTCAAGTGGGCTAACTTTTCCGCTTGAGAAGGACGCGACTCCTCCACCCAAAAAGACCTATACGCCAGCAGAGTCGATTGATCCATCAAAATAGAGACTACTTGCGGAAATAGACCGCGCAGCTGACTCAAAATGGCAAAACCATGCGTATCAATATCTCCCCAATAAAAAATCGGCCTCTCTCTTAACCAGCTTTGTGCTCTCCAATGCTCAAAACCATATCCCTTGCCAAAGAGAACAAGGCTTTTTTTCACTAGCGGAAACGTTAAAAAATTAATCTCATTTTCGGTGATAAAAACCCGTTCAATACCCAATCGTATCCAGTCAACTTGATTCACTTGCTCGAAAGGTGCTTCCAAATCCTTTAGCCCAGCAATACTCTCGTCTCCCAAAAAACGCAATCTCATCCTATCGGGTTTGGTTTTAATCCCCCAGCGCGCTTCAAAGTTTTTGGCCTCCTTATTCAGCGGCGCTTGTAAGAGATGTAACCACTCATCCAACAAAACCTTATTCACTTCAATAAATTTAGAATCCACGCCCGGCAAAGCAATTTCCCGCAAATAGCAATCTGGCGCGGGGTGTTGAAGAAACCACGCTAAAACATCCATTTGAAGACCCCAGCCAGCTTGCTCCTGCAAAACTTTTTTGGGATATTTCAGACACCAATCGCGCAACCCAGGAAACCTTTTTATTAAGGCTTCGCATGCATTGCAATAAGTCGTTAATTCCTGATGTTTCTTTAAAAAATGCGCTAAATCGGTCACGGTTAAAAATACCGCCGCCATAGGAAGCTCTTGTTTTCCCAGGGGCGTTATCCGCTTTTGCCATTCCAGCTTGAAATCCGTCTGATTCAAGGCAGCATAACTGGCTGCCCAACTTTTAACGCTTTGCCAATCATCCAGAATGGTTTGGTTATTCGGAGACTTGAGAGAGACCGTTAAAGGGAATCTTTGGTTTTCATCCAGCAAACCGCAAGACAAATAAAACCTCTGCCATTTTTGCGTCAAATCCGTCTTAAGCTGCTTTAGACTAATCATTCAGCGTTTACCATACGAATTTTAACCTGCAACTCCTGACGTCTGGCTTTTTCCGCCAAATGTTCATCAATGCTCAGGGTGCGTAATTGCGACTGATGTCCTTCGGGATTGCTGACAAAACCGACATGCGATACATAGGGCTCGATCACATGGATTTTCTGCTTCGGCGTAATCACCAACAGTTGCAGATTCAACTGTTTAAACAATTCCAACCCGAAACGTGCCGAATCATCGGAACCGCGACCGAAGGCTTCGTCGATCACCACAAAACGGAAGGAGCGCGATTTGACTTCCCCCCACTCCAAGCCAAACTGATAAGCCAAACTCGCTGCCAAAACGGTGTAAGCCAACTTCTCTTTCTGGCCCCCGGATTTGCCGGCCGAATCGGAATAATGCTCGAATTCGCTATCATCTTCACGCCAGCGTTCCGAAGCAGCAAACTGAAAAAAATAACGCACATCTGTGACTTTTCGGGTCCACTTGCTATCCAGTTCCGTCAGACCGTCTCGCCCTTGGAAACGGTCCACCAAAGCCTTAACCTGCAAAAACTTAGCCTCGGCATAAGGAGAGTCCTCACTCGCTGTCAAACTTCCCTCGACACAAGCATCTAAATCCTGATAAAAGGTTTTGATTTCTTGGTCGGGATTCTGCATCAACTCTAAGCGAATAAATCGCCCCGAGTTGTAGTCGATATCGGCTAGTGACAAATTGATTTTATCAATTCGCTCACGAATCTCTTGCTGCGCCTTTTTCAAGCTGATTTTAAAATGTGACATCTGATTAATCGCATTCTGATTGAGCTGCTCTTTGAATTTCTGTTCAAAGCGCGGTAAATCGTCTTCCTGCAATTGAGCAAGACGCTGCGCATATTCGTTCAAGCCGCTTAAATCTGCGCTAAGCTCAGCCGTTTCTTCTGGATAAGCATGGCGAAACTCGCTGATGGCTTTATTGATTTTGTCACGCAAGCGTTCAGCACGTTTTCGCGCAGCATCCAGCGCATCTTGCACCTTAAGGCGCATTTCCGTCTGCTTACCGTCAATATGCTCAACCTGCACCGCCAATGCCAATTGCCACTGTTGCTGCCATGATTGCAATAGGTTCTGTAAAGACTCCGTAAATCGCCCTTCATTTCGCTCGGATTCGATGCGCTGCGACGTTGCATTTAAATCGTCCTCGCAGACCTCCAAATCGCGACTGCGGCGACTCTGCTCACGCTTACGCTCATCCAAATCGTCTTCCGTTTGCTGCATTTGAGTTTGCAGCGTTTCCAACTGTTGTTGCAAGCTACGCAATAGATCATGCGTGGTTTCCAATTCCACTTTTTCCGCCAGCCAAGCATCAATCTGACGGGCCCAACGTTGCCAATCTAAATCAGCATAATCTTGATAAACACTCAGTTTATTCGCACTTTCTATTTGCCCATTTAAGGCCGTTAGGCGATGCTGATAAGCTTCCACTCGCGTTTGCACTGTTTCGATTGCACTCAGCAATTGCTCGGCCTGTTTTTCCAATGAGGCAATTTTCTGCTGATTACTCCAACCCAGCACAAAGAAACGCCGGTCGTTCAGTGCGCGACGATCGTCTTTTTCATGGCGTTGATCGCCGGACTTCACCTGCCCTTGCAGCGTGACCGCTTGCTTCTCGCGACGAAAAGCCACCAAATCTTCACAACAAGCGTAATTAAAACGCCGAATCAATTGCGCCAACACCCATGGGTAAAACTCGGAATCGGTTTTGATTTCCAATTTGCGGACTAAGGAATGGGGATGGGAATCCATCAGGCCGGGTGGATTTTTAAGTTCTTCCTGCACACGATAATAAACCAAACGTCCCTGCAAACGGGTACGTTCAACCCATTCAGACACCTTGGCATAAAGCGATTCAGGTACCAATAAGGATAGTGCAAAATTGTGCAAAATCCGTTCGATCGATCCTTCCCAAACTTGATCTTCTTCTCGTACTTGCAATAACTCGCCAATAAACGGCAACTCGGCTTCCTCAGCGCCTAGGGCTTCGCATAAACTACGGCGGATTTGTATTTGACGCTCGTCGATATTATTTTGGCGCTGCCGTAATGAGCTTAACTCTTGATCCAAGGTTTTGAGCTGCTCATTTTGTTCGCGTGCTTGAAAGTTCAATTCTTGTTGCGCATTTTGAACCTCGCCCTGCTCCGCGCGCAAAACGTGCAAAGACTCTAAAATCTGATCCTGACGTTGCAAAAAATCCGCTTTGTTAGCCACCTTAGCTAAAGACAAACTGGCAAGCAGTTGCTGATAAGCCTGATCTTTTTGCAAACACTTCGACTTTTCTCTTTCCGCTTCGGCAAGCTGCTGTGTCAGTTTGGTTAAGCGGTCACCGCCCGCACCGAAAATCGCCTGCTGCAAATCGTCGCGTTGCAGCTGCTGCAAGCGCTTTTGCTCATTCAATACTTCGATTTTCTGCTGTAATTTATTCAATTGTTTTTGCAGATTTTGCTGGCGCTTGTGCAACAAGCTCAGCTTTTGCAAGGCGAAAAAACCGGTTAAAGCTTCACGCGCCGCTTCCTGCTCGGCAATTTGCATTTGCACGGCTTGATGGTTTTGACCATCCTCCACCATCGGCGCTAAAAATTCGATTTGACGCTTGGCTTTCAACACCAATTCATGCGCCCGATTCAAATCGTCAAAATGGACAATCAACGCTTCAACCTGCGCTTCGCTATCGCCCTGCTCCAGCATATGTTCGCGCACAAAATCGGTCAAATTTCCGACCTGTTTCATCGACACAGTTTGATGAAACAGCTCCAAGGCTTGGTCGTTGTGCAAGCCAAAACGACGTCTGAAAGCACCAGCATAGGGCGCATACTGATCGAAAACTTCGGTGTTTTCTAACTCCCGCAAACGCTTGCGCAACTGGCGAATATCACTGCCAAAATCGGAAAAATGCTCGACAATATTCAAGTCGCTATCCGCCGTCACATAGAGCTTGGCCGGTTGATTTTGCCCCTCTTTTAACCAAAAGACCTGAGCAAGAGTGACCCATTGATCAAACCCTTCGTTATAAAACACGCCCAGAATCACCGAATAGGCATTGTGATCTCGCAGCGCTTCCTGCTTGGCACCGGTTTCGGAACGCGTCGAACGGTAGTAGCCCATGACATAAGAGCGCAAATTACGCTCCTTCGCCTCAGCGCCTGCCGCTTTGTTATAGGCAATGCGATGGGCGGGAACCAATAGGGTGGTCACCGCATCGACTAACGTCGATTTACCGGAGCCAATATCGCCAGTGAGCAGCGTATTTTGTCCATTTAACACCAGGGTCCAGACCTTTTTATCGAAGGTTCCCCAGTTATACACTTCCAGACGCTGCAAACGAAAACCCGCCAACTGGTTGTCATCAGCAAAATCCAATAAACCACTTTCCATCATACGGATTCCTCCGTCCCAGAATCCAACAGTTCACCACCCTGCGCATAATCACGATAGGCCTGCAACCGCACCTCAAACTCCCCTAGCCACTGCGCATCAATAAACGCAATCAGAATACGCCGCACTTCATATTGCGCTTCCTGCTTTTCAACGGTCGTTTTTAATTTTTTCAAAAAACCCATTTCAACGGCTTTTTGCACCTGAACGACGATTTGATCGCGCCATTTCACTTCATTGGTGCCACTGGGTAAATAGGCCTGCATGAGTTCAACCATTTCGTCAAATCGTAAGACCAAACGCCCCTCGCCGGACTGCGCATCAAACAACAATAACTGCTTGCGTAACAATGCCAGCAATAAACTCAAGGCATAACTCAAAGGTCGGCGCGAAACCAGTTTCGGCAAGGCATCTTCATCTTCATCTGCACTCTCAGTTTCACGGTTTTTCAACCAAGCAAAGCCTTCGTCTTCAAAAATCACCAGCGCCAAACCCAGCTCCTGGATATATTCTTTGACCTGACTTTGCCGTTTGATCAAACTTTGCCATAAAGCTTCCTGCTCGTCGCGATAAACGATGCCTTTCAACAAATGAATCAACACCCTCGATAATTCATCTGATGCATTATCGGCTTCTGGTGAAAACGCTTCTAACATTCAGCCCCCCAATCCATCATTTACTAACGGGTAAAAATCATATTCGGCACCCAGGCTTGGTGCTCTTTGCCGCTAAGATCCTGCCAATGCAGCAACTGCGGATGCGTATCATCCACCAAGGCTTGCCAAGGCGCATCCACATCATTTTGACTGGCAATCGACAAATAACCGACCAGTTCTGCTACGCCCAACTGCAAGGGAAAGGCCGTCAAAACATCCTGTAAATTCACTTGACGCCTGGACTGTAATAACTGGCTAATCTGTTCTTTTAACACCAGTTCATCGACAAATACCTCTTCAAATAGCGCAGACACATCCACCGCTTGCCCTGAATCTGCTTCCACTTGAACACTAAGATCCTGCAGTAAAGGAGGACGAAACAAGCTGCGTTCCATCGGAAAGTTCAAATCAAACTTCGGCAGTTCCAGCTGCATAAAGGCAGCGAAAGGTTTCGGTAAATTCAAGCTTTCCGGAATCTCACCTTTTAAATCCACCGCCTGATGCAATACGCTATCCAATTGCTGCAATAACCGCTTATTTTCCATCCAAGCCTGTTTGTCGAGAAACTGACGCAATTGCGATGACAGTTTTTGCACCATACGTTGCGTCTGTTCGCCGGCTTGCAGCCAGTCGTAATGCACCTTTCGCAAACGCCTATCGGGCTCCAACTGCATAACCGGCGGGAGTGCAAACACCTTGGCCAACAAGGCTTCCAACTCCTGTTGACTTTGTGAGGACATCAAAAAGCGCCAAAATGCTTGGAAACTTTTACCTTGATCCGAATCCGCCAACACGTCCTGTTCTGCAAAAATCTGCTCCAATAAGGCTCCCTTAGAACCTTCCCAGGTCGCAATCGTTTCACGTACAGACAGATCAAGATCACGAAAATTCTGCTCCAACTGCCGAAAATCGCCCAATAATTCACGCGCCACTCGATCAAACTGCATAAAACGTTCTTTAACACCACTGTCGTCCATCACCGCCCAATCGCCTTTTTCGATCACGGCAATTTGAGCATCCAGCTCCGCGCGTTGTTTTTTAAGCTCCGCTATGCGATTTTCGGCGGATTCCTCTGTCCCTGAGGCAATTTGTTTTAGCAGGTCAAACAAGGTTAGCAAGCGTGATTCAGTGCCGATAAACGATTTGTTTTGCAAACTCTGCAGCCACGCAATCGCCTTTTCGGTAGCAGGTGTTAAATCATAAGCAGCCTCTTCGGCCTCAAGGGGATAGAACTTACGCAACCAACCTTTATCGTTTTGCGCCCAGTCTTCAAGATAAGCATAAGCGGACTTGGGAAAAGCGTCCTCATCCTCCACTTCCTGCCTCAGTTGATAGAGAAAATCTTCCAATTTGAGTATCAACTCCGACTGCAATAGACTGCGTACATTCGGTTCGATAAACATCCTATGCAAAAAACTCATTACCAAAGGCGCCTGCTCAGCACACAATAACCGCCAAGCCGGATGCGTTTTGCGTAATTGACTTAAATGAAAATAATCCAATCTGCTTCTCTTTTTGCTGAACCGCTTAAAGTCCGCAAGCCCTTAAAAATCTAGCACCGCCATCTGTTCTTGCACTTGGTCATGGGCAATGAGTTTATAGATCCACACTTTAGCGCCATGCTTCAACGCATGTTCAGAAGCCTGTTGACACCATTTTTCTGCGGCCTCTTTTTTTGCCAACACGATGGCATCGGTCATTTCATTACGCGCTTTGGTTTCAACCATCAAAATGCGATCTTCAAACTCAGCCACAAAATCCGGCAGATATTCGCGGTGCTCCACACCCTCTTTATAAAAAATCTGAAACTGACCAGAAACCGGTTTGAGCCATTTAATCGCTTGGCGCTCCAACATCTTGGCAAAGGTGCGCTCGGTATCCGAATCAAATTTTTGCACCGGATACAAACACTTGCTAAAGCCGCCAAACAACATCGACTTTATTTTGCTCTTATCGGCGACCGTGTCATATAGGTTATGAATTTGTTTGCCGTCAAAACTAAAGGTAGGCTGCTTTAGGGGCATAAACCCGGCGGTAATTTTGACTTCATAACCCGTCGCCTTTTCCCAAAAATGCTCGGCCATCTGAGCATGGATATTGGCGGCAATTTGCTTGGCAAAGCCAAAGAAAATATTGTTCAATTCATCCTCACTAAAGGACTTGGCCTCTTTGAAATAACGCACCACTTGACCAACGAGGTCATAAACCAATTCGCCATGTTCGTCGTAAGAAATATCATCAAAATCGACGAGATGCTCGACGACATAATCCTCTAAGCGCTGGTATTTTCTACTTTGTTCAGCAGCCAAGGTACTTTGCTGATTCGTCTGCAAACTTTGCAAGACCAAATCCCGATTACTCGGATTCAAATTCAATCCACTCAAATCCACCGAAAACGGCTGGTACCCATAAGTCACTTCACCAATCGGTTGCACCAAAATGCGCGGAATATCAATCGTCTGCGCAATCAATAATTGTGTGGTTTTGGCAATCACCTCTTCGAGTTGAAGATGCTCTTCGTCTTCCAATAGCGACTGTTGTTGGCCTTGTAGTTTTTCGGAAACCGTTTGATACACCTGCTGTTGAATGTCCGCACGGCTTAATGCCTGGGTGGTCGGTGCCAATTGCGGTTGATGCTGATAGGTCTGCAAGACTTGTAACGCCACCTGCGCCACTTGTCTTTCGGTTTCACCGTTGAAAATAGCAACAGGCTCCTCCACTGAAAGATGCTGTGAATAGGTTTCACCGCGCGCACTTTGTAAATACTGCCCGCTTATCAGCCCATCCAGATTAGACGAAACCTGCACACTATCGCGTTTTTCAGCCGAATCATCCGCGTCCAAAATCACCTGCTTCATCCGCAAAGGGTTATTTGGATTATTGGCTTCATCCACAATTTCTTGGAAACGATCATGCGCAACAATGGTTAAGCGATCGACTGCTTCCACCCCAGTGCGTTTTCCGTAAGGCAAGCGCAAACCACGCCCAATGGACTGCTCAATCAAAGTGCGTGCATTCGCGGCTCGCAAGGGCACAATGGTATAAAGATTGGTGACATCCCAACCTTCTTTGAGCATATTCACATGAATCACAATTTCGGTCGGCTCATCAACACTTTCCACCGCCAACAAACGCGCAATGGTTTCATCTTCCGAACTACTCGAATCCACCTGAATCACTTTATCTTTATAACGTCCGGCAAACAGTTGCGTTTCAATCAGTTCTTTTAAGTTCGCTGCATGCGTCGTGTCACGCGCAATCACCAACATAAAGGGCTTTACCTGTTTTACTCCCTGTTGTTTGGCATAGGTAAACAGTTCCAACTTAGTGGCTTCATGTAAGCGAATGCCGTCTTCCAGCTTAATGCGCTCCAACGCTTCAGGCGTATATTGGCTAGCATTAAAATTCCGCTGCGTCGCCACGGCCGGCTCTTTCACAAAGCCATCGTCCATCGCCCGCGCCAAAGGATAATCCACCACCACATTTTTGAATGGCACCGGCCCTTTAGATGATTCGGTAAAAGGCGTGGCCGTCAGCTCCAAGCCCAAGCGCGGTTTTAATTCATTAATCGCCCGCATACCGGCACTGGCGCGGTAGCGATGCGATTCGTCCATCAGCAACACCAAATCATCCAATTCAGCCAGATAATTAAAATAACTGTCGCCCAGATATTCCGACATACGCTTAATGCGCGGCGCTTTACCACCGCGCGATTCGGAGGTGATTTTGGCGATGTTAAAAATATTGATGCGGATTTCTTGCGCTTGTCCAAACATATCCGTGCCAACTTGAGCGCCACGGTGTTCGTAATTGTCGCCGGTAATCACAATCGGGCGATTCAGCACAAACTCCGTCATGCCTTTAAACACATACTTAGGCGAAGCCGGATTATCAAAATCCTCAATCAGTTTGTTATAGATGGTCAGGTTTGGTGCCAATACAAAGAAATTGCGCACGCCATACGCCAAATGCAAATAAGCGACAAACGCGCCCATTAAACGTGTTTTCCCCACCCCTGTTGCCAAGGCAAAACACAAAGACGGGAAATCGCGCTCAAAATCGCTCAAGTTTGGAAACTGCGCACTCAACTTGCCCAATAAATCTTCTAAATCACGTTGACTATGCAAAATATCCGGCGCATTTTCTAAGGCCTGTGCCAATGCCTGCAAAGATTCTTCCTGCGGCGCACGCAAACTCAAACGCCCGCTAATGTTCTTTAAAATGCGTTGGTTGCTCATACTTCGCCCTCCTCAGCGGGTGGTTTTGCGGCATAAATCGTTAAACGCAATTCCATATCGGCAAGATTTTCATAAACCGGTTTGATACCCGACAAAGCGGTACTTTCGTTAATAATGACATCCACCCCCGCACCCCGACGATCCATTAAATAAGAACGACCCAACCCCGATTCTTGGACCGAAAAATACCGAGCAAACAAACTGGAAATCACCTCGTTACGCGGCATCGACATCATTTGCATCGACTCCACCGTCATGGTGTTAAGCAACGAACCCGGCGAATACAGCTCCAACCGATCACTAAACAAATGCAAACGAATGCGCCCCTGTGACAAAGAATAATCCCGATGTGCCACCGCATTGACCAATGCCTCAAATACCGCGCGCAAACTGTACTGGGGATAATCCACTCGCCCTAAATCTTTTTTGGCGGGTACTTGCATATGCCGTTGCACAAAATGAAACGCATCCCAAATCTGGCGATCAATCGGGCCATCGAAATCTTTCGCGTCCAATTGATACTGCGGATCATTGGTTTCACCGCGATAAGCTACCGCTTGAATGTACGCGTGAGGCAGCCATTGCGTTGGCCGCTGAGTACACAGAAGAACACCTGCGATAGAAAGTACCTGACGACCTTCATCATCTACACTTAATAAATGTAAACGTCCAAGTTGACGCGCCGTATCTCCTTCCCCTTCTCTTAAAAAAGGGCGGACAAGTAAAGCATCCGCATCATCAATACTTGTTGTTGGCACTGGTTGCTCATCAAATCGAATCAAACGTGTTTGGCTACGCTGTTGAAATAATCTAGCTAAAACATCTGGCGACATTTCACGCTTAGCGTGCGCAACGCGTTTAAAGTAACCATTTGGGCTTTTATGCACCATCAAACTTTTAGGAACTGTCACAACAATCACAGGTTTCATCTGTGCAGACTCATCTGGCAACTCAACATGTTCAGTAAGAATTTCTAACGGGGGGCTAACCTTATCTTGACAAATCTCAGACAACCACTTTTCGACGGTATCAAGTGAAGAATAAGGTATACCCAATACTTGTTTACTTTTATCATCAACGCCCAGCACCAATAAACCGCCTTGCGCATTCGCCATCGCCGCCAATTCATCGGCTAGACTACCCGCATGTGGCGCTTCTACTCTGGTATCGCTACGCATCACCACTCTTTTAAACTCCAGCCTAGAGTCTTCACCAAGCCGAATTTTATTTAATAAAGTGTCAATATTCATCTAACCACTTCCAAGTCTTTAAGTATGCGCTGATAACGTTGTTTAAAGGCAATCTCACCGCCTTCCATCACTCGACAAATAGCTTGCCTAACAGGCGTTTCCTGTAGTCCACCACTTGAATCCACACCAATTTGACCGTCAAACTTCATAGTAATAACTTGTTCGGCATCTGCATTAACAACAATATTGGCATTATGCGTGATGATAATGAGCTGTCGATGTGCCTTGTTTTTTCGCAACTGTGCAACAATCAATTCCGAAACCAAGGCATTATCTAAATCATCTTCTGGTTGATCGAGAATTAAAGGCTCATTACTTTGCACCAACAAAAACGATAACATCGCTGCGGTTTTTTGACCGGCTGAGGCTTGATTTAAAGGCTTCCATGGCTTGTTACTTGCTGGACGATACTCTAGGAGTACCTCATCTTCTGGATACCACCAAGCTAGGCTATCAAAGTCTTCGTCTGTCAGTGTTTCAAGGCGCTTTAACAATCGCCCATCCAAAGAAGTAGTAAGCACCTGCTTATTTCTGTTATAAATTGCGGCCTTCATATCAAATAGAGAAGAGCTATTTAGACTAGCTGGCATTTTTGAATTAGCTAAGTCAACCAAAATACCAGAATTAGGTATCCCATTCTCATCCTCCGACCAAATTGACCCTTCAAAGCCGCTTTCTGGCAACCTCAATAGAATTCTAAATTTTTTAACCGCATCTTTCACATCCCCCATTGAACACAAAGAAACCTTAATCAAGTCATTATCTTGCAACTTATCATCTATAAATTCTTGACGAATCTGTGTTAATCGCGTTCTGTGTTCTGTAAGCAACTTTTCAGATTGTCCCACCTCGTTTTCGGCTTCAGTCAACGCCTGCTCATGAGCCTGCATTTGTCCCAATTGTTTACGTAATCTATCTTCTAAAGCAACAGCTTGCGCAGCTTCACCCGCACTTCCTATTCCAAGCTCTTTCAGTCGTTGTGTCTCTTGCATATAAGCATCAATAACCGATTGATTTTCTAGGTTCCACTGACTTGAGGATTGAGTTTGCACCCCCTGTTCTAAGCTAGCTTTCATTTTATTAACTAAAGCAACAATCGTTTGATAGTCTTGAGTTAGTTGACCTTTAATATCAAGCGCGGCTTTATATGCTTGTTCTTCTGAGGGCGTTTCCAAAATAAACTGCGTTACGCCCGTTAAAGGCAAGTTTTGTGCAGCTTCTACACCAGTCTGTAAAGCTTCAATATCATTGCTCAATAATTGATAAAAATCGTCCAACGCTCTTTTTTGTTGATTTGCACGCTGATAGTTTTTTAATAAATCTCCAAAATTTGCATTCAAAAAGGCTTGAGCTTTACGACTCGCTTCCTGATAGTCCAATTGCATTGCTGGCTTCTTCTTCAGTTCATTTTTAAGCCCTCTAACACGCAATCTCGCAGCAAGTAAGTTTTGTTTAAGCAGATCAAATTGAGTTTGCCAAGCATCTTTTTGCTCACGAATGGAGTCATCAATGTAACCCAATAAACTTTGTGGATTTTTTGCCAATGCCAAAATTTGTTTTTGGCTAAATACCTTAACAGGGAATAAATCTCTTGCTTGCTGATCATTTAAGCCCGTCTCTTGCCATTTTGAACCGTCCCAACGTATAACCGCTACGCCAAAACTTCCAAACGCATTTTTTTGCCAAACATACTGGTAACGTTCCTCAAACTTACCACAGCCTTTGACAACTTCCGCAATCAACCTAGTTTCATTAAGCATCATCCCCGGCTTATCACGCGTGGAATAGATTTGTTTAAACTCCTCAAAATTACGTTTGATGCTTTCATCACCAAGTGCATCCAATTCACCATCGCGCGCTAAAGTTAAACGCAAACACTCAACCAAGGTTGATTTTCCGCTACCTCGTCCACCAATCACAGCATTGTAGGCAGGATTAAAATCCATTATTAAAGAACCAAGCCCATTACGTCTTAGGTGCAGGTTTTCAAGTGTTAAAGACTGAATCCAATGGCTAGGAAAGGTTTGCGGAGATTGAGCAGACTCATCACTGCGTCTAATTGCCACTTCTTTATCCAGCAAAGCCAACTTCAAACCATCTGAATTTAGTTTAGATAATTTTATCCACGTATAAGCACGCCCGACCTTATTGGGGTGATGACTATCCGAACCTAACACACGCGCAAGATGAGAAAACCGTTTATCATCAAGCAACGCCAAATCTGCATAGGTACTATCAATGACCTCCACTGCGTCAAGTTTCTGCAAAATCGGTAGACGAGTGTTGTGGTCTTTAATGCTTTCGAGCAACCCCTTTGGCTGATCTATGTGAGCTGCAATAGCAATACCACCAATATCATGGATTTTGTCGATAACCTGTTCAACACTTAATGATGTCACTCCATCACTATCCCCGGCAGTACCTTGGTACCCTACTGCACCGCGCAAAGCGTCAATATCCGCACTGGTTTGGTCAGTGTCCAATATGGCAATAAGATGAACACCACCATTACAAGAAATCTCCATTCCCGGAAAAATCGTAAAATCCCGCCAAATTTCATCTTGGGATCTTAGTTGCTCTAGCGCAGCTTTTAATGAATCAACCCAACTGCCTGTATTGTGATCTGTGACAATCACAGCATCCATTCCAGCATTACGGTAATCACGAAGCCAAGCTTCGGCTGTAATTGCCTTATCACCACGGTAGTCTAATGAAGCGGGAGTATGGGTATGAAAATCAAATTTCCACCAACGAGAACCTGGAAAATGCTGTGTAATCCTGCTCACTATTTCGCTCCTTGGCTTTGAGAAATTATCATGCAACTATTCGGAAACTCCGAATAGTTCAAATGAACTTTTAAGCCAGACTTACAAGTTGGCGCAAAGTTGGACAGAACCATTAATTTCATTCTGCATCCTCTTCGTCAAACAAACCCTGCAGGCCTGGTTGTTTTTGGGCGTTTTTTTTGGTTTTTTGCGTTGCTGTTTCTATGACTTCATCGGGCGCTTGCATCGGCAGGTTTTCGACATTGAGGCTATAGTCATCATGTGCCCATTCGCATTTATTGAGGACCATTTTGGGGATTTTTTTCAGCGTCAAATTCGCAAACTGATCCGGCTTGGCGCGGAAAGCGGAGCAACAAATCAGCAAGGTGCGGTTTGCGCCCACCTCTTCGCTAATCGCTTGTAATTGCTCAAGCATCAACGATTGGGTGGTGACATAGATGCGGTCATTTTCGGTGGAGTATCCCTGGTTCCAAAACTCCGTGTCCGACGGCGCATAAGTAAAGCCTTCCAGCTTACACAAGGCTTCGGCAAACATAGCGGCATTGTATTCGCGGTTAATAATCCATTGACCCCAGCGATCTTTTTCCAGTAAAGATGGAGCCACCTTGTAATAGCGGAAACCGCCACCGCCTTGCCAATTCACCGCTTTAGAAATACCGCCCTGGTCGGTGCCATCAATCACCTTTTGCAAACGCGGGATAATATGAGTATGACAATGTTCACCCAATTCCACCATAATCCAGCGCCGCCCCATTTTATGCGCCACCGCGCCTGTTGTGCCGGAGCCGCCAAATGAGTCTAAGACCAAATCGTCAGGCAATGTGGAAAGTTCCAAGCACCTTTTTATAAGTCGTTCTGGTTTTTTCCCCTGATTAAAGGTTACGCCACCCTCTCCTGCGATTCCTTCCCACGCAACATCTGTCCATATATTTGTCAGTGGAGATGAAGCAGATAACTCACCATCAAGCTCAACAACATTCTTAGAGTAAAAAATTATTTGTTGACCATCTAAAACATAGACGTCATCGTATAAATCTCTTTCTAACAAAAAAACCTTACCACGCAATTTCAAAGATTCTTGCTTCAATGCAACAATTTCTGCGCCCGCCTTTGCATCACTAATACTAGCCAAACGACAAACCCTATGTGAATTCTCAACAATAAACTTATTGAAGGACTCTAACAAAGTATCTGGACGTCTAGAACGTGTATTACCATAACTATCAAAAGCTTCTTGAATTGAAATAAACTCCCAACTTCCACAATCATCCTCTGGATTTAAAAGCCATTTATTGTAAGCATAATCAGGAGACCTTCTAACTCTCAGTTTTTGCGGTTGAGTAAAGACCTTCTTGTTTTTTGCGTACCACAATATGTATTCAGAAGCCTTAAATACACCTGCATTAACAGTGCTAAAAGCCGATGGAGAACGAGCCTCAATTGTTATGCGATTGATAAAGTTTTCTCGCATAAAAACTTCATCCATCAATACCTTCAAATAATCTAACTCGTTATCATCCAAATGAACAAAAATACAACCATCCTCCGCCAATAGTCGGTGAAGAATATCCATCCTCTTGCGCATCAAATCCAACCAAATTGAGTGCTCTAAGCCATCGTCATAATGGGTAAAGGCACTGCCGGTGTTAAATGGTGGATCAATATAAATACATTTAACTTTACCTGTGTATCCTTGCTCCAACGCCTTTAAAGCCAGCAGGTTATCACCAAAAATGAGTTTATTATCAAACAGATCATTTTCAGTGACCTTATGCTTGGCATGATAAGACTTACTCGGGTCTTCCAATAAAATCCGCGGCTCCAACTTAGGCCGCTTATCCTTGCCAATCCAAGTCAATTCCAGTTTTTGTTTTTTATTCGTCATATTTATTCTGTTCGTAATTGTGGCAACTTCCCAACTAGGAAATTAGATAAAGCATTATTAGAGGAATCCGCAGCATTAGTTCGTCCTATTAAACTCTGTACAGTAGAGTCATCATTTAAATTAAGTTGTTTTATATCAATGTATTGCATTAGTTTAGCTGTATCACTGACACGCTTAAAAAATGAATGATGAGCACTTCCCATTCGCAAACTTACAAATTCATCATGAACTGCTTGACGCAAAGTATCAAAAGGAGCACTCAAGAGCTGATCAACTTGAGCATTCAAAATTATACTGTCGGATTCGATCCTACTTTTAAAACGCTTCATAATTAAGCTTGCAAGTGGATATAAAAAATGGCGATAAACCAGTCTTTCAGGACTAGGCTGTGATTTTTCTTGAGTAAGCAATAAAGATTGGATTTTTGTAAAAACCTTTACTGCATTTATTGCTTGAACACCCGATAAATCAGCAGTGAATATTGATTTGTAACTATCCGATTCAAAATCTACAAACTGACTCGGTTCCGTTTTCAATCTGGCAGGATAGCGATTATCTCTATACAGGCAGGCCAAGGCTTTTGATAGAGTTGAAATATCAAAATAGTTGGGCGTGCCACTAGCAAGTTGCTGAGGGCGATAATGATATTCAAAGCCAAAAACAGCAATTTCTTTTCGTAGACGTTCCTGTAAATCATCTAGAGCGGCAAAATGTGCCAAGTCTACAGGGTTTTGCAGGTTTCGAGCGCGTGTAACCTTCTTATCAAAATCATCTCCATTTGATTGTATGAGCGTAATAGCTACTTTTGCTTGCGTAATGTCAGTTCCTGGATTTTCATTCACGAACTGTGCAACAGAAGAAATTGTCTGAGCACCATTAACAACTGATAAACCAAGAGCTTCATATTTTTTGGTTGTTTTACTACCTCTAATACTTTTTCCAGGACCAATGCTATCAGCAATCATAGTCACGCCGTTATTCAAGTAGGAAAAGTTTTCTGGCTCACGTACTAGCGTCTCCTTAATTGCTGAGTTCACTCCTCGACGACCAGCACCTAAAAAATAACGTATATTTTTTTCAAAGAGGGCTTTTCCATGTGTGTTATGAATATTTACAAAATCGTTTAACGCAACCAATCCATATACAACCTTTCTAGGCTGCTCAACCACTCTAAACTGTTCAATAACGAGTTTTTCATTCACTCTTTTAAAGCCATGCTCTTGAGTTAAATAGATTTGAATATCCGCTGAAGCTATTTCAACAATTTCTTTCTTTAGTAACTCTTCACCATTATCAATTTCAGATTGAATACCGTCTAATAATTCTTGCTGAGCGTGAAGTGTAATAGCGTCACCAGTATAAGCAACCAAAAGCTTTACCGCTTCACACTCATCTAACCACTGATCTATAACTTGCTCTTGATCTTTAACATTTTGGTTAAAAGAATCAAAATCCTTATCCAATAACTTCCGTGTGCCAACTAAAAACTTAAGAGCATCTTCTTGATTAAAAGCTTCGGATTCTTTTAACTTTGACTGAATCAAATATAACGTTTTTTCGTCATCTGAATAGTAAAAGGCATCAATCCCATTGTCATCATAATCATCCACAACTAATTGAGTTGCAGTTCTTGGGTCTATATCAAACTTTTTATGGATAACAAAACCGCTAAAGGCACGAGAAATTTGTTTCTTTCTTCGATCTTCAACACTCCCCTGCACTCCTAATAAAGGACGCAAGTAGGGAACAAAACGCTCTTCTAAGATTTGTTTAAGCTCTCTCATAAATGCGGTATTTAATGCCACCATAACGTTTTATAACCTCCACTTAACGTAAACTTTTATGCAGTCCTAGCTTATCAAAAAGAATACGATTTCTTTTCAGCGCATCATTTATAAGCTTATCGTAGGAAATAATTTCTATATAACCATTCCCACCCGATAGTGAAGAAAAATAACCTTCATTATCTGTGGATTGCTCATAACGACCATACACTTGTTTACGTAAACTAGGCGTCAAGTCAGCGATAAGGTAACCTGTAAAGCGCAATCCTGCGGGGTTAACTATCCGCCCGTCAATATTTTTAACATTTCCTTCTGAAATCTCTCGAAAACGTTGGATAACTTGGTCAGCAGGATCTCTATCATAATCATCTCTACCCGGGCGTTTAAACTCGATAATTACAATTCCACCACCAGACAAACCATCCATTTCCGCTAAACCAATAGGAGAGTCGTAAAAAAAAGCAAAAATATCCGGCTCTTTTCCAGATGTTCCCTCTAAACCCTGAATACTTTTTAGTTTTTTATCAGAGGTTAGAAGAGTGTGATAAGAAAGTCTTTCGTCAATAACCCATAAATTTTGCTGTTCAAAAAACACATCTTTTGAGGTTTCGCCCATTGGAAAAATCATCTTATGCAGTACCTTTTCAAGTGGGTATCTATCATCTGATCTACTTTTTTTAAGGCTATTATTTAGCAAGTCCAAAATTGTTCTTCTATGCGCCACATAGGAAGCAAGCTGTGCTTTCCCTATTTCATTAGCTTTTTCTGCAACCTCTTGGAACCGCGCTTGGTACTGTTCAAATGTTTCCTTCTCGAATAATGCTGCAACATCTCTTAGTTCTTTACGAACACCGTCTTCAATCTCCCGACGAACATGAAGCAATGCCTCATCAAGTTTTTCGTCATTAAGCCCTGGTTGAATCTTTTGCCTTACCAAGTCTTGATAGCGGGAACTCATTAATGCTCGATATTCTGGTGCGTTCTCAACAAACCGCTCAATTTGAGCAATCTTTTCGTCATTAGTCGCCTTCAAATCATCCACAAGCAGCGGTCGCAAAACATTCATCACCTCTTGATAAAATTGCCCCTGATTAATAAGCCCTTCTTCAATATCTAGATCATTATCTAAGGCAAAAGAAATTTTTGTCCTTTCTAGATTGCATTTGGCATCCAAATATTCACCAGTAACAAGAACAATTAATGTATAAGGCTTGCCGTCCTCATCAGTAAATTTATCTGGTAACTCAGGAAGAATGTCACGTAATTTTATCGTTATAACCTCTCGCCCATTTGCACATAAATGCAATACATGTCTTGAACGACCATCTTTATGACGATAAGCTTGAAGACCAAAAAAGTATTTCTCAAATTCAAAGGTTTGTTCTTGAATATGATTCAATATCTTTAAATTGAAAAACTTATGCAAATCAAGTTCTGCCATTCCTTTAGATTCTAATTTCATTGGTGGGCAAGAACGAGCAGCAAAACGAATCAAGAAATGCGTTACTATTCTTTCAGCAATAGTTTCAATATCACTAGGCCAACCTTTCTGATACTTTGAGTTAATCCGCCTAGCACTGACTTGTGTTGTCCGTGGTTCATTAATCACTTGTACATTATCAGCACCTTTTAATTCATTCTCAATAGAGAAGACAAACTCTCTAAGGCAATGTTTTTCATCGCACTCAAATACACTTCTTATATGAACGTCAGAGAAAACCTTAAGTAGGGTAAATCGTCCCACACCCTTTCCTCCAATAGAAATCTTTGAAAAAGTATGAGCCTCTCGAAAGGATTGCGTATTTTTATCAGTAAAACCGACACCATCATCTAAAACCTTAAATCCATCAACGACCAAAGATGTATCGCCTGATTCTGTTATAAGATCTTGCTGGCTAAAGACTTCTATTAAAATCGAATGATTAATATATCCATCGCCACACTCTTCAATTGCATCCATTGAATTAGATATAGCTTCGAATAAAGGCATCATTGCTTTTGAATTACCAAGCTCTAATCGATCAACCAACCCCTTGATATTTGCTTGCATACCCCTCATCTCCATTCTAAAACTAATTAAGTTTTTCCAGCACCTGAACCCACCCATCAAAATGCGTACATTTTGCTCTTATTTGATCCAGTCCAATATCATTGGCAATCAGCGTTCCCTGTACCACTTTGTCGTATTCAGGCATGAGTTGCGAAATGCGTTTTGAGGGTGCTGTTTGCGGGCTGTCGTTAATGTCTTCAGGGGTTTGAAAAGACTTTGCAATTTTCTCTAAGGCTTGCACATTTTTGTGGTCTGTCCAGTCGGCAAAGGGTTGCACATTGCTAAATAAAAGCGCTTCAAACTCATGCACCAACAAATTGGGAATAAAGTTACGTTCGTTTAGGTCTTGCGCTAAGGCTGTTTGCAAATACACTGCCTTTTGTTGACCTGTTGCTAGTCCCGCATAAGCATCACTATCTTTAGCTGGAAAATCATTGGGCAAGCCATAGAGGTCAAATAGCGTTGTCACCCAAGCCGTTTGTTTTTCGCGGCACTGGCGGACAATCTGCGGCTTCACTTTGCCGTAGCTTCTCAGACCACCTTTAAAACCCTTTTTGGTTTCAACCAAAATGGCGTCAATATAAATACCGATTCTCAGAAAATGCTCATACAAAACTTCGCGCACAAAGGTTTCTTCGGTTTGCCCTTCTACCATCACGTAAACGCGCTTCATTTTAACGGTCTCCCGCCTAGAAGGTTTTTAGTCCAGAGTTCACCTAGGCTGTAGTCCTCTAGCCATGAGCTAAGTTCATCTGGATTAAGTCGTTTAAAAGTTGATGCGCCGTCTTTTTTATCAACGACGATAACATCTTCGGCTTCAAATTGGTTGAGCAATTCGACCGATTGAGTTGAAATTATCAACTGATGGCGTTCGGCAGCCGAGCGCATTAGTGAACCCAAAACCGTAATCGCATAAGGGTGAAGGCCTAACTCAGGTTCGTCAATTAAAATCGTCGGCGGACAGAGTTCATCTGGTTGCATTAATACCGTTGCCAAACAAATAAACCTAAGCGTGCCGTCCGATAAAGCACTGGCGGTAAACGGCGTGTCTTGATTTTTTTCGACCCATTCGAGTTGAATCTTCTCGGCATTGCCGGTGGTAGGTCGCAGGATAAAATCGCCAAAAAACGGCGCAACTAATTGAATGGTTTTAACAATGCGTTTGTAATGGGATTCATATTCTTGTTTAAGGCGATAAAGAAACGCGGCAAGATTGCTGGCGTCTTCTTTAAGGTAAAGATTATCGTTTATGCCGTGAATTTGCTTTACCTTGGCGGATGCACTGGTATCGTGGAAATGATAAACCAACCAACCGCGAATGGCAGGTACGACATAACCGTAAATCGCAGTACGCCCTTTTTGG
>JAFGXP010000048.1 GCA_016936535.1 Thiotrichales bacterium | reverse complement strand
GCCCAGCATTTTGCTGTTAATCCCGAGCGCGGTTGCCAAACAGCTGCTGCATAATCATCGCGCATTTAATCAGGTGGTGTTGCATAAACTGGCCAATGCGTTGCGTAAGAGTAATGAAAAAATTCGGATGCTGAGTGCCAAAAGTGTGGGCCGCGTAATCTATTTTTTAAGTGCGCAGGGCAACGCCAATCTGCAGGGCGAGGTGCATGGTAAAATGCTGACCCATGAGGAAATTGCAAGTATGGTGAACTTAAGCCGTGAAACGGTTTCGCGCACGCTGACTCAGCTGCAAAAACAAGGCCATTTGCGTCTTTACACTCAGGGCGAGCAAAAATGTTTTTGTATTTTGCCGTTCAACTTGGAAAACGATAACCTTCGCCAAACTTTGGTCAGTTAAGGTGTGGGTAGGGATTAAGCCGATGTTGCATTTTAGAGTATCGCTGTTTTTACTGCTGTGGCTAACTTCTTATTCGGTGTTGGCCGAAGCCGGGGTGGTGGCCTTTTCTGTGGGCGACACTTCGGTAAAAAAAGGGCAGTTGATTGAGGTAGGCCAAACCATTACTACCGGTAATAACGGCCATGTGCATATTCGTTTTATTGATGGGGCAAAACTCAGCTTGCGTCCCAACACGGTGTTGACGGTGGAAACCTATCGCTATGATCCAGAAAATCCAGAAAATAACCGCGTTAAGTTATTTTTGGAAAAAGGGGTCGCGCGCAGTATTAGCGGGGAAGCCGGTAAGCAAAACAAAGAAGGGTTTAGGATGAATACGCCCATTTCGGCCATCGGCATTCGTGGCACCGATTATACGGTTTCGACTACGGCACAACGGACTCAGGTTTTTGTTAATGCGGGAGGCGTGGGGATTTCGCCTTTTGGGGAAACCTGTCGTGCCGAAGATTTTGGGGTGTGTCATTCGCCCGAGCTGGTTGAGCTGGTTGAGGGCGATTCGCACGTGCTTGAAATTCGTAATCAACGCGAGCGCGCGCTCTTAATGGACTTAGACAACGCGTTGCAAAATCCTGATTTGTATTTAAGTGATGGCAACCAAAAAGCGCTCTTTTTAGACGATGATACTCTGTTACCGGTTAATCCTAATAACAGCCAAACGCCGGAAATCGGCTGGGGACATTGGCGCAGTTATCAGCCCATTCTTGGCCGTTTGTTTATTCCGATGACGCCCTATTTAACTTCCGATTGGCGCGTGGTGTCGATTAATCAATTTTTTGGGTTGTTTCTGCCCGACAAAGACCCACAACTACCCAAAACTGGGCAGCTTGATTTTCGCTTGGATCGCTATCAGGCATTTAGTGTGGTCGAAAATCAAGTGGAAAGCGCCCAGTTGTCTAACCCGAGTTTTTCAGTCAACTTGAGTGAGCGCAGCTTTCACGCCGCCTTTACCGTTAGCTCTAGCCTTTTGCAAACCCAGTTAAATGGTACCGGTACGCTCGATAACATTGGTTTTTTGCGGTTTAGCGATGGCAACTCCAGTATCTCAGGCGCGTTAAATCGTGACTTGACGCAGGCAGGTTTGTTGTTTGAAAAAACCTTAAATGAGAATCAGAAGGTGCTGGGCAGCAGTGCGTGGATTAAAAAGTAAGTTGGTGTTGATTGGCTTGGCACTGTTGGCTTTTAGCTTGCAGCTGCCGCCCTTGCAGCAAGCGCTATACGATTTTAAGGTGTCGCTGCGCAGCAGCGAAGGTCAATTTTCTGCACCGATTGTCATTGTGGCGATTGATGATGCCAGTTTACAAACGGTTGGGCATTGGCCTTGGCCGCGTGCGCAGCTGCAAACGCTGTTAAGCCGCTTGGTGGAAGACTACCAAAGCAGTGCGGTTGGGTTAAATTTTTTGTTACCCGAAAACGGCAACTTGCCACAAGACCGAGCCTTAGCCGACCTGTTGGCCAAACAACCGATTACCCCCGCGGTGGCGTTTAATTTGCATGAGCGACTTTACTCTGGCTACTTGGGCCAAGGGATTGCGCCTGACGCCATTGCCGCTTGGATGCAACAAAATACCATGCCCAGCTTGGCTGCTAAGGGCTGGGTGGGTGTGTTTCAAGAACTGGCCGGCAGCCCCAATTTGGTTGGCCACTTAAATGCCGATTTAGACAGCGATGGCAAAATTCGGCGCGTGCCTCTGTTTATTCGCGCAGAAAATCAACTCTATCCGCAACTGACTTTGGCCATGCTCTACGGTTTAATGGATGCCAAGCAAGATTCAACCGACTGGCTGGCACTGCTGCCAAACGATTCGGTGCAAGGCTCGGTTGCCATTCCTTATGATTTTCCGTTAGAACAAATTCCAGTGGTATCGGCTAAGGCCATTTTAGAAGGTACCGCGCCGCCTAGTCTGTTAGCTAATGCCTTGGTGTTGGTTGGTGCAACGGCCGTTGGGATTCGTGATGATGTTTCTACGCCGCAAGCCAATCAGCTGCCCAGTGTGTATTTACAGGCCTATCTGTTGAATGCGGCTCTGAGCCAACGTTGGATTCAGCCCCCCGCTTTAAGCATGGAATTAACGGCGCTGGGGTTTAGTTTGTGGACCTTGGTTTTACTGTTGTTTGCGCACCGTTTGCGCTCGTTTACCTTGTTTTTACTGATGAGTCTAAGTTTGCTGGCGCTGGGGCTGGCAAATGTCTGGCAATTTGTGGCTTTGGGTGTGGATTGGGATTTTAGCCCTTGGCTGCTGCTGTTTACGGGACAGTTCAGTTGGTTGATTTTTCAACGGTATCAATATCATGCGCAACGCAGCCAGCAGATTGAGGCGATGTTTAAACCTTATGTGCCGCCCAGCGTATTGCAACAGCTGATTGCCGGTGAATTTGAGCATTTAGAACAGGGCGAACGACGTAAAATCACGGTGATGTTCGTTGATCTCGTGGCGTTTACCGAACTGGCCGAAAACAGTGATCCTCAGCAACTCACGCAGCTGACTCGATCCATTTTCAATACGCTTACGTCGATTATTTTGCAGCATCAAGGCACCATTGATAAATATATGGGCGATTCGATTATGGCGTTTTGGGGCGCGCCGTTGGCGGATAACAATCAGGCACAAAATGCGGTTTTGGCAGCCATTGAAATGCGCCGAAAAATGGCATCTCAGTTCCCGAACATCGGTTTTGGGATTGGCATTCATACCGGCGAAGCGATTGTTGGCAATATGGGCTCGGATTTTCGCCATGCGTACAGCGCTTTGGGCGATACGGTTAATATTGCGGCGCGGATTGAACGCCAAACACGCGTCTATGGCCATAGTATTTTATTGTCTAAACAAACCACTATTGAGGCCGGTGTTGTAACGCAATGGGTGGATGATCGTTTATTAAAAGGAAAACAGCAATGCGTCAGTTTATATACGTTGGTTTCCTAAGCTCGGTCTGTCTTGGCTGGGGCTTAAGCTTACCGGCCGCCGCGAGTTTGCAGCAAATTAATCAACTGGAACAACGGTTATTTACCGAAGGCGAAAGCGCCGAGCTTTATTTGGCTTTGGCTCAAGCTTATGCTCAAAGCGGTGATCTGGCTTCGGCACAAGCCTATTTACAGCTGATTGAACAAACGTGGCCAAACTTGCCGGAACCTCTGCAAAAGGAGGTACAAAGCTTAGTGCAGCAGCTAACTGCTTTCGCTCAGGCACAAACAGCCGACACGCAAAAATGGATGTGGGTGCTCGAAGGCGGTTATGAAACGAATGCGAATCGAGGCACTGAGCTGGATTTTTTAAGCTTTTCTCTTGATAACGGAGAGGCCTTTTTTTTGAACTTGGACTCGCAGACACAGCAGCGTGAAAGCGCGTTTGGCACTGCCACCCTGCTGCATCATTATCTGCCAGAAAATCAAAACTGGATGCTCTCTACCGCCTTAGAAACCACGCAATACCAAGCGCCGGATCTTAAAAGCAGCCTGTTGTTACGCACTAGTTTACGCTGGCAAACGCAAAGCCTTACCCTGTATCGTTATGAGAACAGTCGTAATTTAAATGGGGTTTTGTATAGTGGCCAATACCAGCCGTTTGATTGGGCGCTACGTCGGCAAAATGATCGACAAGTGGCTAACTTTGGGGTATCGAGTCTGTTGCCAATCGGCAACAGTATGCAGCAATTTTCGGTTAGCTTGGGTTGGGATCAACCCTTAGAAACCCGCGCTGGCGGGATTAATGACAGCCTTCGTTTTCGTTATCAATTACTGCAAAACGCCCTGCGCCTCACTTATCAATTTGAATATGGCCGTGACCGTGAGGCCTATAACCCGTTTTTTTATCAACAAAAACATGATACCTATCACTGGCACAGTTTGAGCCTGGAATACGCGCTTTATCAGACCAGCGAACAGCGCCTAAGTCTCAAACTGCAATACGATGATAAAGACCACAAAATTGATTTAAACAGCTGGCAAAACCACACCGTTGCCCTCAGCTGGGCTCGATTATTTTAGGGCTATTTTAGGGCCGCTTGCAGCATCGTTTGTAAGGTTTGCTTGAGTGGCCGAGGTGCACTGAGCGCAACCCATTGTTGAAGCCGCTGGGCACTGCCGCCCAAACGTGGCAGCTCATTGGCGCGAACCAAGGCTGGATCGACTTCAATATGTGGGTGATGACCTGTTAAACCACTTAGCTGGGCGACAACCTCTTGCAAGGCAATTAGACGTTGGCTGCAAAGGTTAACCACCCCGAGCGCGTGCGGATTTTCCAGCAGTTGTTGATACCAAAGACACACGTCGGCCACATCGTTAAATTCGCGCCACACCTCAAGGTTGCCTAAGCGAATCACTTCGGTTTTTTGCGCAAAATGATGAATCAATTTGGGGATGATAAAGTTTTGGGCTTGCCCCACTCCGGTGTAGTTAAAAGGCCGGGTAATCAGAATCGGCAGTTGGTTACGATAGGTTTGTGCGAGATGCTCCATCGCTAGCTTGGCAAAACCATAGTGATTTTGCGGTCGCGGACAGAGCGATTCATCAAGCAGTTCGGCGCTTTGCTCACTGCCGTAAACCGCCGCTGAACTGGCTAAAATCACTTTTTTAGGAGGTGATTTTAGCTGGCAGAGTGCTTTAATTAAGTTTTCACTGCCTAGAAGGTTGACTTGGTAAAACGCCAAACTCTCGGTGTGCGCCACAAAGCTGATGGCGGCAAGATGAATGACATAGTCAATTGGCTGTTCGCTCGCGAAACCTTGCAGCTCGGTATTGAGCAGGGAGAAGTCGGTTATATCGGCCTGTAATGACAAGAGTTGGTAGCCATTTCTTGTTAGGTGTTCACTAAGATGCTTGCCTGTAAAGCCATTGCTCCCGGTGATTAACACGCGCTTATTCATTTAAAAGGAATGCCCGTTTTGATTGCGTACAAGGTCTGCCTGTACCATCATTGCGCAGAGTTGTTCGAGCGTGGTCTGTGGCTGCCATCCGAGTTCATCATGGGCTTTTTGCGGGTCACCGATTAACAAATCAACCTCGGCGGGACGGTAAAATTGGGGGTTCACTCGCACAACAACTTGCTGGTTCGCGGTATTAATCGCCACTTCTGATTCGGCTTGCCCTTCAAAACGCAGGGTAATACCAACGGCCTTAAACGCCATACGCACAAAATCACGCACGGTTTCGGTGCGGTTGGTCGCTAAAACATAAGTATCGGCTCG
This sequence comes from Thiotrichales bacterium, assembly GCA_016936535.1. GTDB lineage: Bacteria > Pseudomonadota > Gammaproteobacteria > Thiomicrospirales > Thiomicrospiraceae > Thiomicrorhabdus. The sequence continues at coordinate 137,735 of JAFGXP010000048.1, read as the reverse complement.
TTCGGTCTGTAACATGCGCCACATCCCTTCAACATACTCTTTGGCATAGCCCCAATCGCGCTTGGCATCCATATTGCCCAACTCTAAGCAGTCTAATTGTCCAAGGTGGATTTTAGCGACCGCATCGGTGATTTTACGGGTGACAAACTCTTTGCCGCGCAATGGCGATTCGTGATTGAACAAAATACCGCTGGCCGCAAAAATGCCATAAGATTCACGGTAATTCACACACATCCAATGGGCATAGAGTTTGGCAACACCATAAGGGCTACGCGGATAAAAAGGGGTGATTTCGGTCTGAGGCACTTGTTGCACTAATCCAAACATTTCTGAAGTAGAAGCTTGGTAAAAACGGATTGCAGGATTAACAATGCGGATTGCCTCTAATAAGTGCACACAACCCAAACCTGTAATATGCGCTGTGGCTAAAGGTTGTTCAAAAGAAACACCAACGAAACTTTGTGCGGCTAGGTTATAAATTTCATCGGGCTGAATCTGCGCCACCATGCGAATGGCATTGGCTTGATCGGTTAAATCAAACTCCACTAACTTGAGATTAGGGTGTTCATCAATCCCTAAGTCTTGAATACGCCAAAAATTCACCGAGCTGGTGCGGCGGTAAGTACCAAATACTTGATACCCCTTGTCTAACAATAGTTGGGCTAAGTAGGCCCCGTCTTGACCGGTTATCCCAGTGATAATTGCTTTTTTTGCCATGCTAACTCAGTAATATTACGCCATTAAATGTGCGGTATTTTACCTCAATTTGGTAAGGATTTTAACTAAGCGTTTGAGAGACGCAGGCGGTGATAAAACTGCAAAGCACTTTGTGACCAACTTAAATAATGCAACCCTTCTGAAAGTGGATGCTGTTGTTGTTGAAAAAGCATCATCCATTCTTGGAGCGCCAGACAGAGAGGCTCTGCTTCTTGATGATCGCTAAAATAAAAGGCAGCATCTCCTGCAACTTCACGAAACACCTTAAGATCGCGGGCAATAATCGGTAAACCATGTTGTGCAGCCTCAATAAGAGGTAAACCAAAGCCTTCGCCATAGGAGGCAAAAATCAGTGCATCGGCCTGCTGATAAAGTGAATGCAATAGGGTGTCATCGGCATTTTCTAACCAAAAAAAGCGTTGGTTGCGTTGCGGATGTTGACTCAGCGTTTGAATAATTTGCGGTAAATTCCGTTTTTGGGAAACCGCCGCCTCACGCCAACCTTCTCGCCCAACAATCACCAGATTCACTGCCTCGCCCGCCTGCCACAATAAATCGAACGCCTGCAAAACTTGCAAATGGCCTTTACGGGGTTCAATGGTGCCAACCATTAAAAAGGTCAGTCCAGGCGGCCATGACAAAGCGTTTGGCACAGAAACAGAGCTCACTGAAGCCGATTTCTCAAGCGCATTCGCGCCCAAATGCCAGCTGTCAATTTGCGGGGCCTTCGCACCTGCAAGCTTGGGGATTTGCGCGTTTTGCCAAGCGGAAAAATCGTGCGCAACACTTGATGAAATGGCTAAAACTTGATCGGTCTTGACGGCAACTTGCAGCCAGTTTTGGTACATGGCGGTAAAGGCCGGTGGAAACACTTCAGGCATTTGTAACGGCAATAAATCGTACAAAACCGTGGTAATCCCTACCCCTAAATTTTGATAGTAAGCGTATAAACCGCCATGACTCGCTTCAATCAATGGCGTGCCGGAAATATCCAGAATCACCAGATGATCACCCGCCTGAGCGTCGATAACCGTTTCGGCAAGCGGGGAGGTGCCATGGCCAAATAAGCCTAAAGTAAACCCATGCGCATAGCGGTAATGCCAAGCCCCTTCATGCTGCGCCAGATAAACCGGTTCGATTCGATGCGCTAAGCCATCAACACGAATCAACTCGGTAATCAGTGCCTTGACCACCCGCTCAATTCCAGTTTTATGGTCCTGTTTGTGTGTAGCACTGATGTCCAGAAACAGCCTGGGCTGTGAAGGACGGCGCGGTAAACTGTGGCTAATCGCATCGGCAAGAGCCAGATGCTGGGCATCACTGAATAAGGTAAGCCCGTGCTTAGCCGGCAAAAGCCATTGTGAGAGTGGTGGATTCTGTTCATAAAATTCTTCAATGGCTTGCGCATACTGCTGGGCACACGCCACAGGGTTGTGTTGAGTTTGGATGACTTGTTGTGCAGCTTGGCTAAGCGTTTCTCGCAAGAGAGCATCCCCAGCTAAGTCTTCAAGTGCTTGAATGAGTTGCGCGTCAGTGAACCTATCAGGCAAAAGTTTAACCGCTTGTGGGTTGAGCTCCGCCATACTGCCATTGGCATTGACAATGGTCGGGATGGAGTAGTTCATGCAATCCAATACCGCTGCAGAAGTTTCGCCACGCGACAAGGTACGCAATTGCACGGCTATATCACTGAGGCGCAAATAGTCGTGATAGGTTTGCGCTTCTGTCCAACCGGTTATTTGAATGCGCCCCCCCAATTTGGCAGCCTCTATTTTATCTACCAGTGTTTTACCGTGTTCGTCGAGTGGATTTTTGCCGACAAAGATAAGGTAAGCATTAGGGTTATAACGCAGTGTAGAGGCTAAAAAGGCATCGAGTAAACGGTGATTGAGCTTGGTTTTATTTAAAAAACCAAAACTGCAAATGACCAGACTGTCGGCAGGCAAACCATAGTGGCGCTTCAATATCGCTTTCGCTTTAGCTTCCAATAGATTGGCGGGTTGACGCAACAAAGGTATCTGCTGAAAAAAGTGCGGTTTGAAAGCGCCATACCACGCGCTAGCCAATTCCTTGGAATAGTGTGAGTGCACAATTACCCCTAGCGCCTGCGCAAGTACCGGATAGTTGCACGGATATTTCATCATCAAGCTGTGCTCATCGGCACCCGCAAAGCGCTCCAGCAGTGCCGGATAGCCATGACTTTCATACAAGGCATGATAAAAAGCGTTTGGCCGTAAAGCCAACTTTTCACTGAGCGCCTGCGGCCCAGACAGATAAAAGTCGTGTAACACCACGACACCTGGATAAGGGCGTAAAAGGTCAAAATAGGCTTCATGAAAATGTGAATTGCCAAAGTGATAGAGTACCCGATCGTAGCGCAGATAATCCGCTTGAAACTGTGCCAGCGTGATCACTTGGCAAACACTTGGTAATACCGAGTGGGTTAAGGTATCCGCATCGGTAATTAAATCAATTTGATAGTGGTTCACCAAATTTTGCAGCAGCTCGGCACTGTAATCGCTTATCCCACTTTGTGCGGGCGGCAGGGGCGAAAAGTAAGCCAGTTTGGGTTTAGCAACTGACGAAACGACTTCCAAGCCCGTGGCCGGTTTGGCAAGGTGCACAGTGCACAGTGCATCCAAGGTGAGTTGAGCGGTTTTTGTCCAACTGAATTTTGCGGCTTGTTGCTGACCGTGTGCGATTAACTCTGCTTTGAAATCGGTGTTGGTTAACACCTCAGTGATTTTGGCCGCGATATCATTTAGCGCGTATGGATCAAACAGCGCGGCAGGGTAATCCATCACCTCTGGCAAACTGGAGCAGTTGGAAACAATCGTTGGCGTATTGCATTGCATGGCTTCTAAGACTGGCAACCCAAAGCCTTCGTGCCAGCTTGGAAACACAAACAACTCAGCGAGGTTGTACAAAGCCAGTAAGTCGTCGTCGCTCACATAGCCGGTAAACACAATCCTTTCGGGCTGTGTACCGAGTTGCTCGGCAAGCTCACGAAAACGCTTTTGCTCGGTAACGGACATTTTGCACACAATCACGAGTAAGTATTTATTTTGCAATTCGGCGCTAAGCAAACAATAAGCGCGCACCAGACCTTCGATGTTTTTACGCCAATCGTTGCCACCGGTGTACATGATAAAAGACTGCCTAATACTGTACTGTTCTTGCAGTTTGATTTTTTGCGGTTCGGTGACTTCAATCGGGCGAAAAAAATCGCTACCGGCCGAGGAAACAGTGGCTACTTTTTGCGCAGGAAAATCAATATGATCAATGGCTTCTTGCGCAGAGGAGTGCGAAATCGCTAACAAAAGGTCCGCTTTTTTTAACTCGGCCAGCTGGTTCTGATACCAACGGAGATTTTCCGGCACACTCAAGTAGTGTTCGGGATAAATCAATGGAATTAAATCATAGAGCACCACTGCGGTGGGCTGTGCTGTCGCAAGGGTAACGACGGTATTGTCAATAAAGCCTTCAAACAAACTGGTAATCAACACCCAGTCGGGATTGATTTCACGAATAACGCGCTCGCGAATCATGGCGGCGGCTTGACGATGAAACTCATTTTCTGGATTAAAGGCGGCGATATCGTGATGGGTAAACCAGACTCGATACTGATGCGGCTGCAGATAGGCATCAAATTGCGCTTTGATTAAGGGAATGCTTTCTGGAAAAGCACCGTTGAGTAGCAGAATCACCTCGTGCTCGGCAGCCTGCTGCAGTAGCGCCTCCGTTAAGGATAAGGCATAGCGCCCAATTCCGCGTTTGCGACGTTCTGCGCTTTGCGCGCCTTGCATATCAATCACCAAACGCATTTTATTGCTCTCCTGTCTTCACGGGCGCGTTTTTGAGAAGCTCTAACTGCTGATAAATCGTCTCGGCCGACACACTCAATTGGGTGTTTTTATGGATCACTCCTTCTTGAGTTGCCCGCTGCCGAATCAGCAGCTGCGCCAAGCGATTGCGCAACCAAGGCATTTTTTCTAAGCGATTGACCAAGCTGCTTTTCAGCCTTGGCCGGGCACGGACAAAGTCCACTGCATTCCATATTATTTTGCGCATAAACCGATAGGGACGACTGTGCGGCGACAAGGTAAGCCACGCCATCGCCCCCTGTTTGAACCAGTGCCACTTAGAACTCAGCCAATGCTTGGCCTCGCGCAATGGGCGGGTTAAACGCCACGATTGGCTCTGATAAACAGCGTGCAGCTCATGATGCAATGCGACATTGGCTTGCTGAACCTGTTGGATTTCCTGTTCTAACTGTTCTAGCCTTTGTTCATTGTGCTCAAGCCTTTGTTCATTGTGCTCAAGCCTTTGCTCAGCCTTAACTAAAAGTGTTTTTAAATTTACGCCATATTCTTCTGCAAAAACGCAATCGAAATAAGGCATTAAAACGGAATCCGGTTTTTGAGCAATGACGGCATAATCTGGACTTACCGCATAAACAACATCGACAAATGAAACCCCATTTTTTTGCAAGATACCCTCTGGCTCTTGCAGGCGAAGAATTTTATTTCTGACAAACCCTGCGTACTCCGTGCTAAACGCCAATAAGTTAGGCGGTATGGGCTTAACATGCGTCGGATCCAGATAAAACTCGGTTGTTGACACCAGTAAACTCTCTGGATTAGGGGTTTCTAAAATAATCAGACCGCCTGGAACAAGGGCTTGTAAGGATAAGGAAATCAGTTCCTGTCGCTGTTCGAAAGAGATATGCTCAACTAAGTGGAAAGCTGAAATAAGTTGTAAACTCTGGGGCTGGAGTGTGCTTAAAAAGGTGATTGCGTCCGCATGAGTAACCTTTAAATTACGCTCAGTACAGGCCGCCAACATCCCTTCATCTAAATCAATACCCTGCGCTTGAAAGCTTTGCTCACTGAGTAACTCTAACCACTCACCACGACCACAACCGATATCTAGAGCATTGCATACAGTAAAACTCTGTTTAAGTGCCTCCAAAAAAGGTTGGTATTGCATTAGACGTTGTTTAATCAGCTCGCGACTGCCGCGATAGCGATCTTCAAACGCGCGGTAAAATCCTAGTTCATTCATGGGATGTCTCTTTGAATTTGTATGTGACTTTCTTGCCACAGCAGGCCTTCAAACACTGGTTTATCGGTGTTGACTACTTCAAAAACCCATGCCCGTTCTAACCATGCATAGTTGGCGGTGAGATGCGTCTCACTGTCGGTCAGTGCAACTACTACCGCATAACTGCCCTCGCCTAAATTGGCAGTAAAACTAATGGTGTATTCAATCTCTTCATCCGGTTGCAAATGCTGAATCACTTGCTGGGTGTGCCAAGTATTGGTACCGAACACCACCTGTCCTAAACGATCTTTTAAGGCGTAACCCAATACCAGCTGCGGGATGGCATGCTTCACTTTTACCTTGACGCGCAGTTGCAACGATTGATTCACCCGAACCACTTCCAATGGCTGCTGCATATCACTGAGTAATTGCACCGAAAGAATCTGCACTTCGCCGGTGCCAGAATAGGTTTGGGTTTGGCCATTGGTCATTGTTTTCTGCGAGAGCTGACTGTTTTCTTTTTCGGCAATAAGGGCATTGTAGTAATCCATAATTTCATCCGGCCTGCCCTCTCTAATAATTTGACCATTTGCCAGCAATAAAGCTCGATTACAAACGGTTTGAATCGCCGTTTTATCATGCGATACCAACAGCAACGAGGTACCCATTTGCTGAAACTGCTTAATGCGTTCAAAACTTTTATGTTGGAAATAAGCATCCCCCACACTTAGGGCTTCATCAACAATGAGCAAATCCGGACGAAAGGCCGTAGCGACGGCAAAGGCCACGCGCATTTGCATGCCGCTGGAATAGACGCGTAAGGGTTGATCAAAGTAATCGCCGATTTCGGCAAACGCTTCTAATTCGGGCAGTACCGCTTCGATTTGCTCAGCGTTATAGCCCATCAGTGCCAAGCCGTGCATGGCATTTTGTCGCCCGGTAAAGTCGGGATTAAAACCCATGCCTAATTCTAAAATCGCCGCTACTTTGCCGTGAACGTGAATACTGCCACTGCTGGGATTTAGTGTGCCAACAATCATTTTTAGCAGTGTGCTTTTGCCTGCGCCATTTTGGCCGACAATGGCCACTGATTCTCCGGCGAGAACATCAAAGCTGATCGGTTTAAGGACATTCAATGTTTGTATTTTGCGTGAACGCCAACCCAACCATGCCGCTATTCTGGCAAGTTCATTGGGGTATTTCCGATAAGATTTGCTGACTTGGCGAAGGCTTAACACACTCATAGCTGATCCAACATTTCTGCCTTGGCTTGTTTAAATAAAAAGGCACCCACAATCAGTAAACTTAAAGCGAGCGCCAGTAAAATGCCAAGCACAGACATATCCACAGCACGGTTATAGAGCAAAACATCTTGAAAAGCGCCAACCAGATGTGTCATTGGATTGTAGGTAAACCAGTGACGGTAAGTTTCAGGAATAATCGTCAAGGTATAAACAATTGGGGTGAGCCAAAACAGAAAATTCAGAATAATCGGCACGATTTGACCAATATCGCGCATGAATACATTCAAAATGCCCAAAATCAGTCCAATCGAAAAGCCCAGCAGTAAGGTCACCAAAAACAGCAGCGGCAACCAGAGGATTTGAATGCCGGGAAAGTGCCCTAAAAAGGCAAAGACTACCAAAATGGCACCCAGTAGAAGCAGGCTTTGCAGCAAAACATTGCCCAGCAGAATGATTGGCAGAACGGCTTTGGGAAAGGCGAGTTTTTTGAGCAGATTGGCGTTATCGATAAAGAGATTGAGCGAGCGCAAAAGGGTTTCCGAAAACATAAACCAAGCCAAAATCCCAGCGATTAAGTAGATTGGATAGGCATTGTCGATGGCGACACCCGGAAATTTGACTTGAATCAGCTCCGAAAGCACCAGCGCATAAACTAAAACCATCGCTAGAGGATGAATGATTAACCAAATGCTGCCCAGCTTACTGCGCGCAAAACGCGCTTTAAAGTCGTTTTTAATCGAACTTAAAATAAAGTAACGGTAGTGAAAGAGAGCCTTAATCATCGTTGAACGTCCGTTCAAGCACTTTCATAAACCGGTCACGAAAGTTTTCAACGCAGAAACGTTGGCTGTTAGCAATGCAATCCGTCTTACGTATCCCTATCTGCTGCTGGTAGGTTTCAAACTGGTGAATGGCATCCGCCAGACTGGCTGGAGTATTCTGCTGAAAATGCACGCCGGTCGGTTTTTCGGAGGTGCCAATGCCGATAATCGTTTCTTGCAAGGCACCTCGTTCATAAGCAATCACGGGCACACCCAAACTTTGGGCTTCAAGCGGGGCAATCCCAAAATCTTCCACGGCCATATGAATGCAGGCTTGGGCTTTTTGTAAGGTAAAAATCATTTGTGGTTTGGGCAAATAACCTAGAAAGGTGACATTTGCTGGCGCCATTTTTTGATAGGCATTTTTTAAAGGTCCTTCGCCAATAATCACTAAATTCCGTTCTGGCAGCTGACAAAAAGCTTGAATGACTTTGTCGATATTTTTATAGGGCACCAAGCGACTGGCAATTACGTAAAAATGTGCGGGCAACCCCTCCACCTCCACCGCTTGTTCGGCGTTTAATGGGTAAACCGGTGGGTAAATAACTGGGCTTTTTAAATTGGCGACCTTGTTGATTCGCTTTGCAATAAAGTGCGATGAGGCAACCACCTGATCCGGCCGTAAAAAACTCACTGCATCCCAAATCCGAAAGCGGTGCAGCCAGCGTTTAATGAGCCAACCTTTTATGCCTCGTCCAAAATCCCCTCGCTCAAAATGCTCAAATTGCAAATCCCAAGCGTAACGCATCGGCGAATAGATATACGCAAGATGCGTTTGATGCGGATGGGTAATCACTCCTTTGGCAACGGCGTGCGAACAGGAAATGACTAAATCGTAATCGGATAGGTCAAACTGCTCAATCCAAAATGGCATGGTTGGCAAAAACCATCGATATCGGTTTGGAAATCGGCGTAACAAAACGCTTTTGCTGGTGGTCACTTTTGTCTGCTTTAGCCATTGCCGTTCATCAGGGTTCAGAATGTCGAACAAGGTAAAAATCTCCGCACCCGGAAACATCTCAAGCAACAGTTGGAGAACTTTTTCCGCACCACCATTTACGGTAAGCCAATCACAAACAATCGCGGTTTTTTTTGTTTTCACGCTTCGTATCCTTCTAAAGCACCCAAACAGGGTTACTCCACCGTTACGGACTTAGCCAAATTACGCGGTTGGTCTACGTCGGTGCCTTTAATTAGGGCGACATGATAGCTGAGCAGTTGGAGGGGGATATTGAAGGTAATGGGCGCGGTGATGCGGCCGACATTGTTGGTGGCTTTAATGACGGTAAAGCCCTCGCCATCGCTGCTGATGCCAGAGCGTTCGTCTTCAAAGACAATCATTTGGCCACCGCGTGCTTTGACTTCTTGAAGGTTGGCTTTGAGCTTTTCTAAGAGTTCGTCTTTTGGGGCGATGGCGACCACGGGAATTTGCTCGTCAATTAACGCGAGCGGGCCGTGTTTGAGTTCGCCAGCGGGATAGGCTTCGGCATGGATATAGCTGATTTCTTTGAGCTTAAGCGCCCCTTCCATTGCAATGGGATAGAGGGTGCCGCGCCCTAAAAACAAGGCGCTGGTTTTGTCGGCAAAACTTTGTGCCACTTGTTTAATCAGCGGTTCATGTTGTAACGCATCTTGAATGAGGCCGGGCAATTTTTTTAGACCTTTGACAATGACTTTTTCACGCTCGGGGCTCAGGCGATTTTGCACGCGTCCCATGGCGGTCATCAGCAACGCCAATGAAACTAATTGTGTGGTGAAGGCTTTGGTCGAGGCCACGCCGATTTCGGGGCCGGCGTGGGTTAGGAACACCAGTTGCGATTCGCGGGTCAGACTCGATTCAGGGGCGTTGCAGATGGTTAGGGTTGCCAAATTGCTGGCAATTTTTTTGGCTTCGCGCAGCGCCGCTAAGGTATCGGCCGTTTCACCGGACTGGCTAATGGTGACCAAAAGCGTGTTTGGCCGCACGACTGGATGGCGATAACGAAATTCGCTAGCCACTTCAACCGCACAGGGTAAGCCGATAATGTCTTCAAACCAGTAGCGCGCCACCAAACCAGAGTGATAACTGGTGCCACAGGCGATGATTTGCACCTGCTCAATGCCCGCAAAAATCGCCTCAGCCTGATGACCAAAGGCCGAGACTAAGACCGAAGATTGGCTTAAGCGCCCTTGTAGGGTGTCAATCACGGCCTGCGGCTGCTCAAAAATCTCTTTGTGCATATAGTGACGATGCTCGCCAAGCTCAACGGCATGACTGCTTAAACTGGAGGTCACGACTGGGCGCTCAACCGGCAGGCCATCGCGATCATACAGATTTAAGGCATCGCGGCGCAGTACGGCCACATCGCCCTCTTCTAAAAAAATAAACTGTTGGGTCACCGGCAGCAGTGCGGCTACATCGGACGCAATAAAATATTCCCCAATTCCAACACCAACGACTAGGGGGCTGCCACTGCGCGTTGCCACCAGCAAATCAGGCTGATCCGTGGCAATCACACCAAGCGCATAGGCGCCCTCAAAATGGCTGACCGCGCTCTGTACGGCTTTGAGGAGATCGCCGCCGTGCATCTGTAGCTGTGCATCCAAACAATGCGCCACCACTTCGGTGTCGGTTTGCGAGGTAAATTTATAACCTTGGGCGATTTGTGCGGTTTTTAGACTGGCGTAATTTTCGATAATGCCGTTGTGCACCACGGCTACCCGCTGGTTGCAAATATGCGGATGGGCATTGTGCTCGGCGGGCACACCATGCGTGGCCCAGCGCGTGTGGGCAATGCCGACATTGCCTTGAAACAAGGGAGCGGTCTGTTCAATTTTATGCTGAAGCTGGACAATTTTACCGATTGAACGCACTCGCGAGAGCTGCTGCTGTTCGTTTATTAACGCAATGCCGGAGGAGTCATAACCACGATATTCCAAGCGGCGTAAGCCTTCGAGTAAAATCGGGGTTAAATTTCGTTCGGCCACGCCACCAACAATTCCGCACATGCTCTGCTTATCCTAATTAAAAGTGCGAATATAGTAGCACTCTCCGCCTCTGGCCTAAAGAGAGGGGCGGTTAAAAGTTCCAAAACCCACCCCAATGGCGGTGAGCCCTCGGCTAGGCCATCCAGGGTTAACAGCTTAAATGGACTTTTGTGGGGTCGATTGGCTGAAGATGCCAAATATCGCGATTGTATTCTTGTATGGTGCGATCGGTTGAGAAAATGCCGCTGCGAGTCGTGTTGAGGATGCTCTTCCGCAACCAGTTTTCGCGGTCCTGATAAGCGTACGATACCTGCGTTTGGGCGGCAAGGTAGCTTTGAAAATCGGCTAGGGTCATCCAAGGATCGTTTGGCGAGTACAATGCCTGCAAAATTGGGTCAAAAATACCGGGTTCAAACTGATTGAAGTGTCCGGCCTGTAATAAGGTCATCACCGCCTGCAACTCAGGGCTTTGCGCCACAAATTGCTCAGGTTGATAGTGATTACGTAAGGCATCCACCTCGGCCGCTTTTAAGCCAAATAAGAAGAAGTTTTCGGCACCAACCGCTTCTAAAATTTCAACATTCGCGCCATCCAGCGTGCCAATGGTCAGAGCACCGTTCATCATAAACTTCATATTGCCAGTGCCAGAAGCCTCTTTTCCGGCGGTAGAAATCTGCTCGGAAAGATCGGTTGCTGGGCAAATGCGTTCCATTGCAGAAACCCGATAGTTGGGCAGAAATACCACTTTTAAACGATCGCCCACTTCGGGGTCTTGGTTGACGACTTGGGCAATATTATTAATCAATTTGATTATTAACTTGGCCATCGCATAGCCAGGCGCGGCCTTACCGCCCAATAACACCACTCGATTGGTCCAGTTAGCGGTATCGCCTGCTTTGATGCGGGCGTAGAGATGAATCACGTGCAAGGCGTTGAGCAACTGTCGCTTGTATTCATGAATACGTTTTACCTGAACATCAAACAGCGATTCCACCGACAATTGCACACCGGTTTTTTCCAATACCCAATTCGCCAAACGTTGTTTATTTTGCTGTTTGACCTCATGCCAAGCGGCGCGAAATGCGGGATCTTCGGCTAGGGGTTCCAAGCGTTGAAGCTGGGTTAACTCGGTAATCCAGCCTTCCCCAATCTGCGATTTCAGCAGTTTTCGCAAGGCAGGATTGCAGCCGGCTAACCAACGTCTTTGGGTCACACCATTGGTTTTGTTGTTGAATTTTTCTGGCCAAAGTTGGTAAAAATCATTGAACAACCCCTCTTTTAACAGATTGGAATGCAGCTGGGCCACGCCATTAACCGAATGGCTGCCAACAATCGCCAAATAGGCCATACATACTTGCTGGTTTGCATCAAAAATTGACATCCGTGCTTGGCGTTCCAAATCGCCAGGCCATTTCATGGCAACTTCCATCAAAAAACGACGGTTAATCTCTTCGATAATTTCTAAAGGGCGTGGCAAAAGCCGAACAAAAAGTGCACGAGGCCATTTTTCGAGCGCTTCTGGCAAGAGCGTGTGATTGGTGTAGGCCAGGGTTTGAGAGGTAATCTGCCAAGCGCGCTCCCAATCCATCTGCTCTTTATCGACCAACAAACGCATCAACTCCGCTACCGCCAAGCTTGGGTGAGTGTCATTTAACTGGAACGTATTAAACTCGGCAAAGTCGGTTAAATCGGTGCCGTGTTTTGCTTTCCACTGTGCCAATACATCTTGTAGCGAAGCCGAAACCAAAAAATACTGCTGCTTTAAGCGCAGTTCTTTGCCGTTTTCACTGCTGTCATTTGGGTAGAGCACTTTGGTGATGTTTTCGGCCTCGGCTTTTTTAGCCACGGCTTCATGATAAGAACCGGCGTTAAACTCGGATAAGTCAAACCCCTCTTGTGCCATCGCCCACCATAGGCGCAGGGTATTAACCGTTTGGTTTTTAAACCCAGGAATCGGCACATCATAAGGAATCGCTAGAATGACTTCGGCGTGTTCCCAATGGACAATCAAGCGTCCACTGACCGGATCGGTATAGTGCCGAGTCTCGCCGCCAAACTTAATCCGTTGGGTATATTCGTTGCGTTGAATTTCCCAGGGATAGGGGCCAAAGCCGAGCCAGTGATCCGGCTCTTCACGCTGATAGCCATTTTGTATGCGCTGGCGGAACATACCATATTCATAGCGCAAACCGTATCCCAATACCGGCAAACGCAAGGTGGCACAACTGTCCATAAAACACGCGGCCAAACGGCCCAAACCCCCATTGCCTAAGCCCGCATCACGCTCGGCGCCTTCCAGGGTTTCGATCTGCAAACCCAACTGATGCAAGGCCGCAGCGGTTTCGTTTTCAATCCCTAAATTGAGTAGGTTGTTACTCAGAGAGCGGCCAATTAAAAACTCCATCGATAAGTAATAGGCTTTTTTAATCTTGCCTTGATTGTAAGCCGCCCAGGTGCGTTTCCAATGCGTCATCAAGCGGTCACGCGTGGCGTAAGACAAGGCTTTAAATAGGTAATAATCTTCGGAACACAGGTCGCGGCCGAGGGTATGACAGAGGTATTTCAGAAAATCTGCTTCAATCGAAAGCTGATCCATCCCAAAATCCTGCTGCATTTCTTGAATCCATGCTTGAGACGGCTGGGACGCGGCCGGTTTATGCTCGCTCATTGGGCGACTCCAGATACAAACGTTGATACTGCTTAGCACTTTTTTGCCAACTAAAGTCTTGCTGCATCCCCTGTTTTTGCAACGCCTGCCATTGGGCTGGTGCCTGTTGATACAGCTGTAATGCACGATCAACGGCTTGACGCAATGCTTGACTACTGGCCTTGGCAAATACAAAACCATTGGCAAGACCGTTTTGCAAGGCTTCGGGCGTGGCATCAACGACCGTATCGGCTAAACCGCCGGTGCGATGGACAATCGGCGGGGTGCCATAAGCCAAACTGTACATCTGGTTTAAACCGCAGGGTTCAAAACGGGAGGGCATTAAAAAGAGGTCGGCACCGGCTTCGACCCGATGCGCCAGCGTTTCAGAATAGCCAATAAAACAGAGCAAACGCGAGCCATATTCGGCGGCCAATGCCTGAAGTTGGGCTTCGAACCGCTTCTCGCCGGTACCGACAATCACCAGATTGGCATGACTATTTGCCAGTAAAGCCGGCAATATCTGCACGACCCAATCAATCCCTTTTTGTGGTACCAACCGACCGACAAACCCCAATAAAGGCGCTTGCATCCAAGCTTCACTCGGCGGTTCCCCTTGTAGCATTTGATAGAGCGCTGCCTTGTTTTTGCGTTTGCCACTGCGCAGATGCTTGTCGGCAGTGTAGTTTTGCACCAGCAACGCATCGTGTTGTGGATTCCATTGCAGACTGTCAATGCCGTTTAAAATGCCAATCAAACGCCCTTCGGCTGCAATCTGCTGCAAAATGCCTTCAAAACCATAAGCGAACTCATAAAGCGTAATCTCTTCCGCGTAAGTCGGGCTAACGGTGGTAATCCAATCCGCAAACATCAAGCCGGCCTTAAGCATGGAAAAATGCCCCCAAAATTCGACACCGTGCATGGACCATAGGTGGCTTGGCAATCCCAAACCGGTAAAAAGACTATGAGGAAAATTGCCTGGATAGGCCATATTGTGAATCGTGAACACGGTTTTGGGTGGCTGCGCTTCGACTTTGAGAAGCGCGGCCGTTAGACCGGTTTGCCAGTCATTGAGATGCACGACCTCGGGCGCCCACTTGAGTCCGCAGCGATTCATTGCCAGCTCGGTGACCACCTTATTAAAGACCCCAAAACGCTCGCCATTGTCCCACCAGTCGCTGCCATCTGCGGCTAAGTAGGGATTGCCCGGACGCGCAAAAAGCGCTGGAATTTCCACCAGCCAAACCGGTACCTCTAAACCGGAAAAAGCGCCGGCTTTAAGCTGCAAAATACGCGCTTGATAGGTTTGTTCACACCCTTGAACCGCAATCTGTGCCACACATCGGTACGATTTGGCAGGCAACTTTTGCAACAGATCCAAGTAAGCGGGTAAAACCAATCGAACTGCGTGTTTGAGTTTTTTCAAGGCGTTGGGCAGGCTGCCGCTGACATCGGCCAAACCACCGGTTTTAATCAATGGATACGCCTCGGAGGTCGCAAACAAAACTTTCATCTTACCTACCTTACTTGTTCAGGAAACTCGGTTGTGCCTTAATCCGACAACCGCTCTAACACCAAGACCCCAAGTGGGGGCAAATTGAGCACCAGCTGTTGCGGTTGGTTCATCCAATGCCCTTCTTGGCTAATCAACTCAATCGCACCATTGCCCAGATTACTGCCACCATAACAGGCCGCATCCGAGTTGAGCCGCTCTTGATAACGGCCAGCTTGCGGCACGCCAATACGGTAATCATGCCGTGGAACCGGTGTGAAGTTAAAGATGCAAATCAGAGTTTGTTCGGCACTGTGGCGCATAAAACTCAAAATAGATTGGCTGTAATCATGGCAATCAATCCATTCAAAGCCATTGGCCTCAAAATCGCGTTGATGCAGCGCTGGGGCTTGACGGTAAAGATGATTCAACTCACGACTAAAGTGCTGAACACCTTGATGCAAAGGCTGTTGGCACAGCGCCCAATCTAGGCTTGACGATTCGCTCCACTCTTGCCATTGAGCAAACTCCGAGCCCATAAACAGCAGTTTTTTGCCGGGATTCAGAATTTGGTAAGCCAACAGAAGTCGCAAATTCGCAGCTCGCTGCCAATTGTCTCCCGGCATTTTTTCGATTAAAGCCCCTTTGAGATGCACCACTTCATCATGCGATATCGGCAGAATAAAGTTTTCCGAATAGGCGTACATCTGACTAAAGGTTAAGTCGTTATGATGATAAGCACGATAGATGGGCGGCTTGCTGAAATAGCTTAGCGTATCGTTCATCCAGCCCATATTCCATTTCATTGAAAAGCCTAAGCCGCCCATCCAGGTGGGACGTGAGACCATCGGCCAAGAGGTGGATTCTTCGGCCATCACCAGCACACCTGGTGCTTGCGCATGCACTTCGGCATTGAGCGTCTGCAAGAACTCAATGGCCTCAAGATTCTCCCGCCCGCCGTGTCGATTGGGCAACCATTGCCCCTCTTCTCGCGAATAATCCAAATAGAGCATCGAAGCGACCGCATCCACGCGTAAACCATCGAGATGCAGCTCTTTGACCCAATAGAGAGCATTGGCAATCAGAAAGTTGCGCACCTCATTGCGTCCGAAATTAAAGATGTAAGTCCCCCAGTCCTGATGTTCTCCTAGACGCGGGTCTTCGTGTTCATAGAGTGCCGAACCGTCAAATCGCCCCAAGGCAAAAGCATCTTTTGGAAAGTGCGCCGGCACCCAATCCAAAAAGACCCCCAAGCCGTGTTGGTGACAGTAATCCACAAAATAGCGAAAGTCATCCGGCGTACCAAAGCGGCTGGTTGGGGCGTAATAACCGGTGGTTTGATAACCCCACGACTGATCCAGCGGATGTTCAGAAACCGGTAAGAGTTCCAAATGGGTGTACCCCATCCATAAGGCGTATTCCACCAGACGATGAGCCAGTTCGCGGTAATTTAAAAAATCGCCCTGCTCATCGCGCTGCCAAGAGCCCAGATGCACTTCGTAGATGTTAATGGGTGCCTTTTGCCAAGCCCATGTCTCTCGTGCTTGCATCCATTCTTGGTCTTGCCACTCATAGTGCGAGGCATAGACCTGGCAGGCATTTGCTGGACGACGCTCCATCGCTTGCGCATAGGGATCGGTTTTTAGAAAAATGGCTCCCGATGCACGATGACGGATTTCAAATTTATACAGGTCGCCCGATTGCAACCCAGGAATAAAGAGTTCCCACACACCAGAAGCACCGAGAACGCGCATCGGATGACGCAAACCGTGCCAACCATTAAAATCGCCAACCACCGACACCCGCTCGGCAGCCGGGGCCCAAACCGCAAAGCGCACCCCGGCAATGCCTTCTAAAACCAAGGCGTGCGCGCCTAAATAGCGATAAATTTGCCAATGGCGGCCTTCGGCAAAGAGGTGGAGGTCCAAGGCCCCCAAGGTGGGTGCGAATCCCCAAGGCGAGAAAGTTTGATGCCAAATATCCGGTGCAGCCGCTTCACGCCAGTGCACTTGATAAGGGCTGTCACTGGCTAAAACCGAACTGGGTAGGGTTAAGATAAAGAGGCCGCGAGAATCCGCTAGGGAAAAATCCCAAGATTGTCCTTGCCAGACTAATCGTGCACTTTGTGCGCTTGGTAACCATTCGCGCACTTCACACGTTTTTTGCGCATCAAGAGGATGCACACCCAAAAAAGCGAACGGATTATGCTCACGACCACTGGCCAAACGCTCCACTGCGGCGACGAGCGCCGGCGGTAACGCATTCAGATTGACAAGACTGCCAAGATCACTGGGCATCCTTTCTCCTTTATGTTGTAGGTACAAGCGGCATCGCGCTAGAACAGGGTCTTAAGCCGACTCTGCCGCTCACCGCGAGCCGCCATGAGGTATGGGTTTGGGCTGACGCCGACTGCCTTCAACCAGTTGTGCAATTTGTGGAGCCAGCGAAGCTGGCAAAGTATCCCAATTCATCTGCCAGCGCCAATTGCCCTGTGCTACGCCCGGTACATTCATCCGATGGGCGCCATCCAGCCCCAAAAAATCTTGCATCGGAATCAGAACCCGCTGCGCGGGGCTGCTAAAGGCCGCCACAATCAACGACCAAGGGATCGTGCAGGGCACCGATTGACATAGGGCACCGGCAACGGGATTCTGCTGCCAGTAAGCCGCTAACGTTTGCTGCACTGCACTTTGCTCAGCCGCATCCAACTGTTCAAACCAGCCTAGGGTCGTATCATTATCATGCGTTCCGGTGTAAATCACCGAGTTTTCAGTAATCGAAGCCAAAGCATGCGGATTATCCGGCAAGCCATTGAAACCGAATTGCAGCACCGCCATGCCTGGCAAGGCAAACTGCTCTTTTAACGCAATCACCTCGGGCGTAATTAACCCCAAATCTTCAGCGACTAACGGTAAAGGGGTAAAGCGCTCGGACAGCGTTTGCAATAGAGCCGCTCCGGGTACCTCCTGCCAATGACCGTTCACCGCCGTCGGCTCACTGGCGGCAATTTGCCAACAGGCTTGCAAACCCCGAAAATGATCAATTCGCAGTAAGTCGAACTGCTGTAGGGCTTTGGCAATCCGTTGCTGCCACCAAGCAAAATCCTCTTGCGCCATCCGCGCCCAATCATAATGCGGATTGCCCCAACGCTGTCCGGTTTCGGAAAAATAATCCGGCGGTACGCCTGCCACCCAGATCGGTTGACGCTGCTCATCCAAGAGGAACTGCTCGCTGTGCGCCCAGACATCGGCGCTGTCGAGTGCGACAAAAATCGGCATATCGCCAAACAATGTAATGCCACGTTGATGCGCATCCTGTTTTAATCGCTGCCACAAACGGTTTAGCACAAATTGCTGCTGTTTGAGATGTTCAATGCGCGCATGATGTTGGGTGGCTATTTCTGCTAAGGCGCTCGGATCACGCAATTTAAGGGGCGTTGGCCAATCAAGCCAAGAGCGATTCTGCTGCAAGTCCCGCAGCACAATAAACAGAGCATAGTCATCGAGCCAAGCGGCTTCTTGCTGGCAAAAAACCTCGAAATCGCTCGCATAACCGGCAAATTGGAGCTCTTGCTGCCAATCTTTGGGCAAGAACGCCGGGTTGAGTGCAAAGGCAGATAAGGCCGAATAAGGGGAAAGATCTGCATGAGTATGATTCAGTGGTAAGGTCTGCCATAACTGCAAACCCGCTTGTTCCATCCACGCTAAAAAACGCCATGCTTGGTGATTCAAACACCCCAGCTGACCCTCCTCATTTGGCAAGGAAGTAAGGTGCAATAAGACACCAGCTTGGCGCGGAGCCATCGGCGGCGGAGCGGTCAATTTAGGCATAGCGTTCTCCTCGGCTCAATTTCGACGCATGGTGCCAGAGTTTTCCATCTGCCCACCGCCGTAAGAGATGGGGTTCTCAAGGTTGGCCGGCGCGGCCAAGCCAAGTAACTGATAGAGCTTACGTAAGTGCGAACGAAACAGCTGGTCAAAATCACGAACGCTATCGGCTGGATTGTAACTGCCAAACCACCAAAACCAATCTGAACCTTCACACACCGCCAACTGCTCACTGGCTAAGCGCTGCGCCTCTGGGCTGAGCTGACCGGTGGCAAGGACTTGATCGTACGCCAACTTGGCTTCAATCAAGCGCTCCCAACCGAGGTTTTTATCGACATCGCCCATCCAGGTTGAAAAAGAACCATACACCCAACTGCCGGCTTGCAAATGCGGCAACGGCCGTGTTGGCAAACCTTGATCGAGGGCGGTACTAAAAGTGGTCATTTCTAACTGCGGATGATCGCTGAGCTTGGCGTACAAGGCGGTGAGAAACTGATGGGCGTTATCTGGGTAATACTCCCAAGCATTCTCGCCGTCTAGAATCACGCTCACACAGTGCGCCTGCCCATCTTTGCAAACAAAATTGGCAATATTGGCCAAATGATGGGCAAAGTCGTTGGCGGCATCTTCGGCACGCCAGTCTTTATATTGAAAGCCAATCAAATCAGAAAGACCGTCATCGCGGAAAAACAGTGCGCATTCATGCCCCTCCACTTGCAAGGGACGGTAGAGGGCTCTTTTGCTGTTTAAATCGTGTTGATCAATATGTGAGCGCTCGCAAGAGTGACGCCAAACACCCTCTCCAGATGCGCTCCAACGAATTTGATAGTGATCAAGCAGATCAATCGCGGCCTCACTGACCGCCCCTTCCGACAACCAAACCCCTTGTGGACGCACCCCAAAATAGTGTTCAAACACCGCCAAGCCTTTTTGCATATGCCATTGCGCCCGCTCCGAGCCGCCGGGATAAGCGGAATAATGTGGCAGAGGAGCATTCGGCGTTGCATCCCGTAAACTGGCAAAATCAAGCAACAACGGGACAATCGGATGCCCATAGGGGGTCATCGACAGCTCGACCTGACCGCGTTCGCTTAAGGCTCGGTAACGCGGAATAATACCGGCTATCGCCTCTTGCATGACTTGCATCAGCAGACGTTGATCTGAAGCGGTAAACTGCTGTTGCTTTTGCATCAGCTGCTGCAAACGCGCATCCTCTTGGCGCAAACTGATACCCATCCATGCCAAGTGGTACCAAACCAATAAGTCGGTAAAAAACTGTGCATCCAAATAGCTTAAAAGGACAGGGTTTGGCTGCCCTAATCGCTGACCATCCTTGAGCAATTGAACCCGCTCCTGAAACGCCGGAAAAACTTGAATCATAGTCGGCGCATGGGCTTTTTGACACGCTTCACTGATCTGCTCTCGCTGGGCAACATCCGAGGGAATGGGTTCCGCGCCGCATACCCAATTTAACAGCGGGTCTCGGGTTGGCTGCCCCGTCTCTAGCCAAGCAAGAATCTGCTGCTGGTAATCGTCCAGCTGCTCCAACAAGACCGGCGCAAAATTCACTACGGCCTTAGCTTTGGGCTGCTGCTCTAAATGCCAAGCCATATCGGTATAGTCTTTCAAGGCATGGAGATAAACCCAAGGCAAGCGATAAAAGCCATCCCCCCCATCTCGATAATGGGGTTGGTGCATATGCCAACACAGAATTACTTGCAACTTTGCCGCGGTCATTTTGTTCTCCTTAGCGTGAATTTTGCGTAAAGAATGAATCGACTTAACGCACCATATGCAGGCGCTGACCAAACATATCGGGCGTGACCAAAACAATGCCTGAGGGCTGCTCTACATAAAACCGCTCGGCATCGGCAATCGGGTCTTCGCCAATAATGGTGTTGGGAGGAATCACCGTACCTTTATCAATCACGGCATTTTGAATGCGGCAGCCACGTCCAACCTCGACGCGTGGCAAAAGCACCGAATCTTTAATCAGACTGTAGCTGTGCACATGACACCCCGTTGAAATAATGGAACGTTTAATCCGCGCGCCCGAAATAATGCAGCCACCGGAGATGGTCGAATCAATCGCTTCACCCCGACGCCCTTCATCATCGAACACAAATTTTGCCGGTGGGTACTGTGCTTGATACGTCCAGATTGGCCAGTCACGATCGTACAAATTCAACTCCGGTTCCACCGTGCATAAATCCAAATTGGCTTTCCAAAACGATTCGATGGTTCCAACATCTCGCCAATATAGAGGCTGTTCATTTCCATCCACAAACGGATAGGCACGAACATACTGGCTGTGAATCACCGAAGGAATAATGTCTTTACCAAAATCGCGGGTGGAATTGGGGTTGTCGCTATCTTCAATCAGTTTTTGATAGAGAAACTCGGTCGAAAAAATGTAAATCCCCATCGATGCCAAAGCCATATCCGGCTTGCCAGGCATGGCTTCAGGGTTCGCGGGTTTTTCGGTAAATTTGGTAATGCGTAAATTTTCATCGACCGACATCACCCCAAAACCAGTGGCTTCCATGCGCGGCACTTCAATGCATCCGATGGTGACATCCGCACCAGAGTTCGCGTGATCGAGCAACATCTTGCTGTAATCCATCGAATAAATATGATCGCCGCCCAACACCAGCACATAGTCTGGCGAATGTCGGCGCATAATATCTAGGTTTTGATACAGCGCATCGGCGGTGCCTTTATACCAATCTTTGTCAATGCGTTGCTGCGCGGGTAGCAGCTCAACAAATTCGCCCACCTCGTAGCGCATGAAGCTCCAGGCGCGCTGGATATGTCGAATCAACGAATGGGCTTTGTACTGGGTTAAGACCCCTATTTTACGAATGCCGGAGTTTACGCAATTGGAAAGTACAAAATCAATAATCCGGTATTTGCCACCAAATGGCACCGCCGGTTTTGCTCGCCAGCGAGTGAGCTCTTTAAGGCGACTGCCTTCGCCGCCCGCCAAGACCAAGGCAAGGGTTTTACGGGTTAAATCCGAACTGCTTTTGACTTCGGTGTAATATTTCATCTGTTCTGTATCCTCTCTAAAAAAGCACCGGCCGCTTGCCCAATCCCATACATCTTTGCACCAAAAACGCGCAATCCACCACCGAAAAGCCATCAAACGCTCTGACCTTTGCACTTTGGTGCGTGACAAGAAAGTTTTAGCAAAATTCGACCCAACTCATTATTTCTGCTTTAATCAGCCAATTTCTTAAGCTTTTATGACGTCTTGGCCTCGTAGAATAACAAACAAAGCCTGAACCAAAATTGCCAGACTTGCACCAAAGAAGGAAATCACAACCATTCTTGACTCTACGCAAATCTAACTAGGCAAACCCAAGCGCGGGTGTCTACGCCAAGCCGCCACAATATCCGGTATAATCGCCAACAGTTTTTAGTTAACCTCCGAGATACCGTATGACCAGCCGTTACCAACACAGCGCCCAACGGGTATTCGCCATTGAAGCTGCGGCCGTTGCCAACCTTAGCCAACAACTGACCGCAGACTTTGATGGTGCCATCAATGCCATTTTGCACACCCAAGGCCGAGTGGTGATTTGCGGGATGGGCAAATCCGGTTTGATTGGTAAAAAGATTATGGCAACGTTCGCCAGCACCGGTACGCCCTGTTTCTTTTTGCATCCCGGCGAAGCCTTTCACGGCGATTTAGGCATGGTTGCCAGTCACGATATCTTCTTAGCCCTCTCGAACTCCGGCGAAACAGAAGAAGTGATTCGCCTGCTGCCCTTTTTAAAAGATAACGGCAATGTGATTGTTGCCATGACCGGCAAACCGCTTTCCACCCTCGCCCAAAATGCCAACTTTCATCTCAATATTGCGGTGCCACAAGAAGCTTGCCCGCACCAGTTGGCACCCACTTCATCGACCACCGCCACCTTAGCAATGGGTGATGCCCTAGCCGTGGCTTTAATGGAAGCGCGCAATTTTCAACCGCACGACTTTGCCCGCTTTCATCCAGGAGGCAGTTTAGGCCGCAAACTGCTGAGCCGAGTCAAACATGAAATGACGGCCAAGGTGCCGATGGTAAGCGGCGAAGCACCGATGAGTGATGTTATACACTGTATTAGTCAAGGCCGCTTGGGCTTATGCGTTGTTGATGAGGGCGAAGGCATTATTACCGATGGCGATTTACGACGCCATATGGAACAAGATGCCGCCGGCTTGATGCAGAAAAATGCCCGCGCCATTATGAGCCAGAGCCCGAAAACCATTGATGCAGAAGCGCGCTTGACCGAAGCAGAAGCCTTAATGAGCCAGCATAAAATCAGCGCTTTATTGGTTATGGCACACCAAAAGCTCGTCGGTATTATTCAAATTTACGATCTAAAATAAGCGAGTAAATCGACAATGCGCGGCCTGCTTTACCAACTGTTGATTCATCTGGCGCTGCCACTGGTGCTGTGGCGAACATGGCGTCGATGTCGGCAGGCCGCCAAAACGCATCCGGCACTGAAATCCTGTTTTGCTGAGAAATTTGGCGCAGCGGCTTTTTCCCAGCAAGGCGGCATCTTGATTCATGCGGTTTCCTTAGGTGAAACACGCTCTATTCTGCCCCTGTTGCGCGCACTGCAACAAACCTATCCCGATTTGCCCATCACGCTAACCAATGGTTCGGTACGCGGCGCAAAACAACTGGTTGGCAACTTACCGCCTTGCGTGGAGCACGCTTTTTTACCCCTAGACTATCCTTTTGCCGTTAAGCGATTTTTGCAGCGCTTACAACCGCAATTGGTGCTGGTCGTTGAAACGGAAATCTGGCCTAATTTGATTAACGCCTGCCACCAACAACAGATTCCGATTGCCATGATTAATGCCCGCCTAAAGCAAGGCTCCATGCAACGCTATCAAAAATGGGGCGGGGCTTGGCTGACTCAACAGTTGAACAAACTTGCCTGGATTGGTTGCCAATTTAGCGAAGATCAACAGCACTTTGCCCAACTTGGTTTGCCGCTCAAAAAACTGCCCATCCAAGGCAACTTAAAATTTGATCTTGATGTGCCAACCGATTTAGCCGAACAAACCAATGCTTGGCGAAAAAAAACCGCTGCGGCGCACCCTAACGCATTTATCTGGGTGGCGGCCAGCACCCATCCCGGCGAAGAAGCCCTGTTGCTCGATGTTCACCGTCAATTGCAAGAGGCACTGCCCGCGTTACATCCCCTATTGATTTTAGTGCCGCGTCAAGCGGAGCGTTTCAACCAAGTCGCCACCTTGTTACACGATCAAGACTGGCGATTTATACGACGCAGCAGCCTCCACCCGATGCCGGCGGACTGCGAGGTTTACCTCGCGGACTCAGTTGGCGAAATGCTACTGTGGTTTGCGTTGGCCGATGCCGCTTTTATCGGTGGTTCTCTGGTACCGTTTGGTGGGCACAATATTTTGGAGCCCGCGGCCGTTAAAACCGCCGTGCTTTCTGGCCCCTATCATCACAACTTGCAGGCACTCTACTCACTTATGCAACGGCAAAAAGCGGTCGTTATTGTGCAGGACAGCAACGATTTAAGCAGACAGCTCCAATTTTTTGCACAAAATACGACCGAGCGCCAACAACAAGCCGAACACGGCTATCAAGCTTTTTGCAAATACAGCGGCGCTTTGCCTAAGTTAATGCAAGCCATTGAAACCACGCTGCCAAACCACAAGGCGAAAACCAAGCAACCACACTGAACCTAATAAACCTAATAAACCTAATAAACCTAATAAACCTAATAAACCTCTGATTGAATCAACTTTGTATTGGGCATAGATGCCACTCATTGTTCGACGTGAAAAAAGCCTTGTTGTCCTTGAGCAGCGAAAGGCTTTTGTAGCTGAAGCCATTGGGAGGCGTTCTGTACCTCTCTTTTAGGGGCGCTCAAACGCCAAAAGGCAGATTCCGTTACCAGAACCTGCCTTCTTAACCCATCTTTTCGTGAGCTTGCGCGAAAATCCGGTCTTACTTAGCCGCGTAGCGCGCTTGGAATTTTGCGATGAGCGCTTCAGGTTTTTTCTTGCTGTTGTTTTTGTTTAACACAAACACCACGGTTTCCCCATTGGGGCCAGATCCGATCTGAGTGAACATAAAGTTGGGTTCGCCCAAGGTCCGTACCGCTTCCATTTCGGCCTTGTCGGCAAAAACATAGATGCGGCCGTGGCGACGTAATTCACCGTAAAACTCGCCTTCTGCTTGCAACTTACCATCCCAAAGTTGGGCTGCTGGTGTGGCTTCGCCTTTTTTCTTATCCGCTTTGGTAAGACCAAACACCACGGTCTCACCTTTGGGTCCTGCACCAATACGAGTCAACTGAAAAGGCACCTCACCAACCTGAATAAACGACAGGTATTCCGCAAAATCGTAGAAGCTGTAAATACGCCCTTCATGGTGGACTTCAAACAATTCGGTGCTCATTGCCACTGGCCCTTCTGAACTGCTAACGACAGGGGGATTAAGTGCTTTGAACTGATCCATCAACGCCGTCGGCTTTTGCTTGCTGTTTGATTTATTCAGTACATAGACCACCGTCTCACCTTTCGGGCCTGCCCCGATTTCAGTGAACATAAAATTCGGTTCACCGAGGGTGCGCACGGCAACCAGATCGGCTTCACTATTGAATACATAGATACGACCATGACGACGCAGCTCAGCATAAAAGGTTTCCGCTGAGGCCGCTTTACCATCCCAAAGTTGGGCTGCGGGTGTGGCTTCGCCTTTTTTCTTATCGGCTTTCGTTAGACCGAACACCACCGTTTCTCCCTTGGGGCCCGCACCAATCCGTGTTAACTGGAAGGGAACTTCACCAACCTGCACAAAAGATTGGTACTCGGCAAAATCGTAAAAACTGTAAATACGGCCTTCTTGATGGACTTCAAACAATTGAGCCACCGTATTTTGTCCTTGGGCCGTTTTGCTTTCCCCTGCACCTTCAGCGGCCAAACTCGTAAGCTCTTTTTTGGTGTCAGGGTCATAGACTTTGACGCTTTCGCAGCCAGACAACAAACCTACAGATAGTGCGGCACCCAAAATGCTAAGGGAAAATTTCATGCTTAAACCTCATCTCAAAAAAGGAAATACGCCTTTTGCGCGCAGAAACGGCAGCGGACAATAAAAGTTGCGCTTATGCTAACTGGCCGATTTAACAGCGGTATAACAAAGAGATGACAGTTTTTTGAAAAGCGAAACATTCAGGATAGGCAGAACACATCACGACTGCCGTCAGGGTGAGAGCTTCAAGGCGAGAATTGTTGGCTTGAATTGAGAATCCCTTGAAAACGCAAACCTCGAATACCAATCAAAAAACCCGCAGGGATAAACCAGCGGGTTATTTTTTCAATCAAAAACAAAGGGGGCGTTTTAATGGCTATAAGCTTTATGAGAGAGATAAAGCGCTAGGGCAACCAACATTATCGCCAGGGCGTAATACAACAACTCTAAGGGTTCCGTGGGTTTGAGAAAGATGGCCTGTTCAAAAAACATCACCACCAAAATCATAAGAATCACTTTGGCCAACTTGTCTTTTAAGTCATCCAATGAATTGATAATCAAAATTTTGCTTGAACTATTGCCCTTCGCCAAATCAATTTTTGAGATAAACAATTCGTACAATCCAAGCGAAAAAATCAGCATAATCGCCCCCAACAAAAAGCCATCGACCGAACTGACTACATGAGCCACTGTCAATGCCTTAAGCTCAACCCGTTGCGCGTCATTCAACGCATGATAGTCGGCCAGATGGACAATGGTATAAAACACATCAATCGTCGTGATGTAAAAAATGGCAAAGGCAGTAAATAAGCTCGCAATCACCGCCACCATAATGACAAAACGACTGTTCCACAGAACGGATTCCACTGCCCGTTCGGCAAAACCTTGATTAACCGGGGTACAAACCAGTTTTGCGGTTGCTTCTTGTTCAGGCCATTCCGCCTGTGACAAGGTTTTCTGCGGCTCCGTCATCCCATTTCTCCTTAAGGTTTATTAATCGGCTTTTTTTAAGCATTCAATGGTGAGATTGTGATTGGTGTAGATGCACAGATCGGCGGCAATATTCAACGACTTCTCTACCAGATCGCGCGCGCTCAGCTCGGTATTTTGCATCAAGGCTGCGGCGGCCGCATAGGCGTAATTTCCGCCGGAGCCGATGGCAATAAAGTCTTCTTGCGGCTCAATTACATCACCATTGCCCGAAATCAACAGCATATTGTCTTGATCGGCAACCAACATCATTGCCTCAAGCTTACGCAAAGCTCGGTCGGTACGCCAATCTTTAGCCATCTCAACCGCAGCACGCATCAGATGCCCGTTGTGGGTTTGCAACCGCGCTTCAAACCGTTCAAATAAAGTGAACGCATCAGCTGTGGCGCCGGCAAAACCCGCTAAAACTTTGCTGCCGTACAGACGCCGAACTTTGCGTGCATTGCCTTTCATGACCACGTGACCAAGGGTGACTTGACCATCTCCGCCAATGACCATCTCACCATGACGTTTGGCGCATAAAATGGTGGTTCCGCGAAAATTCATGGATTGTTCTTCTCTCATCACTCTCTCCTGAGTCTGTCGGCAAATGGCCGCTATTTTAAACAGCGCAATGGCTTCAACCAAAGCAGTTTCGGTGGCTAGCGTGGTTTTTTCGCCCGAGGGTGGGTTTGATCGTACACCTTGGCTAAGTGCTGCAAATCGAGTTTGGTGTAAATTTGGGTGGTGCTGAGGTTTTCATGCCCGAGCAATTCTTGTACCGCGCGCAGATCGCCACTGGACTCAAGTAAATGGGTCGCACAGGCGTGACGCAAGCGATGTGGACTCATTTTCGTTGGCAAATCGGCTTGGGTGGCGCGTAAATCCAAGCGCAACTGAATAGAACGTACACTCAAACGCCGGCCAAAACGGTTCACAAACAACGCGGTTTCTTGCGGCTCGGCAAACTGCGCTCGAAGCGATAACCAAGCCATTAAGGCTTCCTGTGCCTTAGTTCCAACCGGAGCCAGACGCTGTTTAGCCCCCTTGCCAAGCACCCTTACCCAGCCATCGTCCAACCCATCTAATCCGGGCGAGAGATCCAATTGCGCACACTCGCTGACCCGAAGCCCAGCAGAATAGAGCAGTTCAAAAATCGCCTGATCCCGTACCGATTGCCAAGTGGTTAGTGGTTGGTCGAGTAGCTGTGCGGTCCGATCAACATCCAGGCTTTTGGGCAGTGGCTTAGGCTGCTTGGGCGCACTCAAACCCTGTAGCGGATTGAGGGGCACCTTACCCTGTCCCAGCAAAAATCCGAAGAAACGCCGTAATGTCGAGAGTTGACGGGCAAGACTGCGTGCCTTAATCCCCTGTTTCGCGCGCTGACGGATAAAATGCTGAATCTGCTCTGGCGTAATTTTCGTCCAGTCCAGCGTGAAGTCTTCAGCCTGTAAAAAAGCGATAAACTGCTGCAAATCGGCTTGATAGTTTTTCAAGGTATGAGGTGAACGATTTTGCTGCTGTAAATGTTGCATAAACCGAATCAGGGCATTCTCGAAAGCATTTTCAGTCAATCGACACCTCATCTTTTGCCGGAGGAGAACGATGGAAAAGACCGTGCAGTTTGGCCGTAACCATTTCGCCAATCAAGCGCAAAAAGAAATGACCAAAATCGTTTTCATACCCCAAATCGTAACGACCTAACACCAGCACCCCCCAAATACGGCGCTCTCCCAAAGGCAAGACGCACACCGAATGTACCGGTTCGCCTTGGGTAAAAAGACCTTGACGCCACTGACTTTCTAAAGCGCCGCAAAATGGGGTTTTAGGACTTAAGAGCGCAAACAGGGCTTGGGTCCATTGGCTGGACATCCCCAACTGACGAATGCCGGCAATGCTGCGGCTAGGCATCTCAAACGAGTAGAGTACGGTTTGATCAACCCCAAACGCCTCGGTTAACCCCTGATGCAAATCGGCTACCGCCTGCTCTTCACTGGAAGCGCGCAACAAGGAGGCATTCAAGTCCATCACCTTTTGAAATAGTTGGCCATTTTCGGTGGCAATATCGAGCATGGTGGACAGCTCAACTTGGTAACGATCGCGCTGTTGGCGAAACTGCTGCAATTGTCGCTCAACCAAAGAAACTGTTTTTTCGCCCTGAGCGTGCGGGATTTGTAAGATTTCTAACAGCTGAGGCTGCTGAACAAAAAAATGCGGGTGCGCTTGTAAAAAAGCGGCAACCTGATGCGGACTCGGCCAACACTCAGTCTCACGATGCTCAGTCATCGGCAATCACCCCTTCAAACACCGTTTCGGCCGGCCCAGTCATCCATACCACCGAATCCGCTTGACCATCCCATTCCACCTGCAAATCGCCGCCGGGTAAATGTAAGGTGACACAATCATCAACCTGATTCCATTGCCGCAAAACCACCATCGCTGCGCAGGCACCTGTCCCGCACGCTAAGGTTTCAGCAGCCCCTCGCTCATACACTCGTAACTGCACCTCTTGCCGATTGAGGACCTGGGCAAAACCAACATTCACTCTTTGCGGAAAACGTGGATGCGATTCAATCGCCGCACCCAAGCGCGCCACTGGCGCTGCCAAACAATCGTCCACCTGTAAAACCGCATGCGGATTGCCCATCGACACTGCGCCAATCTCCCATTGCGCATCCAGCGCATCCAAGCGGTATTTGGCCTGGGTTTGCTCGGCAATAAACGGTAAGCTTTCCGGCGTAAAACGGGGCGCGCCCATATTCACCTTGACCCAGCCATTCTCCTGCACATAAAGCACAATAATCCCTGAAGCGGTTTCGACGGTAATTTGATGCTTGTCCGTTAAGCCCTTATCCACCACAAAACGGGCAAAGCAACGCGCGCCATTACCGCACTGTTGCACCTCGGAACCATCGGCATTGAATATCCGGTACCGAAAATCCACCCCTGACTGTTGCGCAGGCTCCACCACGAGTAACTGATCAAATCCAATGCCAAAATGGCGGTCGGCCCATCGCTGAACCTTGGCCGACGTAAACTGCACCGACTGGGCCATCGCATCCACCACCATAAAATCATTGCCCAATCCCTGCATCTTGCTAAAACGTAATTCTTTCATGCCTGACTCTTTCTGTGATAAATGGTGAAAACCTGAACAAACGCTTTATTATGGCGGATTGTTTTGGCTTGTTGCGACAAAAAAAGCCGATAAGTTTTATAATGCGTCGATAATTTTCGCCGCAGCCGGATTGGCCGCCGAGCCGACCAATGCATCCATTCATTCACAGAGAAAAGGACCCAGCCCCCATGATGACGCCCAAAGAGATTGTGCACAGCTTAGACGCCCATATTGTCGGTCAAGCCGACGCTAAGAGAGCGGTGGCCGTCGCCTTACGGAACCGCTGGCGGCGTACTCAGCTGTCTGAAGAACTGCGTGGCGAAGTCACTCCCAAAAACATTCTGATGATTGGTCCAACCGGCGTGGGCAAAACCGAAATTGCCCGTCGTCTTGCCAAATTGACCAATGCGCCTTTTTTAAAAATTGAAGCGACCAAGTTTACCGAAGTGGGCTATGTTGGACGCGATGTGGATTCGATTATTCGCGATCTGGCGGAAACTGCCGTCAAAATGTACCGCGAACAAGCAATAAAGGAAGTACAGCGCCAAGCTGAAGACCGCGCAGAAGAACGCATCTTGGATATTCTTTTACCACCGGCACGGGGTCGAGAAGAAGAAAGCTATTCCGCTATGGCCGATACCCGACAAAAATTCCGCAAACGTTTGCGTGAGGGCGACCTCGACAGCAAAGAAATTGAACTGGAATTGCGCAGCAGCCCAAATCAGGTCGAAATTATGGGTGCACCTGGCATGGAAGAGATGACGCAACAACTACAAGGTCTGTTTGAAGGCCTGGGTCAAGGGCGCAAAGAAAAACGCAAATTGCCGATTAAGCAAGCCATGCAAGCGCTTATTGAAGAAGAAGCGGCCAAACTGATTAACGACGAACAGGTTAAGACCAAGGCAATTGAAAACGTTGAGCAAAACGGGATTGTCTTTATCGACGAAATCGATAAGGTCGCGAAAAACCAAGACAACAGTAGCGGCAGCGTCTCGCGCGAAGGTGTGCAACGTGATCTCTTGCCTTTGATTGAAGGCTGCTCGGTCTCAACCAAATACGGCATGATTAAAACGGACCACATTTTGTTTATCGCATCAGGGGCTTTTCATTTAGCCAAACCCTCGGATTTGATTCCGGAGCTGCAAGGGCGTTTGCCGATTCGAGTCGAAATGAAATCGTTGCGCGTAGAAGATTTTGTGCGCATTCTCATTGAGCCCAAGGCGGCGCTAACAACGCAAGCCATTGCGTTGCTCAAAACCGAAGGTGTCGATTTGCGCTTTGCACCTGAAGGCATTCGCCGTCTGGCGGAGATTGCCTATCAAGTCAATGAAAATACCGAAAACATCGGTGCACGCCGTCTGCACACGGTGCTGGAACGCCTGCTCGAAGAAATTTCCTTTGAAGCGCCCGATATGCAAGGCGCTCAGGTAGAAATCACCGAGGCATTTGTCGAACAGCGCTTGGGCGAGTTGGCCGTGGACCAAGACCTGTCGCAGTACATTTTGTAAAGTTCGATAAGGAGCTTACCATGCCTTATCCGCTTGAAATCAAACTGCATCAGCAATCGCGAAAGCTGGAAATCGGTTTTGATACCGGAGAAACATTTGAATTAAGTTGCGAGTTTCTCCGCGTTTATTCGCAATCGGCAGAGGTTACCGGCCATGCACCAGGTCAGGAAACCTTGCAACTCAATAAACAACAGGTCAGTATTGACGCCATTACCCCGGTCGGCAACTATGCCATCAAGCTGCATTTTGACGATGGACACGATACCGGTCTTTATACGTGGGAGCGGCTGTATGACTTGGGCAAACACCAACAGAAATACTGGATGGATTATCTTCGCAAAGTGATGCGGGCCGGCCATTCTCATCCAGAGTTGACCGCCCTGAAATCGGGCAAAACGCATTAAACCTGCGGCCAAACCGCCATAGGGCAAACAAGGGAATTTCATTATGAACAATCAAAAATCGACCATTGATTTCGGTTTTAGCGAAGTACCGCTTGAAGAAAAGGTCAAACGCGTTAAGGGTGTATTTGATTCCGTGGCCAGCAATTACGACATTATGAACGATGTCATGTCACTGGGCATTCATCGCCTCTGGAAACGTCAAACCTTGGACTTAAGTGGGGTGCGTCCGGGTTATAAGGTGCTGGATCTAGCCGGTGGAACCGGGGATTTGACGAAAGCTTTCGCCAAGCGGGTCGGTAAAACAGGGCAGGTTGTACTGGCTGACATTAATGAGAACATGGTGCGAGTCGGACGGGATCGTTTGATTAACGATGGCATAAGTGGCAATGTTGATTACACCCTCACCAATGCCGAGGCCCTGGCTTTTCCAGACAACACCTTTGATTTGGCGACCATCGCCTTTGGTCTGCGCAATGTCACCAACAAAGACAAGGCACTGGCAGAGCTGTATCGCGTTTTAAAACCGGGCGGCCAGTTGATGATTCTGGAGTTTTCAAAAGTCACCCATCCGGCGTTTGCCAAACTTTATGATTTTTATTCGTTTAATATTTTGCCCAAAATGGGCAAAGTCATTGCCAATGATGAAGCCAGTTACCAGTATCTGGCCGAATCCATTCGTATGCACCCAGATCAAGACACCTTAAAACAAATGATGCTCAATGCCGGGTTCGACAAGGCTGAGTATCTCAATATGACCCAAGGGATTGTCGCGCTGCATCGCGGCTGGAAATACTAACCCACCGTGAGGAAAGCGCCATGATTGCCGATTTTTCCCGCTCCGCGCAACTTTTTGCGCAGGTACTTGAAAGTGCACTGACGCAAGCTCGTGCTTGGGATATTGACCAGGGCGCAGCCCTGTCCGCGCTGCCCGAAGCCGTGATTGCGTTACAGATGACACCAGCAAAAACACCATTTTACTGCCTCATCACCGCCAACCATATCAGTGTACAAACCCAGTTGCAGGGATCAGCCGATGCGACAATTCGGGGGGAATTTTCCGATTGGATCCGTCTTGCCAGTGACTCGCCAAACCTTGAACACTTTACGCTTGAGGGCGAAACCGATTTGGCACGCACTTTTTTGCAGGCCCTAAGCCGGCTCGAAATCGACTGGGAAGAACGTTTGTCGCAACTGACGGGGGACTTTGTGGCCGCCCAGATTGGCTACGGCGTGCGCAGCTTTCTGCACAAAAAGCGCCAAATGCGCGCCGATTTGCAGCAAACCTTACAAGAATATCTGCAATTTGAAATCCACGCCCTGCCGACCTCGGCCGAAGTCAAAAGCTTCCATCATGCCGTTGACGAGCTTGAACAAGCCTTGGCACAACTTGAATCGCGCTGCAATGCCTTGAGCACAACCTCCACGCCTAATAACGAATCCCAAACATGAAAAGCCTTCAACAACTTCGTCGCCTGATTAAAATCAACCGTGTCTTAGCGCACTACCAAATCGACCGCATGGTACTGGGTACCAGTAAATTTGCTTGGTTGCTGTGGTTTAATGCCATTTTGCCGTGGAACTGGAAACCGCGTTCGCAACGCAGCCGAGGGGAACGCATTCGCTTAGCATTAGAGGAATTAGGCCCAATTTTTATCAAACTTGGTCAGGCCCTGTCCACTCGCAAAGACCTCCTCCCGCACGACATTTCGGTAGAGTTGGCCAAATTACAGGATGACTGCCCGCCGTTTGACGAACAACACTCCCTGCAATTAATTGAAAAAGCGCTCGGCAGAACTGTCGGCGAAGCCTTTGCCGAATTTGACCCTATGCCGATGGCTTCCGCATCGATTGCCCAAGTGCATGCCGCCAAACTGCACGATGGCACCGAAG
Organism: Thiotrichales bacterium; assembly: GCA_016936535.1. Lineage (GTDB taxonomy): Bacteria > Pseudomonadota > Gammaproteobacteria > Thiomicrospirales > Thiomicrospiraceae > Thiomicrorhabdus. The sequence continues at coordinate 104,079 of JAFGXP010000048.1, read as the reverse complement.
TGGTTGTCAAGGTGGTTCGTCCCGATATCAAACCCGTGATTGAGCAAGATGTGGCTATTATGTTTTTGTTGGCCAAATTGTTTGAAAAAGCGGTCAAAATTGCCAAACGTCTGCATCCTGTTGAGGTGGTGGCTGAATTTGAAAAGACCATTCTCGATGAACTGGATATGATTCGCGAAGCCTCGAATGCCGCACAGCTAAAACGTAATTTTGAAGGCTCTGACCTGCTTTATGTGCCAGAAATCTACTGGTCGCACACGGCAGAAAATGTCATGACGATGGAGCGCATCTATGGCATTCGAATCTCGGAAACCGAAAAACTGATTGAGGCCGGCGTCGATTTAAAAGATTTGTCTGCCAAGGGCGTCATCATCTTCTTCACCCAAGTGTTTAAACATAATTTTTTCCACGCCGATATGCACCCAGGCAATATTTTCGTGTTACCAGACGGCCGCTATGCGGCGATTGATTTCGGGATTATGGGCACCTTAACGCCGGAAGATCAACGCTATCTGGCCGAGAATTTCTTGGCATTCTTTAACCGCGATTATTTACGGGTTTCCGAACTGCATATCGAATCAGAATGGGTTCCGCGTAATACGCGCGTGAACGAGCTGGAATCTGCGATTCGTTCAGTTTGTGAACCAATTTGGGATCGCCCGCTGAAAGAGATTTCATTCGGATTAGTCTTGATGCGTTTGTTTCAAACTGCTCGTCGTTTCGGTATGGAAATCCAGCCACAGCTGGTGCTATTACAAAAAACGCTGCTCAATATCGAAGGGCTTGGTCGTCAGCTCGATGATGAACTCGATTTATGGGATACCGCTAAGCCGTTCTTAGAAGACTGGATGCAAGAGCGCGTTGGGCCAAAGGGTCTATTGAAAAATATCAAAGCCAATCTCCCCTTTTGGATTGAACAAGCGCCCAGCTTGCCGGGACTGCTGCACACCAGCCTCAATAAACTGGCGCACCAAGGCGTCGGATTGCATTCGGCACAACTGCAACGGATCGAACAACAACTGCACCAACAAAACCAGTTAAACCGCCGACGCACTCTAGCTGCGGCTCTGGCGCTGATTCCGTTTCTGGCCGATTATCTGCAAACACCGCTCGAAGCTGGCATCAGCCTCGCACTTTGGGCCCTTGCGCTCTGGCTACTCGTTAAAAAATAACCAGAATAAGCTTTATATCTAGCCCACTCTGTTCAGATTATTGTCAGCGTACAGTGACGCCATCACCGTTAAACTAAGAAAACGTTGAGTGCAGGAGAAACCTATGAATCGATCATTGAAGACCTATCGTAACTCTTTGACAGGCTGGTTGTTCAGCGCAGCCCTACTGGCAGTGCCTTGGTCAAACAGCTATGCTGGCGAGGTGTTGCCTCTGGCCGTTGATTTACAAAAAGCCGGCCAAGCCGCGGCGCAAAACAATATCCCAGTGGTGATTTTCGCGACGGCCACCTGGTGCAATTACTGTAAAAAGTTGGAAGAAAACATTCTTAACCCACTACTGGAAAGCACCGATCTGGAATCTTATGCTCACTTTAGTCAACTGGTGCTCGACCGCAGCCACTGGATGATGAAAGACTTTCAAGGCCGAGATATTGAGATGAAAGTGCTGGGCCCGCAAATGGGTGTGCGAGTTGCGCCCACTACCTTGATTTTTGATTCACAAGGCAATCAGCTGGTCGAACCAATTATTGGCCTGACCCTTGAAGAGTTCTACCCAGGAAACCTCGAGCGCGCACTAAACACCGCCCTCGAAAAACTGGGCAATCCAAAACGCGTTGATATTTATAAAATGGTCGAAGAGAGCAAAATTGAGCCTTAGCCTTAGTTTTAATGGGCTTTTGTTTAAGCCGGTTGTCGCTTAAGCCGATTCTTGCTGCAGCCGCTCATTTGCGGTTAAACGGTCACGCTTAAACCGTTATGCTTGAACAAAACAAAAATCGGTTTGCTTAACGTAGCCGATACATGGGCTCGCTGAGCAGAGGGGCGATTAAATCCACATCGCGATCTTTATCCAGCACTTCAATCATGTCATCGTAAGAGGCAAGCGGTTTGACATCAACAATCGCACTATCCTGCTTAGGCAGCATGGTCAGCAGCTTAAAACCGTAGCGTTCAATCACCCCTGATAAGTGTTCCGGACGGTAAGTTTTTAACACAAAGGTGCCGGTTAAAACGGCATTGTGTCCGGTCTTTTGATTCAGCAGGACCGGCATAAAACCGTAACCTGCACCGTTTTCTAGACGCTTGGTTAAGGGGCCGCAGGTTTGGCGCTCAAACCAAACTTGAGGCGTTTGATAGATAAACCAACCGCCATGCCGCTCCAACAAACTCAGATTCCACTGCGCCGGCAGTTCGTCTGGTGCCAACATAGAACCGACTCGGTCTAACTTAGCCTGATAAATATGAGAACCCGCCATCTGCGTTACCAGCTGGCAAGGCAATAAATAAGCGTGCGCCGTGGCAGAAAATAGCCCGCCAAACAGCATTGCTGAGAGGGTAAGCGAGTGAAATCTATTACGCGTCATGTCCGTCCTTATTACCTTTATTACCCTTTTATTTGTTTTTGAAAGCACCAATCCAAAAATTTACGAAGGCGTATGACCATAAAACCGTAACGACCAGTTGACCAACTTCCCCTGGCCATCCAAATTACCCGAACTATCCAGATCACGAATCAACAAGCGCCATTCACCGTTGAGCGGTTCACCATAAAAGGCATGGGTAATCATTGGGTAATCGGTAATTTTGAAGCGCTTATCAAAACTGTGGAACGGCGTCATTACCACACTCTGTGTTCCGCTAGGCGACTGCAAAATAATTTGATAGTCACTAAAATCAAAATCGGTTTGGCCATCTGCCCTTTCATCCACTCCCGCCAAAGAGAGTCGAAGCTGGACACTTTCAACCACCGGCTGAAGGTTCTGACTTACGGATAGGGTTTCGGTGATTCCCGTCGCAGAGGCGTCCGCAATCACACCGCCATTACTGACGGAACCGACTTGCGTCCAAACCTGCTGTGGCGGCAAGTTTGGGTAATTGCTGGTCGCTAAAGTCAAGGCTCGGTTAACATCTAAGGCGCCAAAGCCATAAGCGTTTGAGAAGTTCAAACCCGCCGCATTCGTCACCCAGCCATTTTCTAAGGTAACCGTTTGTAAACCTAAGCGTAGCGTCACTGCCGGCAAGTTAGCATCCAACTTACGCGCACTGCGAGCAAACAACTGCTTAAGATCGCGCCAGGTCAAATCCGGGTTGGCTTCAAGCAACAGTGCCGCCGCACCACTCACGTGCGGCACCGCCGCCGAAGTCCCGGCAAAAGCACTGAAGTAATCACAATTTTCATTTTCCGAACGCAGGCCGCGATCAAAATCGTTAAAACTAAACTCGCCATTGGTTTGGCTATAGCCTTGATTACAACCACTGTGATCGGTGGTTAGAATCCCTGAACCATCACCACCTCCTGGTGCGGCCAACCAAATCGACGCGCCCGTATTGGAAAACTCAGAGCGCACGCCCTGATCGTTAAAGGCCGCAATCGGTAAGACGTAAGGTATCGTTTGATCGGGTTCCATATTGCTGTTTAAGCAGGTCACGGCAAATTCATTCGCTTGCGTACAATTGCCTGCCCCTTCGATAAATTCATTGCCCGCCGCTTTCAAGTAAATCGCGCCCTTGCCGGCACGTAGATTTTCGGTACCCCAACGATACACTTCGATAAGCTGATCATAATAACTGGCTTGTCCAGCGGGCAGAACATAGTTAATCACGCGGCCATAACTCAGGTTAAAGACGTCAACCTGTGCAGACGTTAGCTGCGAAAAGTCACCGCCATCCAACGTGGGTTGATGCCCCAAAGCCGCAAACTCATTCGGAAAATCCTGAGCCATTAGATAGTTATAACCGCGCAATTCAACACTGGGCGCTACACCACTGATGCCCACCCGATTACCGCCGCGTGCGCCAATAATTCCAGCGACACTCGTGCCATGATCATAGGGCGTAAATGTACTTGGAACCAAAGTTGGGTCGTGCAATCCCAGCCCATTATTGGCAAAGTTGTAGGATGCATCCGGCACCAGATTGGTTACCAAATCTGGGTGTGCCAATTGCAAACCAATATCAATAACGGCCAATTTAACGCCATTACCGGTAAAACCTTGTGCAAAAATTCCGTTGGCCAAAAGGTTAATATCTTCGCCGCTGCGCCCGCCGCCGGCATTCCCGGGCGCAGAGGGTTGGCCGGTGTTTTCCAAAGGCCACTGAAACGGCAACAAAGGATCATTAAAATCGACAATCTGACTGTCTGTATTGGCGTTATTTGACTCTGGCAAGGGCGTAAACGCACTGCTGCTACCGCCGCCACAACCGTTTAGCAACAGGGCTAAGACAGCGGTCAGTCCAACGGAGCGGACGAATCGGATACGATTTTTACGATTGCTCATCGAAGTGTTCTCCTGTTCCACTCGGCCTGCTTTGGCCCCGTTGAAAATTGATTGTCTATTATTGCTTCGCATCGCATTCACTGAACCTGTACTGAGTAAAGCGGCCCACAAACTGAGGCCAAAAAACCAATTTTTTTAGCGCCCAAGGCCCTGACCTTGAAAACGCATTTCAGCCCGATTTGGCGCCGTTGACCGCATCAAGCTGGCCCAGTTTGGCATCTGTTCAGCCTGATCGGCATCCAGCGTTAATTGCCCTTCATATTGCCATGCCAGAGATTCACTCGAAGATTTTACGCTTGGTTGAATGCGGATTTCGCCATGCAATCGCCACCCTTCTTGCGCACGAATGCTTAACACCAAAATTTGCTGCTGCTGTTCCAGTTTCAGTTGGATTGGCGGCAAACGTTCTCCTAAAAAAGTCACCCCAATCAGTTCCCCAGAACCTTGGGTATTTGCCAACCACTGCGCATTCGCTCGCCAATCGGTTTGCAACTGAACTCCTTGCAAATCGGCTTCTACCCCCTGTAGCCAAGCCCCGATCGCCGGCACTAATTGAGCAAGGACTGGACGCCAATCCCTCAAACTGAGCGACGCATTTTGAAGCTGAAAATGGGCATCTTGTTGCACAAGACCGAAACGAGTGTCCAGCCGCAATTGCGTACCTAATCGCTGGTAATTCAGAGACAAATGAGGTTGAAATCGCAACCAACTGAACGCGGAATGCTGCCAAGCCACTTGCCCAAGCGCCAAGGTTTGCTCGCGACCTTGCCAATACAATTGGCCCTCGCCCTGCCAGAGTCCACCTTGAAGTTCTCGAAACTGTAGCGGGCTGTCATTCGGCATCAGCCATCCCGACAGGGTCGAAGCCCGCAGCGACGCCAAAAATGCCACCCCAAACACCAGCAGTGCAATCAAGGTAAACCAAAAAGTGCTTTTTTTATGGGTCAAAAACATAGAGGTCAAATTCTTTTAAACCGGATTGCCGGCGGGTTAATTGCCAAGTTGAAAGTCAATTTGTGCCTGAGCCTTGCCTATTTCCAAAGGCTCAATTTGCGCTCTATGAGCGACCAGACCTTGTTGCTCCAACATCGCCAACCATTGAAACAGTCGTGCGGCATCAACGCTTTTAAAAACCACTTTGACACCTTTCGTCGTCAGTTCTATTTGCTGGAGCTGCATTTGCAAGTTTCGTTCGCGTAACGACTGCTGCACCTGATTCATTAAAGCATCACGATCCACCAGCGCCGCGGTTTGCTTTGGCGATTCCAACGCTTGCCATGCGGGAATTTGTTCGTTTAACCACTGCCACTGTTGCTGAGCCAGCGTGCGTTGCTGCTGGGCGTTTTGCCATCCTTGCTGCAGAGGTTGCCATACCAGCAGGTAAAGCAAAAACCAAAATAACAGCACGGTTAACCCTTGTAACAGAACTCTCTCACGCTGGGCCAATCTTTGCCAAAATGGCAAAAAACGTTGGGATATCGGCTGCCAAAAGCGTTCAATTTGCGACCACATTCAGCTCTCCTTGGGTCATTTCAGGCGTAACATTTTTAATTTGCAACTGCACTGCCAACGCCGGTGCTTGGCTTTTCAACTGTGCTTGCAAGCCTTGCAAGGCCGCTGTATTTTGACTGCTCAACTGTAACTGTAACTGCCCGCCCTGACGCGATTGCTGCCAGCTTAAACGCCCAACTTTGACCTGTGGCTGCTGTAACACAATCGGCTCCAAGCGATAAATCAGCGGCATTAAGGCCGCCCTTGAGCCGGAATCCTGAGGACTTTTGAGTCGATTTAAAGTTTGCGCTTTAATATTGACCACACGCTTCACCTCGGGAAACAAGGTTTTAAACAATTGCTCAGTCTGCGCTTGATAGGCTTTTGCCTCCTGCTGAGCTTGACGCTGTTCCAGTGCCATCTGTGCGCCGAAGACAGCAAACAGCAGCACGGCCGCGAGATTTGGCCACAACCATTTTTGCCATAAACCTTGTTCGCCACCTTGCGCAAAGATTCCTTGTGCCAAATGTGTCTGTCGTAGCTGCTGCCAAGCCAGGGCACTGAAATCGCTTTTTTGCCAGGCGCAGTTCTCAAACGTTATCGGCTCAACCGTTTGTTCGCTGGAGCCTGCAAAAGGCTCTGGCCATCCCAGTTCGAGAGCCGCGGCATGCCATTTCGATAAACGCCAAAGCTGCTGGGGTTCGCCAAAAACCTGCAAATCGAGAACTGGCACGCTGTCATTCGTTGCCATCGGCATCGCAAAACACTCTGGGCTTAACAACAACTCCGTCAGACCTAACTGAGTCAGCATTTCTGTCCAATGCTGCATCTGGCTTTTGAGTACCACCGCTACCTGCAGTTGACTGCCGTTCGGCTGCGCGCGCTTATTCAGAAGCACAAAATGATAGTGCTCAACCGGTTCAGTCAGCGTCTCCTCCAAAGCAAACGGCAGAGCCGCCAAGACCTGTGCCTGCCGTTTCACCGGCAAACTCAAATCACACAGCAAAACCTGTGTACTCGGCACCCAAACCACCCCCAACGCCATGAGTTGTTCGTGCGTGCAATCTCCCTGCTGCAAGGCATCACGCACGGCTCTGGCCTGCGGCATCGAACCCTGCCAGGTCCACAAACACAATTCGCCATTGGGCGAAAAACGCAACAGCTGCCGAGGGTCATGCCCATCAAAAGTGTTATTCTGCGACACTTAACCACCTTTGCAAAAGCGCAACTTGATGTTGCGGATTGCGATAAAACAATCCGAAAATCTGCTGCTGAGATAAACCAAAATCGACTCGGCCTTGGAGCACAAAAAACTGCGAGTTGACCCCAACCAATTCCTGCGGCAAGGCCTGTGCAACCTCTTGTTGGGTCAAACCAGTTGCCCCCACTAAAAACGCATGAAAATCCTGCAGACTGCTCGCCGGCTCGATTTGACGTTGTGCGATCCACGCTTGAACTACAGTGGCGTTCATCCAATCACTGAGGCTGAGTAAAACGTTTTCTGGTGCCGTATTGACATTGACCGCTGTTGCTCTGGGCAGCGCAGTCAAACCGCTGAGCAAGGTTTGGCGCTGCGCCAAGTTCAAACGTTGCAAGCCCTCTAAATTCAGGACTTCTTGCGCGGTCACCATCGGCTGATTCGCTGCACTGTATGCCGGTTGATTGAGTTGATAGGTGCTCGATTCTGCGCCGTTGGGTTGTGGTTCAGAATCCGCATCAATCCAATCGCGAACCAAATCCGCCAGGTTCAGCGTCAGGCTTTGCTGCTGCGCATAACGGTTAAACACTCCCTGCCACAATTGTTGCAGGCTGTCATTGGGTACCAAAAGGTTGTTCAAGTTTAATGACGCCTGCGCATCGAGCAAAACACCGGAAATTTCACCCTCTTCAAAAGGAATCGGCAAGAGCGGTTGCGCCCACAACTCGTTCAAATGGTCGATTTGATTGTTTTGCGCATCCAAACGTAAACCACTTTTCACCCACGACTCCAACCCCCAAGCGACACTTAATGACTGCGCTTGGTGCAACATATAGCTGCTGCGTTCAATCTGAGCCTGCTGCTTACTGAGCAGTTGCGCACTGAGGATGGCGACCAAAGCGGCAATCAAAATCACCGTAATCAGGGCAAAACCTTGCTGCGACCTCACACAAACCGGCCAATTCGGCTCGACTAGGTCATTTTGCGTCGCTTTACTCATTGCCCGTACCGCCTAAATCAAGGGTATTCACGGCAGGTAAAGGTGATGAGTTTGATGCTAAATTTGGCACAGGATTCGCCTGCGTACCTTGCGTACCGGCCGCGCTTTCACCATTATCAATCGGCGCAGAAAAATCGATCCAATCCACGCCGGCAAACAAACGCCTTACCTCTTGCCCAGCTTCCTGCCGAACACTCACTTCAACCGCTCGTGGCAAATGGCGTAAGGAAGAAGACGCTTGATTGACTGGCGGCCAAACATCTGACCACTGTTGCTTCTCATCCAAAAAACGCACGCTAAAATTTTCCACACCGCTGAGCAAGAGACGCTCAGTCACCTCAGTGCCAGGCGCACGATCCACGACCGGCCAATGCAAGCGCAGCAAATTGCCATCGCGTAACTGATAGCCAACTCGGCTCAGTCCATAACTGCCAGCTTGAGTAAAGGGACCCTGCGCATCATGAAAGCGGGTCAAGGCCAGCCCCAAATCTAGACGATATTCCATTGCAGGCAACCGCCCCTGCAATCCGTCATTGACCGCTCTAGGGGCGATTTGAATCAAATCTTGTTCCAGCCACCACCAAGCCGTTTGCAGTTGCCGCCATTGCTGCTGGTGCGCCTCGACGCGTTCATTTACACGAACACTGGAGTCAATCGCTTGATAAGCCAGTACGCTGATAATGGCAGCAATCGTCATCGCAATCAGCAGCTCAATAAGGGTAAAACCGCGTTGCGCTTTCACGGCTGACCGACCACACTGATTAAGCGGCTGCTGACGCGATCGGCCGCTTGATTATTGACCACTGCTCGCACGTCGATGCGTAATTTTTTGAAATCCGCCAATTCGGTATTTTCAATCTCCCGACTGACTTGCCACTCACGCCCAAAGAGAATTTGGCGCTCGGCAAAATTGCCTTGCGCACCTTCTAATTGCAGCTGCAATAAGGTGTTTTGCGCCACCCAAGTCGCTACGATTTTTTCTTCCAGATAACTCTGACTCTGCGCACTCACGCCCAAAGCACGGCTTAAGGCAGACAGGGCAATGGCGGCAACCACCAAAGCAATCAGCACTTCGATCAGGGTAAACCCCCTCTGGGGTTGAGACTGAGAAAATCGGTTCATCGCGACGACTCACTCAGTTGATTAAAGACCAAATCCGTATCCCAAACCACGCCTTCGGTAGCAGAGGATTGGCCTTGTTGCCAGACAATTTCGCCCGCTTGGGCTTCGCCTTGCGGCAGAATCCACCAACCGTTTGCCAAAAGACCATCGCGCTCAACGGATGGGGAGGCTTGCTGCCAACGCACTTTAAAAGTGGCCGGCCACGATACGGCTTTTACCCGCGCATCGGCTTGCCATTCGCCTTGACGCCAATGATAGAGCTTTAATCCCTGATCATCGGCAACCACCAACTGAGTACGCTGTGTAAAAGTCGCTTGGTCTTGGGCATACAAAAACAGGGCTTGAATTTGATTGGCTTGCTGTCGCGTTAACGCCTGATCGCTGCTGCGAAAACTTAGGCTGACCGCGCTCAGTAAAATACCAACCACCAACAGCACCACCATCAACTCAATCAGCGTGAAACCACTCTGTTCACCAGACGCCGGCAAGGGGCGTTTATTGTACTTGCCAGTTACCAATCGTTGCATTCACACCTTCGCCCCCGTCCGCGCCATCCGCACCGTAGGTAAACAGATCAAACTCACCATTTTCACCGGGCGACAAATACAAATAGGGGTTACCCCAAGGATCGAGAGGCAAGGTGTCGAGCAGTTTTTTCCAGTTTTTTGGCTGTGGGTCATCGGTGGGTTCGGCAACCAATGCTTCCAAGCCCTGATCGGTAGTGGGATATTGATAGTTATCAAGCTTATAGAGCTGCAAAGCCGAAGAAATTGCCGAAATATCTTGTTTAGCCTTGACCAAACGCGCCTCATCAGGACGATCCATCAATTTTGGCACGACAAATCCGGCTAAAATCGCCAAAATCACCACCACGACCATCAACTCGATTAAGGTAAAACCGTTTTGTCGTTGTGCGTGCCTTGTTTGTGTTATTTGTTGCATTTTTTTCTCCTAAGCCACCATCTGGTTCATTTCAAAAATCGGTAACATAATTGCTAACACAATCACCAATACCACTGCGCCCATCACCATAATCAAAATCGGTTCAATCAGGCTCACCAGTGTGGTTGCCGCATTTTCAACTTCATTTTCATAGTGTTGCGCACCGCGTATCAACATGGTGTGCAACTGCCCCTTGCCCTCGCCCGTCCCAACCAAGTTTAGTAACAAAGGCGGAAAAACCTTGGATTGCTGCATCGCATAATGCACGCTCTTTCCCTGACGCACCAGCTCGCTCATGGTTAAGACTGCCCGCTTAAGTGGCGCCAAAGTCATTACTTCCGCCGAAATACTCAGTGCATCACGCACATTTACCCCGGCGGCCAACAGAACCCCAAAGGTTCGAGCCCAGCGCGCCGCCGAAGCATAGAGCAAAAAGCGCCGCGCGGCCGGCAGCCCCAACCAAAACTGATGAATCCGATAGCGACTTTTTGGCCGCAACAATAACCAGCGATAACTTAACCAAGTTGCGACGAAAAAAAACAGCATCCAAGGCCAGTATGCCTGCACAAAGGCGCTGCTGCTGAGCAATCCTTGGGTTAAGGGCGGCAAGGCCTGTTGCATATTATCAAAAACCCCGACCACCTTGGGCACCACATACACCATCAAAAACAGGACAATCGCGATGGACACCACCACCATTAACACGGGGTAAATCATCGCGGTTTTGAGCTTTTTACTGAGCTTTTCACGCTGTTCAATGGTATCCGCCAAACGCGCCATCACTTCGGTTAAATGCCCGCTGTGCTCGCCGGCTTGCACAATTGCAATATAATCCGAGGGCACCTTATAGGGCGCACGCTGTAGAGCTTGTGTTAAGGAATACCCCTCACCGACCTTGGCCTGCAGACTGCGAATAAAACGCATCATAATCTTTTTTTCAGCTTGATCGGTTAGCGCTTTCAACGCCAAATTGAGCGGGGTTCCGGCCTCTAAAAGCGTGTGCAATTCTCGGGTAAACAACGCCAAATCCGCGACCGCAATCGAGGCTTGCAAAAAACCACTACTAACACCTTGGCTTTTGGATCTTCCGCGCACTTCCTGCAAGGCCAGTGGCATCAGACCCTGATCACGCAGCTGTTGACGCGCTAAGCGTTCAGAATCACTTTCTAGCACTCCTTTTTGCGTTTTGCCTTGCGCATTCAACGCCTGATATTCAAAAACGGCCATGGTTCCTCATTTGCAACTGCATCAAATCGCGACTAGGATTGGGTCACACGTAGGACCTCTTCCAGACTGGTTAACCCGTCTAAAACGGCCTGATAACCGCTTTGGTTGAGCGATGGACTTTGCTGACGCAAATAGGCTTCAATTTCTGCCTCACTCGAATTGGAGTGAATCATGGTACGCACCTGCTCATCGACACTGAGCAACTCATACAAGCCCATGCGCCCGCTGTAACCGCTGTGCTGACAGTGTTCACAACCTTGTGGAACATAGAGCACCGCCTGGGCAACCCCAAGCCGCTGGGCTTCTGCGGCATCCGCGGTGTGTGGCTGCTTGCAATGCGGACACAAACGTCGCACTAAGCGCTGCGCCAGCACACCATTTAAACTGGACGCCAATAAAAAAGACTCAATACCCATATCCCGCAAACGCGTAATCGCACCAACCGCCGTATTGGTGTGCAAGGTTGACAAAACCAAATGCCCTGTCAAGGAGGCCTGCACCGCAATTTGTGCTGTTTCTTGATCGCGAATTTCGCCAATCATCACCACATCGGGATCTTGACGTAACAAAGCACGTAACCCTCGCGCAAAGGTCAGGTCTGCCTTGGTATTGACCTGCGTTTGATTGATACCTTCAATGTTGTATTCAATCGGATCTTCAATGGTCATGATATTGCGTTGGCTGTCATTTAAGCGCGTTAAGCCGGCATACAAGCTGGTGGTTTTACCCGAACCGGTTGGACCGGTCACCAAAAAAATACCATGCGCTTTGCTCAGCGCCTGAGCCATACCCTGTTCCTGCAAAAGCGGCATGCCCAAATCTTTAAGGGTTAAGCGTTCTGCACCCTTATCGAGCAGGCGCAACACCACGCGCTCTCCAAAACTCGAAGGCAAGGTGGACACGCGCAAATCAACCGCGCGCCCCCCTAATTTGAGGGCAATTCGTCCATCTTGCGGCAGCCGCTTTTCGGCAATATCAAGATGCGCCATAACTTTGATACGCGACACCAACATGGATGCCAAAGTAGGCTTTGGCGACAAGACCGTTTTTAAGACACCATCCACCCGAAACCGAATTCGAAGCTGACTCTCATAAGGCTCAATATGCACATCGGAGGCTTCCGAACGAATTGCCTCGGTCAAGATGGCGTTGAGCAATTTGATAATCGGCGCATCATCGGCGCTGTCTAACAAATCTTCTGGTTCGCCGATTTGCGCAACAACCGAGGCCAAATCATCCGTTTCAATCTCATCCGCAACCTCAATGGAACTCGAACCACTGTCGGCATAGGCGCGCTGAAGGCGATTTTTTAAGTCCGCTTCCGTTAAACGCTGCCAACTGACTTGCTGCTGAGCCGCTTGCAACCTAAGCTGCACCGCTTGTAATGCCATTAAAGGGGTATCTGCCGTAAACCAAACCACTGGCTCAGGTGCGGCCGAAAACAAAATTGAATGTTTACGCGCAAAGCTAAACGGCAGATCAAAGACCGCCATCAATTAACTCCTCAAACGATTTAAAGGCATTCTCGGCCGATGAGCTGGGTGGGGTTGACTCACGAGAGGGTGAGGGTTTTTCAGCCGGTAAGGGCGCGGAGGACACCGCAGGTTTATCCGGTTGAGTGACGGGTAAGCCTTGCTCGCGCCATCCATCATACTGCGGCAGCTGTGGACGCAATCCAGGTTGCATCAAACGACTGGTGGGCTGATCTAGCAACCGTTGCTGCTCTAATTCTAAATACTGATATTTTTTGCGACTGTAAAAATCGCTTTTGGCATTATCACGCACAATCACTGGCCGTAAAAACACCATCAAATTGACTTTTTCGCGGCTGTTATTGCTGGATCGGAACAAGGCACCTAAACCCGGAATATCACCAAGCCCGGGCACTTTAGATTCGACTTGCGTCTCTTTTTCATTAATTAGGCCACCGAGCACTACCACATTGCCGTCACCCACAATCACCCGTGTTCTGATTTGACGCTTGGTGGTTTGAATGTCCACCGCCTCACCCTTAGGCAAGACGTCGGAAACCTCTTGATCAATTTCCAGATAAATCTCATCCCCTTCGTTAATCTGCGGTTTGACATTTAAACGCAGGCCAACATTTTTACGCTCAATCGTGCTGAAGGGGTTGCTGACGCTGTTGGCGGTCGAAGTGGTATAGCTGCCCGTTTGGAACGGCACTTCGCGCCCGACCAGAATCTCAGCCTCCTCATTATCTAGAGTTAGGAGTGAAGGCGTTGCCAAAATATTGGACGCACTGTCACTTTGCAAAGCCTGCAGCAATGCCCCCCAGCCGCTGTTACCGTTATAACTGCCTCCGATAAAATTCACACCACTGGCCAGAGCGCCCGCTTGAGCCGCTGGATTCCCAATATTGCCTAATAGGGTAGGTAGCGCGCCAGAAAAGCTGATTACGCCTGCGCCCTGATCGCCTAAAACACCCCATTCCACCCCCAAATTGGCGGCACGATCTTCAGAAATCTCCACAAAAATGGCTTCAATTAGCACCTGAGCTCGACGAATATCCAACTGTCGAACCACCTCTTTGAGCGCAACCAAAATGGCAGAGGGCGCACTGATAACCAAGGCATTCATCCGCTCATCGGCTTCGATACTAATCTGCTCTTTTAATTCGGTTTTTTTAATGGTCATGGGCGCTGTACCCACCGACGTATTCTGTGAGGTCGCGGCCCCATTATCGCCATCTGCTTGAACTGGCGGTGCTGCAACCGGAACCGCTATGCCGCTGTTTTCTTGGACAATGACCGATTTGGCCAAAGATTGATTACTGGCAATTTTTTGCAGAACGGGCACCAAATCCGCTGCTTTGGCATAACGTAAGTACAGCACTTGAACTCGGCCTTCCGATGCCATCGGCACATCCAACTCGGCGAGAAGCGTGCGCAACATCATGCGCCTTTCCGGATCGCCACTCAAAATGATCCGGTTGGTGCGCTCGTCAAAACTCACATTGACCTCAGCCCCTGTGTTTTTAGGCAGCAATCCCTTAAGCGTCTTAACCAGATTTTCTGCCGGTGCGTGTTCAACCGCCACCACTTCAAACTCATCAAATTGGTTGATATCCACTTTACGAATAACCGCTTTAATCCGCTGAATGTTGGCAACGGTATCGGTAATAATCAGACGATTGCTTTCGGCTAAGCCAACCAAATGGCCTTCGCGCGCAACCAAAGGCCGCAATATCGCTACCAATTTGGTTGCCTCAACATGACGCACATTCAATACCTCAGTCACCCAGTCTTGACCGGTTTCACGAAAATCGCGGTAATTCAGCTGATCTTTGGCCATGTTCGCGGGCACGATTTTGGTTAACCCCTGAGCATCGACGGCAACAAAGCCATGAACATTTAAAATAGACAACAAGGTTTGATAGAGATCATCCGGATGCATGCCTTCTGGCGCAATTAAGGTCACTTTGCCTTTAACACGCGGATCAATCACAAAGTTATGGCCAGTAATTTTTGCAACCGCTTCAATCACCTTTTCAATATCGGCATTTTGAAAGTTACCAAAACCTTGGGGGCTTTGTTCTGTTGACTCTTGCGCCATTACCGGCATGCCATAACCGACCGAGCCCGATAATACACTGACCAACAAAACCTGCTTTAGCCAGGCTCGCTTGGTTGGAAAACACACCGTTTGCTTCATTCTTTTTGACCTTTAACCTGCAAAATTTCTCACCCTATTTATGTTATGGCAAGACAACCGAAAGGGTCTGCTGTTGCCCACCGCGTTCAATCAACAAATCAAAACGCGTCTTTTGGAACAGCTGCTGTAACTGCTGAGGATTCTGCGATAAAACACCTACCGCCGTACCATCCACTTGTAAAATCTTATCGCCGCTTTGAAAACCCAAGCTCTCAAACAATTGCCGCTCATTGCGCGGCCAAACCTGAATCGCACTGATTTCACCCGCCCGCTGTAACATCCGAAAACGCACATAACGATTTATGGTTAAAGGCGATTGCCGAACGCTGTCACGAATCTGCTGAAGGTTCGCGTTTTGCCCGTTCTCTGCACCCAGCGCCGCCTTTCGATCTGCCAATGGCGGCAAGAGCGCACTTTTTTCCAACGCTAAACGCTCTAAAACACCGCGGTTACGCAACACCACAAAATCGGGATAGATTGCTTGAATTTCGACTTCTGACTTCAACGCATCGCCCACCATCACCACTTGAGTGGTCGCCCCGTCTTCAATCAGGGCAACCGAGCGTTGCGGCGTATAAACCAAGCCAATCAATTTAAGGTTCAGACGGGTTTGCTGCAGCGTGTCCTGATCTAGCGCCACCGAAGACAGCGCCGATGAATTGGGCGATACATCAACTTTACCAAACAGAAAAGAAGGCGGTTGCAGACTAGGGTTCAGATTGGGCGAAGAAACCCGTTCAACCTGTGGCATAGAGAATTGAAGAGGCGGGGTAAGCCAGATTGCCAACAACTGTCCCAAGCCCGCTGCAGCACCTAACAAAAACGCCGCCGTGAACCATTTGGGCAAAAAAGTGAACACCATTTTGGGGGGGAAGGAAAAACGCAAAGCCACCTCTTGTCATTCACCGCGCTATCCGCGCGCAGTGAAAACTTCAAAAATACAGATTGTAATCGAATCAATCTACTATTGGACTACCAAGCGTATTAAAAAATGTGACGTTTTGATGAAGGCAACGAGTGAATCGACTGAGCAACGCGATTATCGTCCCATCTTATCTAATCGCGTGGCCGCTCCGAACTGCCCATGCTCGGTCGATGCGCTTCCACCCACGCTTCATCTTGGCGCGGATCCATTTCCGCCAAGACCTGCCCAGAGGCCACTGGAACAGCCACATACACATTTAGATCGGCATCTGCCACCCGCTCAGCCAACAGAGCATAACCCCCCAGCACCACAGCAAACATCCCTAAGGCAACAAAGAAGAGTGCACTGTCTATTTTCAGAATAAATCCTAAAAACAGCGGCGCAATAAAAGAACCCAAACCATACGAAAATAACAGCGTACGACTGATTTCCACCAAATCGCTGCTTTCATCGAGAACATCATTAGCTCGTGCCACGCTTAATGGGTAAATGCTAAATAAACTTAAGCCTAAAATAAAACCCAGCGCGTACAACACACCCAAACTGCTCGGCCAGAGAGATGGCCAAGCCCCCATCAAAGCCAGAGCGGCGACACTGAAAAACCCAGCCCAAGCCAGCATCTTACGCCGTCCGATGCGATCCGATAGAATGCCAACCGGTACCTGCGCCAAGAGACCACCTAAAAGGGTCAAGGTCATAAACCAAGAGACCACTGACGCTTGCTCAAACAGCTTAAAAATGTACAGCGGAAACATGGTATAAAAAGCACCAACAAAAACACCACCAACAAAACTGCCAACCAGAGCCAAAGGGGCAATCGACAGCAATTTGGGCATACTATAACGCTCAAAAGGCTTTAAAACCGGTTGACTTACTCGCGTAATCGCAACAAAAATTAATGACCAAAGCACTAAAATCGAGCCAAAAATAAACAAGGTGGTGCTTGGCATATTCAACAGCAGCAACAATTGACCTACCGCCAAGGCCAAGAAAAAAATAAGCGTATAAATCGCCAAAATTCGACCACGATCCGCACTGGCACTTTTTTCATTCAACCAGCTTTCAAGCACAATCAACATTGCATAAAATGCAAAGCCAGAAACAAAACGCAATCCCGCCCAAAACCACGCATCAAACCAAAGCGCATGACCCAGAAATGCCATTACCATTAATGCAGAAAAGGCCGCAAAACTTCGTGCATGTCCTACGGTCACAATCCACTTGTGACTGAATACCGCCGCCAAAATCGCCCCAAAAAAGAAGGCTGCATTAATTAAACCAATCGTGCCTTCGCCCAACCCCTGTTGTTTCAAAAATACCCCGATAAACGTCATTAACAAACCGTATCCGGTTGCCAAAAGCGCAATCGACAAAAACAAAGAAGCAATCGGTAACAAAGCCCTTTTAAAAAACACGCTCCCTCCTAAAAACCTTAAAGCCTCCCGAAGGTACCGCGCAATAGCGCTCGGTTCAACCTTTTTTAACATGTAGAGAAAAGTAGAAAGGGAAAAAAGCGGGCTTTACATCATAAAGGGTGCGAACCGCCCGACCTTGGCCAACGCCCTAACCGCTTCAAGTTCGTGGCGTGGTGACAATCCTAGGCGGCCGCTTTTCGGGAGCGGTGGCCAAAAACTAAACCCCATCCCAAGAAACAACAACGCCCCACAATCGGGGGCGCACAATCCATAAGGCAGGGCGGGCAAACTTCGCTCAATTTAACATAACGTAGCACCCTATTAAAACCGTCAACCTCGGTCCGGTGATCTGATCATTTTTCCTCAGCAAAATCTGGCTGTTGACCTGCTTCCCTTGGTAAGAATATACCCTTAATACAATCAGGATTAATGACCGCTATTTGAATATGATTACCAGCCGAGAACTTGGCCCCCTCATATACTTCATCACCTTCAATAAATGCCGCCCTTACTGAATCAAACTTCTCACCGCCTTTTTCTGCCAGTGAACAAGCATAACGAATCACGGCACAATCTAATTCGCGTTTACTAAAATCAAAATCTTTAGACCCAAATTGCCCATTCGTTGGCATAGTCGAACCCTCTGCCTCAATATCCGCTTTTGACAACTCATAGGCGGCTTTTAGGAAGTCGATATATTGCTGATCTAGCAGGTCTAGGCAGTTCCCTAACTCGATTACCGCTCCCAAAACAAACGGCTCTTTGATTCTTGAATTTTCGCGCTTGCTGTCCTGCTCGGCATATTGCCGTGCTCGTTCTAGGTTGTTTTCCCAGAAATAGACACCTTGGCCAAGCCAATCATAAGAGTTATTGCTGTGTAAGAATTGAGCTTCTTGATTTAGGATTTTTAGGCCGGCTTCCTTATCTGTACCATGGAAGCCGTAAATAATGGAGGGTTTAGAACTGTATAAACTTGGTTGCACGCTTAATTCTCAGTGCATCCAGTCAATCGGGGTTGAACAGAACGGCCGTGGCCTTCGATTGGCTGAATCGTGGTGAAGAACTTATTTACAGTCCCATCCTCATTCAAGATTCGAGACTTTTTCAAAAGGCGAACGCGCTCCTCATGAGTACGGTGCTTTGCCTGCTCTTGAACTCGCTTGGTTAATTCTGCAATAGATAGCATTTACGCCCCCCTTAGTAGCTAATCGCTTTAATATACTATATTACACCGCAAGAGAGCCATATACACAAGTTACACGGCATAACACACCCCCTAATAAACTCTACTTATACTCTAACCGCCTCGCGTTTTACCTTGTTTTTCCTTGGAGGGGCGCGCTGAAAATTAAAGAAAACGCAAAAAACATAGAAAACGCCATTAATCCGAACCAATTCCCTTAAAAAGTTCCCACGGTTCCCACTAAAGTTTTTTGTGTGGGAACGGCTACAGACCCCGCCACTGCGCTTGGTTCCCACGGTTCCCACGCGAAAACATCAATACATAAACACACGGTCACAAAAAATGGGCTTAACCCGCCCCCCTTTTGATAAAGGTTACTTATAACAAACCGCTATTTAGCCTTTTAAGCGACCATGCAACGGCACCACATCGGCACCGGCTTTAATGCTGTCTAGGTAATCGGCCCAGACCTGTAACATCTTGGCGCGTTCAGGCAAATATTCGGCCTTGTTATAGCTTGCCCTTACCTTGTTGCCTTCCTCATGAGCTAGCTGTTTCTCTATCCAGTCAGAATTAAAGCCCATTTCATTTAACAGCGTACTAGCCGTGCCTCTAAAGCCGTGGGCGGTATGCTTGCCACGGTAGCCCATTCGGTGCAAAGCCGCGTTTAGGGTCTGGCTACTTAGCGGCTTGCTCATGTTATGCGGACTCGGGAAAACAAAGCGGCTGTGCCCGCTGTATTGCTGTTGCTGTTCTAGTAAGCGTTTCACCTGCTTACTGATCGGCACCACATGGGGGCGGTCCATTTTCATGGATTCGGCCGGTATGATGATTTGCCCCTTATCTAGTTCAACAAATCACCATTCGAGTTCCGCTAACTCAGTGGGCCGTAAGAAAATATAAGCCTGCACCTCTAGGGCTACTCGGGTGCTTATATCTCCGTTGTATTCGGCTACATCATTCAATAATCGGTTAAGGCTTTTGCTATCGGTCAAATTATGGAAGTTTTCCCGCCTCACCTTCTTAAAGATATTGTTCGGCAGGTCTCTAACCGGATTGCGTAAACAATGGCCCATCCCGACCCCGTACTGAAAAATGTTAGTTGCGAACTGTTTTACCTTTCTCAGGGTTTCCAGTTTGCCGGTGGCCTCAATCCCCTTGAGCGCATCCCTTGCAATCTCGGGCGTAATTTCTTCTAGGGGGTAATCACCAAGGCGCGGGATTAAATGCCCCTCAATTCGCCCCCTGTTCTTTTTCAGGGTGGAATATTGCCAACTCTCAGCCATGTGGTTTAACCATTCATCGTAAAGCTGTACGAACGTCATTCGATTGGCTAGTCGTGCGCTCACTTTCTCGATAGTCTTTTGTTCGGCCTTGGTTTGCTGTTTCTGTTCGCTTGGGTCTTGGCCAATGGCTAGAGCCTCTTTTGCTTGATCTCGCAAGGTACGCGCTTGAGCCAACCCCAAAGCCGGATATTCACCAAGGGTTAAAACCTGCTCTTTTCTCGTTTGGGGGTGACGGTAGCGAAAGCGAAAGAACTTCTTACCGGTTTTACGCACTTCAACATACAGGCCGCTTGAATCAGTCTCTTTATAAGGCTTATCAGCGGCTTTAAGTTTTCTTAATTTTGTATCGGTTAGCATGGCGGGGCACCTTTGAACCTATCACGGTTTCAGCAAAAAAAGCGGGTAACGCTTCGAGTAATGTGCAGGTAACCCTTAGCGTTACACGCAATATTACCTGCATTTTTTTATGCGCCGGGGTAATACAAATAATCCTGCACAACCCTAACTAATACAGCTAAGTTATTGATTTTACGTTCTTACAGACACAAAAAAGCCCGTGCTAGACGGGCTAATTTAGGTATATGGTGGCTACACCGAGATTCGAACTTGGGACCCCATCATTATGAGTGATGTGCTCTAACCAACTGAGCTATGTAGCCAAAATGTGGTGCGTATTATAGTGCGATTTTTATGCATGTCAAGCCAGATTTTAACTATTGCTGGCGTTGTCTTCGGTTCTTATACGTTGAAACGGAAGTGCATGACGTCGCCGTCTTGCACGATGTATTCTTTACCTTCCAAACGCTGCTTGCCGGCTGCCTTGGCGCCAACATCGCCTTTACAAGTAATAAAATCTTGATAAGCGGTGACTTCGGCACGAATAAAGCCTTTTTCAAAGTCGGTGTGAATCACACCGGCCGCTTGGGGTGCTGTAGCGCCTTTTTTAACGGTCCAGGCGCGCACTTCTTTCACACCAGCGGTGAAATAGGTTTGCAACCCTAACAAATCGTAAGCGGCACGAATGACTCGATTTAGTCCTGGCTCGTCCTGTCCCATCTCTTGCAAAAACTCGGCCTTGTCTTCGTCATCCAGCTCGGCAATTTCCGCTTCAATTGCGGCGCAAACGGGGACAACAATCGCGCCTTGGGCCTTGGCAATCGCTTCAACCTTATCCAACAGCGGATTATTGATAAAACCGTCTTCGTTGACATTCGCCACATACATCATCGGCTTAATGGTAAGCAGATGCAGTTCGCGTAGGATCGCGTGCTCTTCTTCATTTAACTCAACCAAACGCACCAGCTTGCCGTCTTGAATTTCACTGAGAACACGCTCGTATAACGCCTGCTTGGCTTGCGCTTCTTTATTGCCGCTCTTGCCTAGCTTTTGTTGCTTGACGAGGGCTTTTTCGAGCGATTCCATATCGGCGAAGACCAGTTCCATATTAATGATTTCAATATCCGAAACCGGGTCAACCTGACCGGCTACATGAACAATGTCATCGTTTTCAAAACAGCGTACTACTTGCACAATCGCATCGGTTTCACGAATATTAGCCAAGAATTTATTGCCCAGACCCTCCCCTTTGGAAGCGCCTTCAACCAAGCCGGCAATATCCATAAAATCGACCGTTGCCGATAAAATCCGCTCCGGTTTGACAATCTCTGCCAAAGCCTGCTCGCGTGCATCGGGTACCGCCACCACACCAATATTCGGATCAATGGTACAGAAAGGATAGTTAGCGGATTCGATTCCCGCATTGGTCAGAGCGTTAAATAAGGTGGATTTTCCCACATTGGGTAAACCGACAATTCCGCATTTGATTGCCATAGCGCCATCTCCTCGCTAAATGCCGTTGTCATAACGGGGTTGAAATTAAGGTTCTTGCTGTATGGATGCTCAGTTCTTGGTGTGCAACTTCATCATGGCTTTTTCAAGGGCACCTTCAAGCAGTTCAGGCAACACTTTAGAGGCAAGATAGCTGGCGTCATCAATGAGCTCGCGTTCGATTTTAGACGGTGCTTTTAAGACATAATCGACCACTTGGTCACGATGCCCTGGATGACCGATTCCCAGCCGCAGGCGAAGAAATCCTTCTCCCAAGACGGCAATGGAATCGCGCAACCCATTATGCCCACCATGGCCGCCGCCCTTTTTCAGTTTGGCACTTCCCGGGGGTAGATCGAGCTCATCGTGCACAACCAAAATAGATTCGACAGGGATTTTATAGAAGTGTGCAAGTGCTTGTATCGATTGACCACTGCGGTTCATGAAGGTTGCTGGTTTTAATAACCAGAGATCTGCACCATTTTGTTGCAAGCGGGCCGCCTCACCGAGAAATTTGGTTTCTGGACGAAATACAACACCGGCTTGGCGCGCTATTTCGTCCACAAACCAAAAACCAGCGTTATGTCGAGTTAAAGCATATTTGTCACCGGGATTTCCCAGACCGACAATCAGTTTTATCTTAGACATAAACGCTGGCTCTTGATGATTGCCTTAAAGCGAAGGATTAGCCTTTACGCTTAGGCTTAGTGATGCTAACGACCGCTTGGTCATAGTCTGAGTTGTTGTGCGTAAGCGCTGTAAGAATAACGCCTTCAGGCATATTCAATTCAGATAAACGCAAGCTTCCACCCGCTTCCATTGTCGATACATCGACTTTAATTGCCGTTGGCAAATCTTTTGCCAAACAACGCACTTCAACCGTAGGCTGTAGGAAAGACATCAAACCACCGATTTTGACGCCAGGTGCAACGGCTTGACCAACAAAAGCTAAAGGCACTTTCTTGGTAATGATGTTGCTTGTCCCTGCGCGCTGCAAGTCAATGTGGCTAATCATATTGCTGGCTGGGTGACGCTGAATGTCTTTTACAACCACTTGCTCGGCTTCACCACCAACCACTTGAATATCAATCACTGAGTTAAACGTATCAATGTTTTCAAACGCGTGAGTAATGAAATTCTTTTCAAAAGATACCGATACGGCTGGCTTATCTGCACCATAGATAATTGCTGGTACTTTATCCGCTTGACGAAGGCGGCGGCTCGCACCTTTCCCTTCTTCAGTACGGATTTCTGCTGTCCAATTTTGGCTCATGGTTTTTTCTCCGAATAAGATTGGCGGCAGACAACTGCACAAACCGAATCTTGAATGAATGAAACTTACGTTCGCGACCAAACATAAGCAAAGCGCGGATTATACTAAAATCCCTAGAAAATTCAACGCACTTAATCAAATAAAAAAAGCGCCTAAGGCGCTTCACTTTTTTAAGCTATCCAATCGGATGTCAATGTGCCATTAAAGCCGTTACCGACTCTTCCTGATTAATCCGGCGAATCGTTTCGCCAAGCATGTCGGCAATCGACACACGACGAATTTTTTCACAATGCATCGCAGCTTCACTTTCCGGAATAGAATCGGTGACGACCAACTCTTTTAAATCAGAGTTGCGAATATTATCCACCGCAGGCCCAGAAAGCACCGCATGCACAACATAGGCAGAAACACTTTTCGCACCGCGCTCCATCAGCGCCGAAGCGGCTTTACAAAGCGTGCCGGCGGTATCGACCATGTCGTCAATAATAATGCAATCGCGCCCTTCAATCTCACCAATGATATTCATGACTTGCGCCACGTTGGCTTTAGGACGACGCTTATCAATGATCGCCATATCGGCATCGATGGCTTTTGCCACTGCACGTGCACGCACCACCCCGCCCATATCAGGCGACACAATCGTGACGTTTGCCAGATCTTGAGTACGGTTCATATCTTCAACCAGAAGCGGTGAACCATAGATGTTATCCACAGGAATATCAAAGAAACCTTGAATTTGATCTGAATGCAAATCAACGGTCACAACACGATTAGCACCGGCAATAGTAATCATATCGGCAGCAAGACGAGCGGTGATCGGTACACGAGCCGAATAAGGGCGACGATCTTGACGAGCAAAACCGTAATAGGGAATAACAGCAGTAATACGACCAGCAGAAGCGCGCTTAAGCGCATCAATCATAACCAGCATTTCCATCAGGTTTACGGCAGGTTCAGGTGTGCAGGTCGGTTGTAAAACGTAAACATCTTGACCACGAACGGATTCTTTGATTTCAACCATGATTTCGCCGTCGCTAAAACGACCAACATCAGCTTTACCTAAGGGGATATCAAGATACTGGGAGATCTTTTCTGCTAGGCTGACGTTTGCGTTTCCCGCAAAAATCATGACATTTTTTGTAGCCATTTAAGGCACTCCTGTTCAGAGGAAAAAATGATTTGGGGAATTCGGAAGGTAGATAATGGCAGGGATGGCAGGATTCGAACCTGCGGTACACTGGATCAAAACCAGATGCCTTACCACTTGGCCACATCCCTGTTGACTATATCTATGTCGCTGAAGACAGGTGCGTATGATACAGCGTTTTATTTTTTGTTCAACACCTTTTTTAAAAAAAATTTACGAGAACTTGGGGCACATTTAGATCGCCCTTTAAACAGTTTCAGGCGACCAAATCAACCCCTTCAAGCGCCAACCATCGAGAGTGAGACAAAGCGCAATATTTTACAAAGACTGGGCGCGAATCCAATCTTCTAAGGTTAAGTCCGCCCCCAGCTCCTCATCGCCTTGTCGGTACGTTTGCCAAAAGCTTTCTGCTTCGGCTTTTCTACCAAGCGCCCAATAGACGCGAATCAAATGCTCGATGACAACCCGATCTTCTTCAATCGCATAAGCTCGCTGTAAAAAATCGAGTGCACGAGGATAGTCCTCCATCTGAAAATAAAGCCATCCCATACTGTCTAGAATAAAAAAATTATTAGGCTCCAGCTGCAAGGCACGCTCAATCAAACGCTTGGCGTCTTCAAGTTGAATATTACGTTCTGCATAAAAATAACCCAATCCATTCAAGGCATCGACATTGTCGCCATCCAGCTCTAACAGACGCTGCATATTGGCAACGTACTGCTCAAACTTCTCTAGCTGGTAATACAGGTTCGCCTGTTCCAGCAATGCTTTTTGGTTATCCGGATTTAACGCCAATAACTCCTGTAAAACCTCAACCGCCTTGCCGTACTCTCTTTCAAAGCGATAAAAAATCGCGCGCGCTAAAAAGACCTTTTGCAAACTCTCGGCATTGGAGATATCCACTTCATCAAGCAAGCTAAGCGCACGCTCCAATTGTCCTTGTGAATAATAAATTTCCGCAGAACGCAGCAGCGCATCTGTACGGTAATTGGTACCCGCGACCTGCTGATAATAGTCAAGAGCAGCATCCAAACGCTGCAAATTTTGTTCGGCATAACCTAAGTAGTAATAGGTGACATCGCGATAAGCAGGGACTTCCAATAATGGCTGCAACAACGCAATCGCTTCTTGATTTTGGTTGGCCTCCAATTGCAGCAAGGCTAAAGCAAAACGGGCCGAATGCTGCTGCGGATTACGATCGACAATGGCTGCATAACGCTGTTGTGCCTGCTGAGCGAAACCGGCTTGGACTTCCAGACGAGCCAAACGCTCCTGTAAGAAGATATTTTGTGGATCTTGTTCTACATACCGCTGTAATTGAGCGATTCCCTGCTCAAAATCCCCAGTCTGCAAATACAACTTGGCAATTAAGTCATAAACTTCTTCTTTTTGCTCAAACCCCTCAAAAGCCAGAACCCGATTGAAAGAGGCCAAAGCATTTTCAAATTGCGCTTGACGCATCTGCATCATGCCCAATCCCAGATAAGCCGACCATTGATCAGGATAGAGCTTTACCAGTCGTTGCATAAAATCAACCGCGGCATCTACTCGATCAATCATTGGAGAGTTCAAGCGTTGTGCTGCGGCCAAAATATCTTGCTGCAATCCCTCGTCAGAGAGTTCGGCATAGGTTTGCCATTGCTTAATCGCTGCCTTAACGTCACCGTTGCGCAAACTCATTACAAAACTGGCTCGCCAAACCGCTGGCTCTTTCGGCTCAACGCTGCGCCATAACGCCGCAGCCTGAGCAATGCTCTGGGTATCAAAGGTGCTCATCGCCACCGAGAAGGCGCGACGCGCCAGTTCCGCCTCGCGGGTCTCATCGGCTAACTGATAATAAAGATCGAAGGCTTGTTGGCCTTGACCCCGCTTAATTTGGAGCTCAGCTTGTAGCACCAAAAACATCTGTTCGGCGGTCAGGCGATGGTCGGCAATCATATTACGCTTAGGCGTCGGAGCAACCACGGCACTGTCATTCGCAATGGAATGCGGCGCGGCAGCGGTGACGGTTGCCTGACTCAAATCGAGAGTCGAGGCACAACCTTGCATACTCAAAACCCCGAGTGCAAGCATCAATGAAGCAGTTAAACGTGAAGGCGCGTTTAACCGGAAACGGTGGTGTGGCAAAGCAAGCGAGAGGAACTTCATAATATTTAAATACTTATCGTTGTCCAAAAGAAGATAGTAAGCTTTTAAAAAAAGCTGTTCGTTGGGTAATATTTAACGACTTTAGGGGTGTGGCATACAAGGCCGAATCACTGAGAAAAACTTGCAATCGAAGGGATAATTTAGCAGAATTACGCCTCTTTGGTTGCCTCTTAACGCGCTTGGGTCAATGGTAAACACTTAATATGAAGCTTATTACACTCGGTGTCAATCACGAAACCGCCCCCGTTGAGATCCGTGAAACCGTTTCGTTTACCCCAGAGCAAACCAAACTGGCCCTTCAAGAACTTAAAAGCCGCGCTCTGGTAAATGAATGCATCATTCTCTCCACCTGCAACCGCACAGAAATTTATTGTACGGCGAAAAAAAGCGAAACCAGTGAGCAAATTCAACAATGGCTGCACGATTTTTTTCAGATTCAAAACAATCGTCTTTCGCCTTACCTGTACCGACATCATGACATGGATGCCGTCAAGCACATTATGCGAGTTGCTTCAGGATTGAACTCACTGGTGCTTGGCGAGCCGCAAATTTTTGGGCAAATTAAAGACGCCTATAATCTGGCCCACAAGAACGACAGCATTCACCAAAATATGGATACGCTGTTTCAGCATATTTTTAAAACTGTCAAACAAGTACGCACCGATACTGCAATTGGCACCAGTCCGGTATCCGTGGCTTTTTCGGCGGTATCTCTGGCCAAACAATTTTTTGGTGATTTGAGCGAAAAAACCGCGATTTTGCTTGGCGCAGGCGAAACCATCGAACTGGTGGCGCGCCATTTGCGAGAAGCCAACCTCGGCAAATTAATAATTGCCAACCGCACGTTTGATCGTGCGCATCGTCTTGCCGAAAGTCTTTCCGGTTATGCCATTCAACTGGATGAGCTGGATAAGCATCTGCACGAAGCCGACATTATCATTGGCTCCACAGCCAGTCCCTATCCGATTCTCAAGCGCGATCAAGTCAAGCAAGCCTTGAAACGGCGAAAAAACCGTCCGATGTTTATGGTCGATATTGCAGTTCCGCGAGATATCGAGAGCAGCATTGGCCACCTTGACAGTGTCTATTTGTACACAGTCGATGACCTGCAAGAAATCATTGAAAGCAACAAGCTTTCTCGCCAAAGCGCCGCTTTACAGGCCGAAGAGATTATTGAACTGCAAGCGCAAAATTTCATGGCTCAACAAGATGCCATGGCCCGAGTCAAACCCATCATTCGCGATTATCGAGAACAAGCAGAAAAAATTAAATTACAGGCCCTTGAGCATGCTTTACACCAAATTGACGAGGGAGGCGATCCGCACACCGTCATTAAACTCTTGGCCAATCAGCTGACCAACCGACTGCTGCATACACCAACATCGCAACTGAATCATGCCGGTATCGAAGGCAATCAAACCTTGATTGACGCTGCTCAGCAACTGCTGATTTGCCGCGAACAAACCGCTGACAAATAGCTCCACCCATTTGCTCATGCCAAATCGGCAAGCCCCTTTTTTGTGAGAACACCTTAGTGAAACCTTCAATTCGACTCAAGCTGGAAACCCTAGTAGAACGCCTAGAAGAAATTAACCATTTAATTTCCGATCCAGACATTATTACCGACCAGAAAAAATTCACCGCCTTAAGCCGTGAACATGCGCAACTCACACCGGTGGTCGAGGTGTTTAATGCCTATTGCTCAGCCGAACGAGATTTGGCCGAAGCCAAAACGATGTTGCAATCCGGTGATGCCGATTTGCAAGAGATGGCTAAAGAAGAATTACCTGCTTTAAAAGAACAACTCGAAACCCATGAATTGGAACTGCAGAAAATGCTGTTGCCAAAAGACCCGCGCGATGAAAGCAATATTTTCTTGGAAATCCGTGCCGGAACCGGTGGCGATGAGGCGGCGATTTTTGCCGGTGACCTATTTAAAATGTATTCGCGTTATGCCGAAACCATGCGCTGGCAAGTGGAAGTTATCAACTCCAACGAAGGCGAACACGGCGGATTTAAAGAAATCATTGCACGAATTATCGGTGCCGGTGCCTACTCGCGGCTGAAATTTGAATCGGGTGCTCATCGGGTGCAGCGCGTTCCCGCAACCGAAACACAAGGACGCGTCCATACTTCAGCCGCAACGGTGGCGATTATGGCCGAAGCCCCTGAAGTGGAAGAAGTCGAACTTAATCCTGCCGATTTACGGGTTGACACCTTCCGCGCCTCCGGCGCTGGCGGGCAACACGTCAATAAAACCGACTCGGCAATTCGCATTACCCATTTACCAACCGGTACGGTTGTTGAGTGCCAAGACGAGCGTTCGCAACACAAAAACCGTGCTCGAGCCTTATCACTTTTAGCGGCACGAATTATGGATGCCAAGCAACGCGCACACGATGCGGTGATTGCTCAAGAACGCAAAAGCCTCGTCGGCAGTGGCGACCGCTCAGAGCGAATTCGTACCTATAACTATCCTCAAGGACGGGTAACCGACCACCGCATTAACCTTACCCTATACAAAATTGATGACATTATGAACGGCGGGTTAACTTCCGTGATTGACCCATTGATTCAAGAGTACCAAGCCGAACAATTAGCTTCGCTCAACGACGAGAGTTAAGCGATGCAAGTTGGCTATCGCCTCGAACAGTTAAAACAACATGCCTACCAAACACTACAGCACTGCGCCTTTGTTGAGAACCCAAAACTTGAGGCGGAATTGCTGTTAATGCATGTGTTACAACAGCCGCGTGCCTATCTCTATACCTGGCCGGAACAGCGTTTAGACGATGAGCAGGTGGTGCAGTTTCGCGAATTATGTCGCCAGCGCTTGGGAGGAACGCCCTTAGCCTATCTGCTCGGTGAGCGCGAATTTTGGGGATTAAACCTACAGGTAACGCCAGCCACGCTGATTCCGCGCGCCGATACTGAAACCTTAGTCGAAACCGCTTTACAGCGGGCTGCAACGATTGCTAGCCCAAAAATTGCCGATCTTGGCACTGGCAGTGGTGCGATTGCCTTGGCCTTAAAATTTGAACGGCCCGATGCGCAGATCACTGCGGTTGACCTTTCGGCTTCGGCTCTAGAGGTAGCCCGCGCCAATAGCGAGCGCTTAGGTCTGAGTATCCACTTCAAACAGGGTAGTTGGTGCGAACCTCTGGCAGCAATGTGTTTTGATTTGATCGTCAGCAACCCGCCCTATATTGCCGAGCAAGACCCGCATTTAGATCAAGGGGACTTGCCATTTGAACCGATCAGCGCCTTAACTTCTGGGGCTGATGGCTTAGACGCGATTCGTATTTTGCATCAGCAAGCCTGGGCGCACCTCAACCCCAATGGCTGGTTAATCTTAGAGCATGGCTACAACCAAGGCCCTGCGGTACGTGCGCTCTTGCAGCAACGCGGCTATCAAGCGGTCGAAACCTGCTGCGATTACGCGGGACAAGAGCGGGTAACCTTAGGGCAAAAGCCAGTGTAAGGACGAAGGGAGAGAAGATGAATCCATTGAAAACTGAACTGAATGACCAAGAACTTTCGCGCTACAGTCGTCAAATTTTACTACCCGAAATCGATTATGCCGGCCAACTGAAATTGAGCCAAGCGCATGCCCTTATCTTGGGGTTGGGGGGATTAGGTTCCCCTGCATCACTCTACTTAGCCGCGGCCGGCGTTGGAACGCTAACGCTAGTGGATTTTGATGTGGTGGACGATTCCAACCTCCAACGACAAATTGTCCATCGCGAAGCAAACATCGGCCAAGCCAAGGTCGAATCGGCCAAAGAAAACCTGCAGCAACTTAACCAGCACATTCAGATTCACACTCATGCCAGCCGCCCCAATCCTGCGCAGCTGCAAGCCTTAGTTGAAGCTGCGGATGTGGTGTTAGACTGCACCGATAATTTTGCCAGCCGCTTTGCACTCAACCGCGCGTGTCAAAGTGCCCAAAAGCCCTTAGTCTCCGCCGCCGCCATCCGCTGGGAAGGGCAATTGGCCACCTACGATTTTCGTCAAGAAAACTCGCCCTGCTACCAATGCCTCTACCCGCAAGCTGGGGGGGAAGAGTTGACCTGCAGTCGAAATGGAGTTCTCTCACCTGTCGTCGGCATGCTCGGCTCGATGCAGGCCATTGAAGCCATTAAAGTTGTGTTAGACCTTCCCACCTTAACCGGTAAGTTGATGATCATTGATGCGTTGAGCATGTTGATCCGAACCTTAAACCTCAAAAAAGACCCACACTGTCCACAGTGCGCGCCTTCACCGTCCGTCACACCGCCTTAACAGCTTAAGGCGCTGTTGAAAGGGACATTGAACCGGTTTTATCAATTACAATTTCAACCCGACGGTTCAAAGAACGTCCATAGGCCGTGCGATTATCGGCGACCGGTAAATTCTCGCCCTTACCGACAATCGTCAAGCGGGTCGGTTGCACCCCCATATCAATAAAAGCACGAGCCACCGTCCCAGCCCTTGCGGCCGAAAGCTCCCAATTAGACGGAAACAGAATGCTGTTTATCGGAATGGTATCGGTATAACCGGTAATGGTGATGGCTTGCACACGCGCTGCGAGTGTTTCACCAAGCGTCTCCAGTTCAGCGCGAGTCCGGTCGCTAATATTGGCACGACCACTTTCAAAAAAACTGTCTGAACGTAGGGTGATTTTAATAAATTCTGCCCGCTCTTCAATGGTGAAATCCTGTGGATTAATCCCCTGCAGCGCCTGCTCTAATTCTGTCCGCGACACCGGTGGTTTCATCTGCAAATTCACCAGTGACTCTTGTGGCGCAAACAATTTCTGATCATCGACTTCTGCACCAATCGGTGGCTCACCCATCATGCTGTTAACAAAGGCTTCTCGATCTTTTGGGTCCACAACCGAAATTAACCACAAGACCAAAAAAAACACCATCAACACGGTCATTAAATCGGCTAGGGCAATTTTCCAAGATCCGCCGTGTGCGCCACCTTCATCATGCCCCTTGCGATGCCGTGCCACAGTCTAGTCCTCATTCCTTGGCGGTAGAGCAAACTCAGGGGGTACCAATTGCCGACCAATTTCAACCGCTAGGTGCGGCGAAACGCCATTTGCATAAGCCTCCAAAAAAGCCGCTGTCATCTCCAACAGGTTTTGGTCCTGGCGAATCATCACCTCAACCGCATGCACAAAAGGAGCGACCATCGCAAACGCCACAAACACCCCAGTCAGGGTACCGACCAAGGCCGCGCCAATGGCCGTACCAATTTTTGCCACATCCATATCGCCGCTGAGCAGCTCCATTGTCAAAATCACCCCCATTACAGCAGCGACAATTCCGAAACCCGGTAGCCAATCGGCGACCTTTCCTGCCGCTTTTGGTACTTCGCTCATCGATTGCGTCAAGGCATACACTTGGTGATCAAGATGTGCGGCAAAATTTTGACTGGCGGGCGGATTTAAAAGGAGGTAATGAAAATTGTCGATAATGAACTTTTTTAAATCCGGATGGGCCATAACACGAGGATATTCACTAAAAATTGGGCTGTCGTCAGGGTTAAGAAGATGTTTTTCTAAAGTCAAAACACCGGAGCTGCGTGACAACCTTGACAACTCTTCCAATAACCCCAAAGTTTGCCGATAGACTTCGCGCGTGACTCTTTCGCTACTGAAATAGCGCCCGAAAAAATACAAAGTGCGCCACCAAACATAAACCGGTGTTGAGGCTAAGAAAGCGCCAAGCGCAATGCCCAAAATAATCACCAATTCAGAAGGATGCCACAGAGCGGCTAAGCTGCCGCCCATCAGCATAAAGCCGCCCAAAAAGCTGACAAGGATGAGAAGAATACCGAGAGGTTTTGCGAACATGGTTTACCTTTAGGGCGCGAAGCGAATGCGAATCACGCACGGCTCATTTTGTTGGTTTTTGTCAAGCAAGGGCCATACCAACTTTTATAAGGATGCCAAGTAGTAAATCTCTTAAAATTTATTCCGCACGGGCTTCAGATTGCAGACAGGCAATTAAGCGAACTTTTTTCAGCGTTCTGGGCAAAGCAATGCCTCGCTTTCCTCGACTGGCCAAGGCTTCTTGGAGTGCACTTGGCCCAAAGACTTTTTCGTAGCCATCGGTTTTGAGCACCAGCTTGTCGCCGTCGTTAAATGCAAAAACCGCATTAACTTGCTCACCTTCGGCCAGTTGCATCAACTTATTGCCCTTGCCTTTACTGAGCTCAGGCAACTCCGAAAGCTCAAATACCAGCATTCTTGGTTCAGAACTGACCACCAGCACCCATTGCCGACCATCCACTGCCACTGGGGTGAGAATCTGCGCTTTGTCGGGCAGACTCAAAACCGCTTTACCAGCTTTGTTTTTTGAATAAAGGGTTTCGTAACGACAAATGAAACCGTAACCGGCACTGCTGGCTAATAAAAATTTTTCCTGCGGATTGGCTAATAAGAGCTGACAAAAACGACCATCCAACGGCAGACTTAAGCGGCCGGTCAACGGCTCACCGTGACTGCGAGCCGATGGCAAGCTATGAGCGGGAAGCGAATAACTGCGGCCAGTCGAATCGAAAAAGACCGCCATCTGTCGACTTTGTCCTTGAGCCTGCATTAAAAAAAGATCACCGGATTTGTAAAGCAAATTTTCGCCTTCAACATCATGACCTTTTGCCGCCCGAACCCAGCCGTTTTCAGATAAAACCACCGTAATCGCTTCCGAGGGCAGCAACTCTTGTTCGCTTAAGGCTTGCGCGCTTTTTGCCATCACTAAGGGCGATTTGCGGGGATCGCCAAAGGTTTTTACATCGGCTAACAACTCTTTTTTCAGCAAAGTTTTTAAGCGCGCTTCCGATCCCAGAATCTTCTCCAAACGATCACGTTCGCTTGCCAATTCGGCTTGTTCAGTGCGAATTTTCATCTCTTCCAAACGCGCCAAATGTCGTAATTTTAGCTCCAAAATGGCTTCGGCTTGCAACTCGCTTAAACCAAAACGAGCTATCAAAACCGGTTTGGGCTTCTCTTCCTCACGAATAATTGCGATGACTTCATCAATGTTTAAAAAGGCAATCAACAAACCTTCTAATAAATGCAAGCGCGCCAAAACCCGATCTAAACGGTATTGCAAACGCCGCCGTAGTGTCTGCTGACGATATTCTAACCATTCATTCAGTAGGGTCGAGAGGCTCTTAACCTGTGGCCGCCCATCCAAGCCAATGACATTAAAATTACCGCGATAGCTTTTTTCTAATTCGGTTGTGGCAAACAGATGCAACATCGCTGCCTCTATATCCACCCGCTTCGAGCGCATCTCAATCACTAGGCGCACGAGGTTTTCATGGTCGGATTCATCGCGTAAATCCACCACCATGGGCAATTTTTTGGCGCGCATTTGGTTGGCAATCTGCTCCAACACCTTGGCCCCAGAAACTTGATAAGGCAAGGCATCAATCACTACATTGA
This sequence comes from Thiotrichales bacterium, assembly GCA_016936535.1. Classification (GTDB taxonomy): domain Bacteria; phylum Pseudomonadota; class Gammaproteobacteria; order Thiomicrospirales; family Thiomicrospiraceae; genus Thiomicrorhabdus. The sequence goes on along the minus strand of JAFGXP010000048.1, from coordinate 70,335 downwards.
CGCCGTCCTCTATGCGATAGACTGCGCGCTGTCGAATTGAACCATTGCCGGTGTCGTATAACTTAAACAGCTCATCGTGTGTACTAATTATCTGTGCGTGATTTGGGTAATCTGGCGCAGGCAAATAGGCCATCAATGCTTGAGTACTCAACTGCGGATCGTCCAGCAGTGCAATACAAGCATTCACAACCTCGGTTAGATTATGCGGTGGAATGTCTGTGGCCATGCCGACAGCAATCCCTGAAGTGCCATTCAACAAAACATGCGGTACGCGCGCGGGCAAAATCAGCGGTTCATCAAGGGTGCCGTCAAAATTAGGCGACCAATCCACCGTACCTTGCGCAATTTCATCCAGCAGTAACTGGCTAAAAGCCGAAAGACGCGCTTCGGTATAACGCATCGCGGCAAACGATTTGGGATCATCCAGCGACCCCCAGTTACCCTGCCCATCCACAAGAGGATAGCGGTAGGAAAAGGGCTGCGCCATTAACACCATGGCCTCATAGCAGGCCGAGTCGCCATGCGGATGAAATTTACCCAGCACATCCCCTACCGTTCGCGCCGATTTTTTATGCTTGGCGCTGGCTTTGAGCCCTAACTCCGACATGGCATACAAAATCCGTCTTTGTACCGGCTTGAGCCCATCGCCCAAATGCGGCAAAGCTCTGTCTAAAATGACATACATGGCATAATCTAAATAGGCCTTCTCGGCAAATTCGGCCACACTGCGCTGTTCGATGCCATCGTAATTGATTGCGCCTTGATCCACCGCTTAACTCCTTACCCTGCTAAATTACTTTGATTCATCTTGACTCAGCTTGCCAACCGCGCAAGAAACAAAGGATTTCGCTTTCGCACCTAAGGCACGTGCGCCCTCAACACTGCCTGTTTGCGGATAGCCCATTTTCAGCAATGCCGCCTGCAGTTGCGGCAGAATGGCAGAGTCTGTTCCATCGGTTTCTACCTGCACCATACCGGTTTCGACAACCACCTCGACCGCCTTGACTCCCGCTAAGCTAAGCAGTTGCTTGCGAATCGAGGCGGCACAACCACCACATTTGATGTTTTCGACTTCAATCTCATAGTTCATTACGGTTAGTCTCCGTTAAAATAGGGGCGCATCCATTCTATCAGCCAAGCCAAAATCATGAGTCGTTTTACCAACCATTATCTGCAACTTCCCAGCCACTTTTACCGCGAACAGCAACCTGAGCCGCTGGAGCAGGCCCGTTTACTGCATTTTAATCAACCGTTAGCGCAAGAACTTGGCTTAACACTCAGCTCGGAACAGCTTCTGCAAATCACGGCTGGACAAGCCTTAGCCACCGGTATGACGCCGATAGCACAAAAATACACCGGCCACCAATTTGGTTACTACAATCCCGATTTGGGCGATGGCCGTGGCTTGCTTCTGGGTCAGATTTTTGACGCAGAGCACACCTCTTGGGACCTCCATCTCAAGGGTGCCGGACGGACGCCTTTTTCGCGACGCGGTGACGGACGTGCCGTACTGCGCTCCGCCGTACGCGAATATCTTGTTGGCGAGGCCTTACACCATCTCGGCGTACCAACCAGCCGTTGTTTGAGCTTGTGCCACAGCCCAGAAACAGTCTGGCGTGAACAACCTGAAACGCGGGCAAGCTATCTGCGAGTGGCCCGAACCCATATTCGCTTTGGCCATTTTGAATGGCTGGCTGAACAACGCGACTACAGCGGTTTTACCGCCTTGGCAGAGTATGTTATTCGCCATATTTACCCGCATTTAGCCGAGCTACCGGCTCCGGAACGTTACGCCGAACTCTACCGCGAAATTTGCCGCCGTACCGCCGCCTTGGTTGCCCAATGGCAAGCAGTCGGATTTTGTCACGGCGTGATGAACAGCGACAACATGTCTGTCGCAGGGGAAACCTTTGATTTTGGCCCCTATGCATTTTTGGACGATTTCAAACTGCACTATGTCTGCAATCATTCTGACCATGAAGGACGCTATGCCTACAGCCAACAACCCAATATTGCCTTGTGGAATTGCCAAGTGCTTGGGCAAGCGTTTGCCACTCTGCTCAGTAGCGCCCAAATTGAAAGCGGCTTGACGCACTTTGTGGAGCATTATAATCAATGCTATTTACAGGCTATGGGAGCGAAATTCGGCCTCATCTCGCCAGCAACCGAATCAAAACACTTTATTGCAGACAGCCTGATTTTGCTTGACCAAAGCGGATTGGATTTTCACCACTTCTTTCGGTTACTGGCCAAACTGGAAACCGATGAGGAAGATCAGTGGTGGGCGTTCGTAGGTCACAGCAAAGCTTGGCGCGAATGGCATAGCCGCTATCTGCAGCAAACGCAAACCCTAGATCGGAAAGCGTGTCGTACTCAAATTGAGAGCCACAGCGCACAATTCATTTTGCGTAATCACATTGCCCAAACGGTGATTGAACAGTGCACACAAGGCAATGACACCCTGCTAGCGAATACCATGCAATGGCTACAGACGCCGTTTGCTCCACCCGAACAGCTGCAACAACAGTACCCTCATTTTTTACATCCTCCTGCCGCACACCAAAAAGGACTGGCACTGAGCTGCTCATCGTAATGAGGTTAAATTGGCTTACTTTCTGCTTTTGTTTGCTCACCCTGAACGCTTTAGGCTTTATAAAGCTTGACCCGAAATTCGCTATAACAAGGTAAATGCTGATGTTTTCGCAATCCACCTCCTCCAACTCTGACCGGCGCTGTGCGCCGAGAGTTGGCATCACTTTGCCCGTAAAAGTGCAGTTCGAGAATCAGGTTTTTAGCGGTAAACTGATTGACCTCTCTCCCTGTGGCTGTGCCCTAATCGGCTCACAGAACTTACCGCTGGGCAGCCAGCCACAACTCCACTTAAGTTTGCCAAGTGAAGAGGGGCGGGTACAACTGGCTTTAGAGACGGAAACGGTTCGATGCAGTAAAATTGGAGAAATGTATTTAACTGGCTTAAATTTTGCCGATCAACGACCTTGGCAAAACTATCAGCTCATGGCTTTTTTTCATTATCATCAACGCTTTACGGTATAGCTCGCTCTAAAGCGAGATTAAGGAACGCAATGGAACCCACTCAAGTCAAAACCGAACGCTCGGTCACCTTAATTGGCAAAAATGGTCAAGCGCAGGGTATTTTGGCAGACCTTTCTACCGAAAGTGCTGGCGTGCAGTCCCCGCGTGGTGCCCAGGTAGGGACTGAGCTGGAACTGGTGTTTGAAATTCCAACAGCAGAATACTTTCGCGAGCTGCGAATTTTGGGAAAGGTCACCCATCGCCACAATACTTCACTTGGCGCGTATCTCAAACTTCAGTTTGAAGCAATTTCGCCGTTACAGCGGCAGTACATCAATGAATTTATTGCTTACAAACAACGTTTGGCAGAGCTGGGTAAAAAATCTCGTCGCCAAGACTATCGCTGAACCACCCAGCGCTCAGCCATTTGCGAACAGACCCTAGAGAATTGACCGCTCTCATCTTATTGATTGCGGTTTCGTGCCAGAATAACCCAAATTAACGCCACGCCACCCCATGCTACGCACCCTCAGCATGGACGTTTTAGCTTACCAACGTCAATCAAGGTTTTGATTATGCGAAATAATGGTCCCGTCACTCAAAGAGAACACCCCCTTGCCCCCAATCTCAAAATCGTGTCACACACCGATTTGGTTGGGAACATTGTTGCCGCCAACGAAGCCTTTATTGATGCCAGTGGTTATGACTGGAAAGAATTGGTCGGTCAACCTCACAATATTTTGCGCCACCCAGATGTGCCTCCTGAAGTCTTCAAGGACTTTTGGGCAACGCTCAAAGAAGGAAAGCCTTGGTCACAAATTGTTAAAAATCGCTGCAAAAATGGCGATCATTATTGGGTCTACGCCAATGCAACGCCCACCTTCACCAATGGCAAAATCAGCGGTTATATGTCGCTACGCGTTCCGGCAACTGACGAAGAAAAACGCCTCGCTGAGCACGCCTACAAAGAAATTGCCGCCGGAAGAATGCAGATTAAAAATGGGGTGATTGTCGATGCCGAGCATAAATTTAACCCGATGCGACACTTTAACAGCGCCACGATGGTCATCGCTTTTGCCATACTCTTATCGTTAAGTACTCTGCTTTCAACCTTGGTGCCAAATATTCATCAATGGATTCCGCTTTGGATCTTTGAAATTTTTGATGTGACCATGGTCGCAGCCATTATCGGGGTAATGCTACAACTCAACCGAAAACTCACCCTAATCGACCAATTATTGACCAACATTTCGGGCGGGAATTTCGATAACAAAATCGACAGTTTTGGCCGCAATCGTCTGCAAAGCATCTTTGGCCGAATTCAATCCATGCAAGTTAAAATTGGCACCGATCTCGACCAGTCTCGCGAAGACCTGCTCAAGGCCGCGCGCATCGAGCAGGCGCTAAAATCCGCCAGCACCAATATCATGGTCGCCGACCGCTTCCGCAGCATTATCTTTATCAATGACTCGCTGATGGAGATGCTTCGTTCGGTTGAAAGTGAGATGCAAAAAAGCCTGCCAAACTTTAATACCGCCAACCTTATGCACCAAAAAATTGATATTTTTCATGTCAATCCAGACCACCAAAAAAATATCCTTGAACAGTTAACCAGTACGCACAAAGCGCGAATTACCGTCGGACGAATCATCATCGATTTAACCGTTGACCCCATTTACGATGCCGATGGCAACCGTATCGGCACGATTGCCGAATGGAAGAACATGACCGACCAGTTAGATATCGAACGCGGCATTGAAAAATTGATTAATGAGGCGGCCCGTGGCGAACTGAGTCATCGGATTGATGCCAGCAAACTGCAAAACTTTGAAGGCCAAGTCTCTAACTCAATCAACACCCTGCTCGAACGTTTCTCAGCGACCTTAAGCAATGTGATTGACGTACTCGCCAAAATGAGTGAAGGCAACCTGACCGATAGAATGGAAGGAACCTTTGAAGGTCAACTCAACTCCATGAAAACTGCTATCAATGATTCGTTGGAAAACCTAGAAATGACTTTGGCTAATGTCAAAGACGGCGCCCAAGAAATCGGTAGCATGTCCAAAGAAGTGGCCGTGGCCAGTGAAGACCTCTCGGAGCGTACACAGCAACAAGCCGCTTCACTGGAAGAAACCGCCGCCAGTATGGAGGAAATCACCTCAACCACCAAACACACTGCAGAAAACATGCGCACTGCGAATGAAATCTCGCATCAAACCGCCAAAAACGCCCAAGAAGGGATTGTGGTGATGCAGCAAACAATTGAAGCCATGCAAGGAATTAGTGAACTGAGTAAAAAGATTGGCGAGATTACTGGCGTTATTGACAGTATTGCTTTCCAAACCAATCTGCTCGCGCTGAATGCGGCCGTTGAAGCCGCCCGTGCCGGTGAACATGGCCGAGGTTTTGCCGTGGTCGCTGGTGAGGTCCGGAATTTAGCTCAAAAATCAGCAGAAGCCGCCAAAGACATTTCCAGCTTAATTCAATCGGCAACTGCGCAGATTAAACAAGGAACGCAAAAAGTCGAAACCACCAACAGCGTGTTTATTGACATGGTCGATAAAATTAAGCGCTTGGAAACGCTGATTTCTGAAGCCTCCCAAACCAGCTTCGAGCAGGCTAAGGGCATTGAACAAATCAATCAGGCGATGAACCACTTGGATCAGGCCACGCAACAAAATGCGGCTTTGGTTGAACAACTTTCCGCCACCGCCAGCAACATGAGTGAACAGGCGGATAATCAGGCGCAATTTATTGCTCGCTTCCAAATCAGTAAAGATAAATTGAGTCGCCCATCGGCCGGTCATCTGCCGGCACTAGAGCATCGAGCTGCCGCCAATCCATCGGCCAAAATGCCGAGCGCGAAACCGGCGGTGAAACTGGCCGCTAAACCCGCACTACCCTCCTATAAAACGCATGCCGAAGAGGAGTGGGATGAGTTTTAATCCGCGTACATAACAACAAAAAAGCGCTTTTTGCGCTTTTTTGCTTTTGTGAATCGTGTCACCTTACCTTTTTGGTGTGGAGAGTGCGGATCCATCTCGCAACCTAACTTCCTGCAAATCCTTACCGGTTAACTGATAGGCTTGCCCAAAACCACGCACATAGTTTGCCTCTTTCGGCACCAACTCAATCAACGAGAAATCTGGTAGAGAACGCAGCATCGTTATCACACTGCCAAACTGCTGCTGGAAAAGCTGCATCAATAGATCCCACTCTGGAGTGGAACGAGCAATCACTTGAGCCTCTACTTGCCATGTCACCCGTTGCCGAGCAAAAATTTGCCGACACTTCGCTTCGTCTTCAATAAACAACAAGCTGACCCCAGCCCGTTTTTTTAAGTTATCTGTGTGCCGCGCTAAAGCCGAAACAAAAATATAAAAGCGCCCTTTGCTTTGCAGCACGGGCGCATAACTGACTTCCGGCGTTTGATCGGCATTCACAGTAGCCAAAATCACACCAGATTGCTGTGCCATAAATTGATGAAGTGCATCGAGTATCTCTTCAGGTACAAACGCATTCATTCACGCCTCCTTAAAAGAATCGTTTCGTATTTTTTGACTCCTTGAACCACGAAAAACACAAGAACAGTATCAATTGCCCCTTGCTTATCGGCTTTTAGCTGATTTAAATGACAATTCACCTCATTTACGCCCCTAACGACAAACCTCTCTATGCGGTTCAATCAGTGCTTTGAAACCATTTAAAGAGAAAAGATAATCGTGCTGCCCAAGAGTACGATGCTGAAAACTCAGTTGCACGCTTTGGCCTGATTCAAGTGCCTCAAGCAATTGCGTATAAATTTGCTGCATTCTACGCAGATTTTTTTCAATCCGACTCTGATCCACTTCCAAACGCAGCTGATTCTGCAGACCTTGTGTCCCCTTTTCGGCTTGTAATACGGCTTGCAACGGCAAGGTACCCGGCTGTCCATCAATTTGATAGCTTACCTTTAACAAACGGGGGGAAGCGCTGATCGCTGCTTCGTCAAACAGAAGAACCTGCACAGATGGAAAGGGCGACATAACTGAACAGGTTACGCCAAAAAAGGCGTTTTGAGATTCATGCTTGGTGTAAGCCTCCAAATCCAAAACATCGTCTTGGGCATCGTAATACAAACTGAGATGGTAATCCCCTAGTTGCTGGCTAGAAGATTGCTGAGCCATACCCATCTGACTAACAAACAAGACAAAAAATAAAGTAAGTATCGAAATCGATTTTTTCATACAATAGCCCAGCCAACTTTATTCACCTAAAAAATCCTTTAAACGCCATTAAAAAAGATTAAAAAAGTACTCAGCACGCTTCCAGATAAAAAACGCAAATTTTTTTCAAAATAGCACTGGTTTATTACTTCATTAAATAGCATTATTTTTGCAACTAAAATAAAAACTTTTTACTCTAAAAATGGAGTATTTGAAAGCAAGCAAATTATATAGAACACGCTAGAGCCTAAAACCCATTTTATCCGTCTAACTCAGAAAATTCCGAACAGATCTAAATGGCTTTAAGCAGAGGAATGACGATGACTTTTCAGAGCAATCCTAGCGTTTTTGCACTGAAAGGTATTGTTAAAAGCGCGAAGCACTCTGGGCTTGCTCTGCGTTTTTGTAATCCTTAAAACAAAGCCTTACCGAAAATGGGTAACAATCAAAACTGAGTGTTGAAATCTTTCTCCATTTTTGACAGCAAATAAAAGATAAATTTCGCAAATAATATAGATACTTTTATATTCTTATGAAGTTTTAAATTGACTTTTTTTTTCATAAATTTTATAAAAGTAATTAAATTTTACGGTAAATATTTTCTAAAGGAATTTATTATGAATAATCGCCGAACTGCAGAAAGATTTAATCACCGAAAATCTTGCCACATTATTTTCGATGGTATTCGCCTTAATGGGATGATTATGAACATTTCCAATTCGGGTATTTGTATTAATACAGAAAACCGTTTTCATTCAAGCAACCGACTCTTGATCGAAATTCCATCGCTCAAAGAACTTGGGATTGACGCTATCGAATGCAACGTGGAAATTGTGCACAGTGTCGACTCCAGCACCAATCAGACAACTTACTGCTGCAAATTGACTTCAATCAACGAACATTACCTAAGTTTTGTTGAAAAAGTACAGAAAATTCACTCTGGTCAAGGTTCAAGACTTTTTAGAAGCCTACTGAGCTCAGAAAAAGTGGCTTAATTGTTAAGTGGGGCAAAGTGACGCTTTCCTAAGGTCTAATTCCATTTTAAGAAACTGACGCTAAATCCCCTTTTTGCTCAAGCCAAGCTTTGCGGTCTGGACTGCGTTTTTTTGCCAACAGCATATCCATCATTTCATGTACCGGACTGTTCGCATCGAGTTGTAGCTGAACCAATCGGCGGCTTTCCGGTAACATCGTGGTTTCGCGCAATTGCGCGGGATTCATTTCACCTAGGCCTTTAAAACGCGTTACCTGGACTTTTCCAAGCAATTTTTCAGCGGTAATTCGATCTAAAACACCTTGGCGCTCCGCTTCATCCAACGCATAAAAAATCCGCTTACCAATATCGATTCGGTACAGTGGCGGCATGGCAACATAGATATGCCCGTTGGCAACCAACTGAGGAAAATGGCGCACAAAAAGGGCGCAAATTAATGTGGCAATGTGTAAACCGTCTGAATCGGCATCGGCCAAAATGCAGACCTTACCGTATCGCAAAGCGCTGAGATCCTCAGACCCTGGATCCACACCGATGGCAACTGAAATATCGTGGATTTCTTGAGAAGCCAGCACCTGCGTCGATTCGACTTCCCACGTATTCAAAATCTTACCGCGCAACGGCATAATCGCCTGAAAATTTTTATCGCGTGCCTGCTTAGCCGATCCTCCGGCTGAATCCCCTTCAACCAAAAACAATTCGGTACGGGTTAAATCGGTTTCCACACAGTCGGCTAATTTGCCAGGCAATGCCGGCCCAGACGTAATTTTTTTACGCACGACTTTTTTGGCTTTTCGAACTCGACTATTCGCATTGCTAATCACCAGTTCGGCGATTTTTTCTGCCACCTCGGTATGCTGGTTGAGCCATAGACTTAATGCATCTTTAACAACACCGGAAATAAATGGAACACACTCTCGTGAAGAGAGCCGTTCTTTGGTTTGCCCTGCAAACTGGGGTTCTTTAAGCTTGGCGGACAGCACATAGGCTACATTTAGCCACGCATCTTCAGGTGTTATTTTGACGCCGCGCGGTAGCAGATTGCGAAATTCGCAAAACTCACGAATCGCCTCCGTCACACCTGCACGCAAACCATTCACATGAGTGCCACCCTGAGGCGTTGGAATCAAATTTACATAACTCTCGGCTAAAAGTTCACTCGAATCTTCTAACCAAGCAATCGCCCAACTCACCTCTTCATTATCCGCTTTGCTCTCTCCTACCACCCCTTCAGCCGGCAAGCCTTCGCGGCCTTGCAACGCATCTTGCAGATAATCTTTTAACCCCTTTTGATATTGCCACTGCTCACGCTGGCCACTGACTTCGTCAATCAAAGTAACCTTGAGCCCAGAGCAAAGCACCGCCTTGGCCCGCAGCAAATACCGTAATCGACTCAGCGCAAACTTGGCACTGTCAAAAAATTGAGGATTCGGCCAAAAGCGCACGAGCGTGCCGGTATTACGTTTTCCAACCGTGCCAATAACTTGTAAAGGTTCGACCAACTCACCATTGGCAAACGCAATTTGATGCAGCTGGGCCTCGCGACGAATTTGCACTTCGACTCGGTTTGAGAGGGCATTGACTACCGAAATACCAACACCATGCAAGCCTCCCGAGAAGGCATAAGACTTATTGGAGAACTTCCCCCCTGCATGCAGCCGCGTCATAATCACCTCAACGCCTGGCACACCTTCTTCTGGGTGCAGATCGACGGGCATCCCTCGCCCATTGTCGAGCACACTCATTGAGCCATCTGCGTGGTGAGTTACCACAATTTCATCCGCATGACCGGCTAGGGCCTCATCCACACTGTTGTCAATCACCTCTTGCGCAAGATGATTGGGGCGACTGGTATCGGTGTACATTCCTGGACGTTTACGCACCGGTTCTAATCCGGTCAAGACTTCAATTTCGGCTGCATTGTAGTTTTCGCTCAAAGCCAAGTCTCCTCAATGATAAAATGGGCGCCGCTTACCGAGCGAAAAACCGGAAAAACCGTTTAAGACCCTGAATCTATCGGGCCTCAGCGTGATTGCATAAGCTCTGCAAGCGCGCCCGATAATACCATATTCTGTTCCCCTCTTAGGAAAACCCGATGAGCGAAATTCAATTGCACGCCAGTTGGCTTGAGCCCTTAAAAGCCGAGTTTGAGCAACCCTACATGCAGCAACTAAAACAGTTTTTACAGGCTGAAAAAGCGGCTGGAAAAATCGTTTTACCGCAGGGATCGCTCTGGTTCAATGCATTAAATAGTACGCCGCTCGATCATGTGAAGGTGGTCATATTGGGACAAGATCCCTATCCAACACCTGGTCATGCCCATGGCCTGTGTTTTTCGGTGCAACCCAAGGTTAAGCCACTGCCAAAATCCTTGCTCAATATCAATCAAGAACTTTGGGAAGATGTGAGCGTTGATAATCGCCATAGCGGTTATCTTCAACCTTGGGCGGAGCAAGGGGTGCTCTTACTGAACGCGGTCTTGACGGTAGAGGCAGGGAAAAGTAACGCCCATCAAGGCCAAGGCTGGGAAAGCTTTACCGATAAAATCATCGAACTGATCAATCAGCGGTGCGATCATTGTGTGTTTATTCTATGGGGCAGTTACGCTCAAAAAAAAGGCGCGCAAATTGATGCTTCGCGGCATTTAGTTCTAAAGAGCGCCCATCCATCGCCTCTTTCGGCCTATCGCGGTTTTTTTGGTAGCAAGCCTTTCTCGCAAACCAACGCTTATCTGCAAGCGCATGGCAAAACCGCGATTGACTGGCAATTACCGCGCGCTTAGGGAGCCACATAAGCGCCGACTTGACGCAGGCTAAATCCCGCGCTAATAAAGAGATCAATACGACGATTACGCTGCCTTGCCGCGTCATTGTCATTTTTTGCCAGCGGCTGATGTTCGCCCAAGCCGGCAATCACAAAATAGTGAGCAGCCAATTGTGAACTTTGCTGTAACGGCTCAAACACCGCTTGCGCACGCATCGTGCTTAAAAACCAATTATTGTATAGAGGCGAGTTGGCCAAAATAGGGGTATTGTCGGTGTGACCTTCAATCGAAATTTCGGCATGCCATTCCAAACCTTGCTGGGCAGCAAATGCCAAAACCGCTTGCTCTTGGGGCATTTCCGCCAGACGAAACAAGCGGTTTTCCTGCAACAAAATGCCCAGGTAATTAAGCTCTTCAAGCAACGACTGGGATGGTCGATAATCTCCAACGGCAAAGGCTTGGGCGCTGTGAATCTGTAGCCAAATCCCCTGAGGAGTCCGCTTAAGCGAAATCATCTGCAAATCTTGATTGGCCAACTGCTCAGCCATTTCAGCATAAGCTAACCGCAGCTGCTCATCCCCCCACTGCTGTAAGCGACTGGCCTGCGTTTGATTCAATGCAATCAACAAAATAAAAAAAGTAATCAACAGGGTAATGACATCGCCAAAAGCCAACAACCAGGTGCTGCGGGCCCGCTTTTCTTCGGCACTAAACATGCTCATCCGCACGCTCTTGTACCTCAAACGCCCCTTGAACCGAGTCCGGCAAAGGCGATAATTTGGGTAGTAAATAAATTTCAACCCGACGATTTTGCGCTGCAAAAGGATTCGCCTGCATCGGCTGAAACTCACCATAACCGGCAATCATGAAAAACCGCGACGGCAAGCGACTGTGCAGCCGTAAAAACTCCATCACGGAATAAGCGCGGTAACTGCTCAGCTCAACATTATTGGCAAAACGAGTCCCCGGCGGAATCGGATGCGCGTCGGTATGCCCTTCAACCCGAATAAACCACTGCATTTGCAAACCGGCAGACGCCAGGGTTTGCACCGCCGGTTGATAACGCAAAGGCGCCAAGGGCAAATCCAGCTGCACCAACAGACTCGCTAAGGTCTGCAAGTAAGGCACTAAAGGAGGATTAATGTGCGCCTGAGATGCATCAAACAAAGTACCTGCGTCTAATTGACGGTAGTCCAATGAAAACTTAATCCCTTTATTGTGGGTATTTTCAACTCGCAACCAGTCGAGCTGCTGTTGATTCTTAAGCTGCATACTGCGTTGATAAAGGTCGGAGAGCACCGCTTGATAGGCGCGATTTGGCGGCGTCTGCTCTAAGGTCATCCACGAAATAATAAACAAAAAAACGGCCAACAACGAGGTAAACAGACCGATGTAAACCAGCAGCCAAACTGGGGTAATGTGCAGCGGGCTGTTGCTACGAAACAGCATCCGGCCAAGACGAGAACGCTGAAGCAACAAAAACATCGGCAACCCCCTATTTCATTTCGTTCAAACGCTGTTCAGTTTTTTCATGCACAAACGCCATTAGCTGCTCTTTAATCAATAGGGGGGATTCCTGTGCCTTCATTGCAACAACGGCATGAATCGTCATTTCATTGCGCAAGAGTTCTTGCTCTCCCAACACTTTCAACTTGCCAGCAATCGGCAAAAACAGCAAATTGGCCAGTAAGACGCCGTAAAAGGTGGTGACCAAAGCCAATCCCATGCCATAGAGCAAGTTACTCAACATCTGATTGCCCGCACCGGTGACCATCGCATTCAAATCGGGATTCATTTGGGTAGTCATCATAACAATCAGGCCCATCACCGTGCCAATCATGCCAAAGGCCGGTGCATAGGAGGCCATATTAATAAAGACTTCTTGAGAATTAATATCTTGTAACCGATGGGTCGTTAAGCGAGTTTGTAAACTGCTGCGCAACTTGTCGCGGTCTTTGTACAACAGCATTTCATTTAACGCTTGGCGAAGAAAGGCATCGGCTACATTATCAAGCTGCGCTTCAACGGCCAAAATGCCTTGACGCTTAGCCAGGGTGGCTAAATCAAAAATTTCGCCAATCAGCTCATCATCCGGACGCGCCTCATAGGAAAAAACACGCGCCGTGGCCGGAAAAATCGACAATACCTGCGTTAAAGGGTAATTAATTAACGCCGCCGCAAAGGTTCCCCCTAACACCAATAACAACGCCTGCCAATTTAAAAAGGCACTGATAAATTGCTGCTGCTGATAGTCGTACATCGAAGCGGCAAGTAACACCACCCCAAAAACGATTCCTAAAAAACTGGCTAGCCGACTCATGTCTTGCCCATCCTAAGCGTTAGAACCTCCCGATGGCGGTGTGGGCGATTCAAAGTTGGCCGAAAACCAATCGGCGGTAAGTTGATTTAATTCACTCAAGGAGAGTGCTTCTAGATTGTCCACGCGTTGAACTTGGACATCAATAATTCCTGGGTGCTTCAAAAAACTGTTCTTAGGCCATAGACGACCGGCATTGTGACTGACCAAATAAACGGGGACACCACTTTGTTTTGCAAGCATCGCGCCACCAACATTGATTTTGCCAAGCTCGTTGGGCGGCATCCGCGTTCCTTCTGGAAAAATTACCACCCAGTTACCATTCGCTAAACGCTCTTGGCCTTCGGTTAGCAACTGCTTCAAGGCCGCTCGTCCGCCCGCACGATCAATGGCAATCGGGTGCAAAAGCGACATCCCCCAACCAAAAAATGGAATGCGTAATAGCTCTTGCTTTAACACATAAGCTTGGCGAGGAAAGATAGTTTGTAAGTAAAGGGTTTCCCAAGCCGACTCATGCCTAGCAAGGATGAGACCAGCTTTTTTAGGATCAATCTGTTCTAACCCTTGCGGCTTCGCACGAATGCCGCATGTCACACGTAACCAAGCCAAACAGAAATAGGCCCATTTCGACATAAAAGCGTAACGCACCTTATGCGAAAAAGGTCGGGTTAGCTGCCCCAGCACTGAAAACAGCACCAAGGTCGTGATTTGACCGAGCGCAAACAGAGTAGAACGCAACAGAATAAAAACTTTCATGCAACCTCATCGAGAAGATGGCGTGTCAGCGCCAATAAATTGTCAAACACCAGCACCCGCTCAGCAAGATACGGGTGTGCGGCCAAGGTACGTTCGCCCTTACCGCTGCGAACCAAATAGGGCCGCATCCCCATCGCCTGCGCAGCCTGCACATCGACTAAGGTATCCCCTACCATCGGCGCGCCCTTTAAGTTAAGCGCTAAGGCCCTTTCAATGGCACGTAACATGCCACAGCCAGGCTTGCGCGCGGGAGAGTAATCTTGAGCCAAATAAGGTGCAAAGCTAATCCAATCAATGGAATAAGGCTCAAGCAAATTCTGCAGCTTGGCATGCATGGCATTTAAGGCCGTGCGGTCGTAATATCCACGTGCAATCCCCGATTGATTGGTCGCGATTGCGACCCGCCAACCTGCCATTTTAAGGGTTTTTATAGCCTCAATACTGCCTTCAATCGGTTGCCATTCTTCAGCGGATTTAATAAACGCATCAGAGTCTTGATTAATCACCCCATCCCGGTCCAGTACTATGATTTTTTGCATCGTCACTCCACCCATCCAAAACGAAAAACCATAAACAACACCAAGAACGCAAAGTAGAATCTGCGTGAGCTTCGTGGTTTAGGAAAACTTAGAACCAGCCCACGCTGAGGACAACCGGAATCGAGTCTGCGTTCCCTGAGAAAGCGACCCGTACCGATAACGAAATGAATCCATTACAAACGTGAAATATCAGCAATACTGGTAAACAACTGATAAATCTGCTGTAAAAGCGCCAAACGATTATTGCGCACTGCCGAATCTTCCGCCATGACCATCACCCCTTCAAAAAAGGCGTCCACTTCAACTCGAATCGTTGCCAATTGTTGTAAGGCCGTCATGTATTCTTTGGCGGCTACCAAATCACTAACACTTTCCCGCAGTGCATCGAGCTTGGTAAATAAAGCCGCTTCTGCTGGCTCACAAAACAAAGTGGTATCGACCGTTTCGGCAATCCCACCTTCCACCTTCTTCAGCAGATTGGCGATACGTTTATTGGCCGCGCTCAAGCTTTCCGCACCGTCAACCTGTGCAAAGGCTTTAACCGCTTCAATACGTTTAGCAAAATCCAGCGGATGGCTAGGCGCACAAGAACGCACCGCCTCAAACTGCTCGGCGGTCACACCTTGATCGGCAAAATACGCTTTCAAGCGGCTGACAATAAAATCGTAAATCTCACTTACCAAAACATCACTGACTTCAATCTGAGGATGACGTTCGAGAGCAAAACGAATCATCAGCATCAAATCCAAATCAAGCTCTTTTTCAATCACAATTCGCAATAGGCCCAGTGCCGAGCGGCGCAACGCAAAGGGATCTTTATCGCCGGTCGGAATCTGCCCAACGCCATAAATTCCGGTAATGGTGTCCAACTTATCGGCAATCGCCAAAGCTTGAGCAATCGCCGAACCAGGCAATGTATCACCAGCAAAACGGGGTTGATATTGCGCGGCCAAAGCCTCTGCAATCAACGGGTGCTCCTTCTGCTCTAACGCATAATAACGTCCCATAATGCCTTGCAGTTCTGGAAACTCGCCAACCATATTTGACATTAAATCGCATTTAGACAAACGCGCCGCGCGCTCCAACAACTCCGGCTCCGCGCCCAAAGTTTTTCCTACCTTAACGGTCAAGGACTGCAAACGCTCAATCTTATCGAAAAGCGTACCCAGCTGTTGCTGGAAGACAACGCTTTGCAAGCGCGGCAAAAAATCTTCTAACGGCTGCTTGCGGTCTTGATCCCAAAAAAACTTGGCATCCGAAAGACGCGGGCGAATGACGCGCTCATTACCAGATTTTACCGATGCTGGCTGCTTACTTTCGATATTGGTAATGGTGATAAACTTGGCCATTAAATTGCCACTGGCATCCAGCATATGAAAATATTTCTGGTGACCTTTCATCGCTGAAATCAGGGCTTCTGACGGCACATTTAAGAATACTTCATCGAAATCGCCAACAATCGCCTGCGGCCATTCATTCAGTGCCGTGACCTCTTCTAACAAGGCCTCATCAATTTGAGCAACGCCATTGACGGCCTTAGCGGCTGTCTCAACTTGGGCACGAATCATATCTGAGCGCACCGCAAAATCCGCCTGCACATAACCTTGAGTACAAAGGCTATTCACATAATCGGCTGGCCTTGCAATAGTGATCGCCTGCGGAGCATGGAAGCGATGGCCACGCGTAGTATTTCCGGTCTGATGCCCCAAAATCGTTGCGGGCACCACCTGATCATCGATCAGCATCAGCACCCAATGTACCGGACGCACAAACTCAACATCGGAGGTTCCCCAACGCATCCGCTTAGGAATCGGCAACTTGGCTAAGGATTGATTCACGATTTCGGGGAGCAAGGCTGCCACATCTTGGCCGACCTGCTGCTGCATAAATGCCATCCAAATCCCTTTATCGGTATCAACTTCAATTAACTCGGCAACCGTTGCACCGCAGCCACGGGCAAACCCTTCTAAGGCTTTCGTTGGGGTGCCATCGGCAGCAAAGGCCGCTTTTTTAGCGGGTCCGCGCTTTTCAATTGTTTGATCGGCTTGCTTCGCTTGCAAATCTTGAATCCGCACCGCTAAGCGGCGAGGTGAAGCATACAAAGAAACGGTGCCATAACTCAATTGTGCCTCTGCCAATCCGGATTCAATCCCTTCACCAAACGCTTGGCTTAATTTTTTTAAGGCGGTGGGAGGTAGCTCCTCAGTCCCAATTTCTACTAAAAAATCGACGCTCTGAGTCATTACTTGGCCTCCCCTTGTGGCACATTAAGTTTGGTTTTTACGAGAGGGAAGCCCAATGCTTCCCGACCTTGATAGTAGGCTTCGGCAATTTGCCGTGCCATAGCGCGCACACGTCCAATGAAACGGGCACGCTCGGTAACGGAAATGGCATGACGCGCGTCCAATAGGTTAAAGGCATGCGAAGCTTTCAATACTTGTTCGTATGCCGGCAATGGCAAGTGGTCCGCGACCAATTTGGCGAACATTTCTTCGCACTCATCAAACGTCCTAAAGAGCTTGGCGGTATCGGCTTTCTCAAAGTTGTAAGTTGACATTTCTACTTCGTTTTGATGGAACACATCACCATAGGTGACTTTGCCGCCCGGGCCTTCCACCCAAGTCAAGTCATACACCGAGTTAACGCCTTGCAGATACATGGCAATGCGCTCCAAGCCATAGGTAATTTCACCGGTTACTGGGCGACACTCTAATCCACCCACCTGTTGGAAATAGGTAAACTGGGTCACTTCCATACCGTTCATCCAGACTTCCCAACCCAGACCCCAAGCACCCAAAGTTGGCGACTCCCAATTGTCTTCAACAAAACGAATATCATGCTCCAACGGATCAATGCCCAAGCGCTTTAACGACTCCAAGTACAACTCTTGAATATTATCCGGTGACGGCTTTAACATGACTTGAAACTGGTAGTAGTGCTGAAGACGGTTGGGATTTTCGCCATAACGACCATCGGTTGGGCGGCGACAAGGTTGCGCGTAAGCAGCACGCCATGGCTCTGGACCAATGGCTCGCAAAAAGGTAGAGGGATGAAAGGTCCCCGCCCCCATTTCGATATCGTAAGGTTGCATCACCACGCAACCTTGTTCTGCCCAAAAGGCTTGGAGGGTTTGAATCAGACCTTGAAAAGTACGAATATCTGTTGCTGCATGTACCGACACAGGATAAGCCTCTTAATTCTATTTAGCGACGATAAGACCGCGATTCGCTGCAAAAACCAGCCAACCACTTTCCACTTCAAAATCTGCCGATTATAGCGCAATCTTTTTGCCGATAAGCGTTGAATAGTAAGCAACGGTACATGAATTACCCCTGCAAAATTCCCTTCAAAACGCCAAAAGCAATCTCTTATACGTAATTTATCTCGTGCAATTCACTTTCTTGGATTTCATCTGGGCATACTTTTGATTATAATCCCGAGAGCTTTTTTGAGTTAAACGCCTCTCATCGAAGAAGTTGACTCTGAAAAAATACCGAATTTCGGTACTAAAACCCACTTTAAAACGGAGAAATCGTCAACAGTCGCTCTGTCTAGGCAGATAAGAGCTGTTGCATGAATAAACGCCTATGAAAAATTGGCCCATCTCTTTCCATGTGGCAGGTATCGCTGTTTTGACCGGGTTCTCGCTGGTGCTCCTCACCGCCGTTCCCTCAAAATCCGATGCGAACTTGCCTTATGAACCGCAAACACTGCCTTTGCCCGAACTCAAAGTCAGTGAAATTATTGAAGACACCTTAAACACCCATACTACAGCCGAGACGGAACCTGCTGAAGGATGGACAGAAAAATCCGTTACCATTAAGCGTAACGATTCCTTATCCAGCGCACTCGAACGCATTGGCGTGGGCGCCTCAATTGGCTTTCAAATCGGCAAGACCGATAACCACCAATTACTTACCAACCTAAAGGTGGGCGATCAGCTTACGGTCTGGGTCGATTCCAATAATCAGCTGCAACGTATTGTCTATGCAAAATCGCCAATACTGGAAGTTGAATTGGCCAGTACTGACGAAGGCTTCAAAATCCAAGAAATCCAGAAAGATGTTGAAATTCGCACTCACACTGCGCATGGCAAAATCGAAGGCGCTTTTTATTTAGCGGCTGAACGCGCTGGTCTAAGCGCAAAGAGCATTATGCAGTTGGCTGACATGTTGGCATGGGATGTCGATTTTGCCCGAGAATTGCACGATGGTGACTATTTCCGCGTGATTTATGAAGCGCGCTACCTTGACGGCGAATACATTGGCGACGGGGACATTCTCGCAGCACAAATTACGACAGCGGGCGGCCAAGAAATACACAATGCCTTTGTCATGCGCAATGGCCAAGAAGTCATAGGTTATTACAATGAAAAAGGCCAAAACCTGAAAAAAGCCTTTTTGAAGGCCCCGCTGGATACCGTTCGCATTACCTCTCGTTTTAATCCAAAGCGCGTTCATCCGATTTTTGGTGATAAACGACCACACCGCGGGGTCGATTACGGCGCGCCAACCGGCACCCCAATTAAAGTCACCGGTAATGGTCAAGTAACCTACCGAGGCTGGATGGGCGGCTACGGCAATGTGGTTAAGGTTCGCCATAACAACGGCTACGAAACCTTGTATGCGCACATGTCACGTTTTGGCAAATACAAAAAAGGGCAAATGGTCAAACAAGGCGAAGTCATTGGCTATGTTGGCAGCACCGGGAACTCAACGGGTGCACACCTGCATTATGAATTCCACATCAATGGCCAGCATCGTGATCCGTTAAAGATCAAATTTCCTGATGCAGGACCCATTGCCGCGCAATATCGGAACGATTTTCTGCGTCGCAGCCATTTCTTGCTTGGCCAACTGGAACGCCTAGACCCTAAAACGCAGTTGGCTTACCAATTTGAGTAAGCCGCCGGTGAGCGCCCATGATGGCCTCTACATCGGCTTAATGTCAGGAACCAGTGTCGATGCAATTGACAGCGTACTGGTTCATTGCACTTGCGCGGCTCCACAACTGCAAACACGCCATTCCACGCCGATTCCTGCGCCACTCAAACAGAGCCTGTTGGCTTGCAACACCCAAAAAAACCTGGACTTACTCACCCTAGCCAAATTGCACGCTGAAATGGGAAAGCTCTTTGCCCAAGCCGTGCAAGAACTGCTTGAGTGCACAGATCTCAAGCCATCAGAAATCCGTGCGATTGGTAGCCACGGCCAAACCATTTTCCACACGCCAGAGTCTGGGATGAGCTTGCAAATTGGCCATCCAGCAATCATTGCCAAGCTTACCGGTATTACCACAGCAGGCGATTTTCGCATCGATGACATGGCGCTTGGTGGACAAGGTGCGCCTTTTGCGCCGGTTTTTCATCAAGCGCTTTTTGCCCAACAGAACCAATACACAGCGGTCGTAAACATTGGCGGCCTCGCGAATCTTAGCCTCATTCCGCCGCAGAACAGCGATGCGCCGATTTTAGGCTGGGATACCGGTCCAGGCAATGGCTTACTCGACGAAATCGCCCAACAACGGCTCAACCAATCCTTTGATGATAATGGCAGTGTGGCGGCTCAAGGTAAAATACACAGCGCCTTGCTAAAACGCCTGCTCGCAGACCCCTATTTTGCGCGCCCCGCACCGAAAAGCAGTGGCCGTGACTATTTTAATCTCGCGTGGCTAACTGCCGCAGAACCGCCTTCTCTGAAAACCGCTGACCTCTTAGCAACGCTCACCGAGTTAACTGCACAGAGCATAGCCCAAAGTTTACTCAACAATCCCATCCAACCCCAACAGCTTTGGGTTTGCGGTGGCGGTGCCTATAACGATTTTTTACGGCAACGTCTGGCACACCATTTACCGAAAATCCAAGTAGCCTCTACGGCTCAAGCAGGACACGATCCGCAAGCATTAGAGGCCATGCTCTTTGCTTGGCTCGCGCAACAGCGCCTTACTCAGCAGCCTGTCAAGCTACGAAGTGTCACGGGCGCGCATCGCGACGCCATTCTCGGCGGTGTCTGGCTTCCCTGAGCCCTAACCTAGGACATTTCAAACTTTATTTGCTTTTAAAATCGCGATAGGCATTGATGCTTGAACGCAGTGCTAATTTCGCCGGATAAGGATTTAAGATAACCTGAGTAGCCAAATACTCGCTGCCAAAGTGATGAATCCATTGTTCCAATACTTTCATCAGACTAATCAAGGGCACAATACCCAATTTGAATTCCGCTAAGGTCTGTTGATAAAAAGCCTTTTCTCCCTCGCCAAGACGATCTTTGAAATAAGCATACATATGCTCAACCACATTAATCATTTTGCCACGAGTGGTTGCCGTGGCCACAGCCGCCAAAAATAAAGCCGCATATTCCGTCAGCACCGCATCAAAATTGACGGCATTCGCCTGCGCAACCAAAGGCCCCATCTGCCGATAGAGCGCCTCATTCTTAGAGAGCAGCAAATATTTGTGATCACGATGAAAGGCCTGCAGCTGAGCCACACTGGGCTGCGACAACGCAAACTCCCGCCACCGCGCAGCGGCAAAAATATGCAGCATAAAGTTCTCACGCAACCAGGCGTCCTGCAAACGCCCTTCCTCTTCAATCGCAATGAGTGGAAATTGTTGGCGCAAGTTTTTGGTAAACAGACCCATATCGACCGGATCTTTTGACCCAAACCACTCACCGTTTGGGCGATAGACCTTGATCCGATCTAAACCGCAACTCGGCGAGCGCGATTTGACGACAGCACCATCAATCGCTTGCTTATGAAAAAAACGCATTTTCTTATCGGTGTAATCCTGAAGGCCTTCCGTGTAATCCGAACCGGATTTAGGGCCGATGACGCGAACCTGCCCGTTGATATCGACCAAACGTACGGTTTCACGCGGTGTACCAATCACCGCTGCCTCTGGGCAAAACCGCTTAAATTCCACAAACTCAGCAAGCTTGTAACGGACAAAATCATATTGCGCATGACCACCGTTATATCGGCATTCTGTTCCCAACAAACAATCGGAAATCGCAATCTTAGGCTTAGGAAAGTGGTACGGTAAAAGCGGTTCCACTTGGGCTAAATTCATCGTTTTTCTCCATCAAGTGTTTGTTAAGATTTAGGGAAACGGACACCACCGTCCACAGGCACGCTCACACCAGTCATATAAGGGTTATCCATCAAAAAATTCACGGCCTGCCAAATTACTTCAGCTCCCGGCTCAAGTGGCAATAACTGTTTCGCCAAGCGCTGCGCTCTAAATTCAGCCGAATCGTGTGCATGAAACAACAGCAAACCCGGTGCAATGTCATTGACTTTAATCTGCGGTGCCAACTTACTGGCAAAGACGCGCATCTGATGCTGTAAGGCCGCTTTAGAGCTCAAATAGGCAATATACTCTTGGCGGTTGAGATCGCAATTCGCATCGGAAAGACTGATGATATCCGCAACCCCCTGCGTGGTCTTTTGCAACAGCGGTGCCAAAGCAAAATTCAACTGATACGGGGCTTGTACATGCACCGCAAACAGCTGCGCATACAAATCGGGTTGGGCGGCAATTTGCGCATCCGTGACCCAAATTGAAGCATTATGAATCAATGCTCGTAAGCTGATAACCTGCTGCTGCAAGGTCTCAATTAAGTTTTTAACCGCTTGAGGCTGATTAAAATCGACAGGGATCGCCAAGGCTCCACGCGCCTGTAAATCGGCAATCTCTGGTCGCCAAGTACGATAAGTCACAATGAGCGGGTAACGCGCCTGCGCCAAAAACTGCCGGGCTAAGTAAAGTCCGACTCTTTGACTGGCTCCGGTAATCAAAACCGCATCCTTGTATTCCTGCCATGTCTCTTGCTGCATTCCACTCTCCGCTCAATAGCTCAATACTTATACAAGCTTGTAACAGTTTACTTGGCAAATCATGGTACAGTAAAACACGTTTAAATAAAGCAACTTATGATTGACGATGGGAGGCGATATGCAGATTACGATTTTAGGCGGCACAGGCTTGGTCGGACAAGCCTTGCACAAGCGGCTTAGCACACAACACACAGTCAAGGTTTTTGGCCGTAGTGTGTTTGCTCAACCAAGCCACCTGCAACAAGCGATTGCCGGCAGCGATTTAATTATCCAACTCGCTGGAGCCAATATCGGTGCACGTTGGAATCCCGTCTATAAACAAGAAATTTGGGACAGTCGAATTGAAACCACCCGAATGCTTGGCGAGGCTCTCAACGGCATTGCCGAGAAGCCCCGAATTTTCTGCGCCTCAGCGATTGGTTTCTACCCACAAAGCCACGCTTGCCAGACCCCATTTTCAGAGACGCATTCTCAACCGGGTGACGATTTTTTAGCACAACTTTCTGTAGCTTGGGAAGCGGAAGCGCGTAAGCTGGTTCCGCCCGAGCAGCTGGTCATTACCCGCTTTGGGGTGGTGCTCTCTCCTCTTGGCGGCGCGCTGGCGAAAATGCTGCCGGCCTTTAAGCTTGGATTAGGCGGGCCGGTTGCCGGTGGTCAGCAGTGCTTTAGCTGGATTGATATTGATGACCTCACTCGTGCTGTAGCTTGGCTAATTCAACAACCGCAATTGCATGGCGTCTTCAACCTAACTGCACCTGAACCCATCGCGCAAAAGGTTTTTGCCAAACAACTGGGTGAAGTGCTACATCGTCCGGCTTTTCTGCCTCTGCCATTGTGGCAACTCAAGTTACTGTTTGGTGAAGGCGCACAAGTGTTAACGCACAGCGCCAGTGTCGCGCCAACGCGCTTACTGGAACTGGGCTTTGAATTTCACTATCCGAACAGCAAAAGTAGCTTGAAACATCTGCTAAATCTGCCACATTAGCCGTGGGCATTGGCTGGTAAACACGCTTGATTAAGTCGGCCCACCTTGGCTGCCAACTCCATCAAGCGCGTTGCAAAACCAACCTCATTATCATACCAAGCCAACACTTTCAGTTGAGTGCCTTGCACCACCAAGGTTGAGAGTGCATCAATCACCGCCGAACGCGTATCGCCTTCATAATCCACGGAAACTAAAGGCCGTGTTTCATAGCCCAAAATCCCATGCAATCGATACTTGGCAGCATCGGCAAACAACAAATTTACTTCTTCCGCACTGACTTTACGCTGCATTTCAAGCGTTAAATCAATTAAAGATGCATTCATTAAAGGCACGCGAACCGCCAGTCCGTTTAGGCGGCCCGACAACTCTGGAAAAATCGAACCAATCGCTTTTGCCGATCCTGTCGTGGTTGGAATCAACGACTCATAGCCAGCGCGGGCGCGACGTAAATCTTTATGACCGTGATCAACCACGTTTTGGCTGTTCGTACGATTATGAATCGTTAAGATACTACCGTGCGCAATCCCCACTTTTTCTTGCAACACTTGAATCACCGGAGCAATGCAATTGGTGGTACAAGACGCTGCGGTAATGATTGTGTCTTGACCTGCAACAAACAGAGCGTCATTGACGCCCATTACCAAATTCTTAATCGGCTCGTCCATCGGTGCGGCCACAATAACCTGCGGTACGCCTTGCTTGAGGTAAGGCTGCAACGCCTCGGGGGTCCGAAATTGTCCCGTTGCCTCCAACACCACATCCACACCAAAGGCCATCCAATCGGTTGCATCGATTTCGTGATGTTGCGAGTAGCTGATGGCATGGCCATTAATCACAATCTGACTGTGATCTTCTTCGGCTTGATGTCGCCAGCGTCCGTGCGCGGAATCAAAGTTCAGTAGATGCGCCGAACCATAAGCATCGGTTGCGGTTTCGTTAATATGAACGAACTCAATTTCCGGCCAGTCAAACGCCTGGCGTAAAGCCAATCGCCCAATTCGTCCAAACCCATTAATCGCAACCTTAATCGTCATACTGCCTCCTCTAATGCGCGGCACCGCTGCCAAGAATTGCACGGCACTTTACCCTCAGCAGATGACAGGCAGGTGACAAATCCGTCGATTTACATGAATAATGCGCTTGAAAATACGCTGAAACGATTTTAAAACTTTACGATTTCTTATCTTCCGATGCAGAACATCCACAACCGCTGCCACACGCGCTGTCAGATTTTTCGACGGTTTGAGCGGAAGGATTACAGGCCACACCGCAAGCCACGCATTCACCTCGTGCGTTTTTAAACATCGGACAAAAACCGGTAAAAGAAGCTTGAATAGCATTTAATGCCATCGCAATGATGAGCCATAAAAAAGAAAGCTCTAACAAATTAACCTGCTTCAAAAAATGCGCTACCAGCAAAATCACCAACACCATCATCGCAAAAAAACGTAACGGGCGATTGCCCTTAATTGGAACACTCATCCTTAACTCTCCTGAAATCATCACACTCAAAAATCGTAGGGCACTCAAAAACCAAATTGAGGCTTTTGCGCTGCGATTTATTGTAACGATTCCATTAGGGTAAAAACCTTGCACGCGACACTTTTTTTAGCGCAGAATACTGGCTTATTTGTTGTTTAAAGAACTTTTATGAATCTGGATTTCAACCTTGAACCCATCAGCCAAGTTTTCAAAGCTCTTTCCGAGCCGGTTCGCTTGCGGTTACTGCACCTGTTGCTCGAGCGGGATTCGCTGTGCGTTTGTGATTTGGTGGGGATTCTCGAACTGAATCAAAGCACCGTATCCCGCCATTTGGCTTATTTAAAAAACGCTGGCTTAGTCAAGAGTTGGCGCGAAGGCACTTGGATTCACTACGCTTTAAACCATGAGACATTGGCGCTTTTGCAGATAAATGCACTCCGCTCACGCCTTAACACCCTCTTGCAAACGGATTTGGATAAACTGCATGACTATGAACGCACGCCGCGCATTTGCGTGAATCGTGTCGTGGACGCCCCCTGAAAAATTAAAAAAAATCAGATGCTTGCTCCCAAGAGTGGTTAATTTTTTTTATAATAACCAGCTTTTCCGGCTTAAAACTTAAGAGATTTCCCCGCAATGAAAATGAGAGAGTTTGATGTGGTGATTGTGGGCGGCGGTATTTCCGGTTGCGCCCTAACCTATATGTTGTCGCGCTATACCGATGTGAAGCGTGTTGCCATGCTCGAAAAATATGGCAGCCTAGCGCCGCTCAACTCCAGCGCCCGCTCAAACAGCCAAACTCTGCACTGCGGTGATATTGAGACCAATTACACCCTAGCCAAAGCCAAGATTGTTAAACAACAAGCCAGCATGATTGAACATTTTGCGCAGCAGGTTGAGAAAAACGATTTTCTGTTTAAATTTCCTAAAATGATTTTGGCGGTTGGTGAAGAAGAGTGTGCACGTCTTGAACAGCGGCATGCGGAGTTTGCAGAAGATTTCCCTTATATGGAACTATGGGATGCCGATAAAATCGCTGAAGTCGAACCGGCCGTTACGCTAAAGGACGGCAAACGTCGTCCCGAAAAAATTTTAGCCTCCGGATGCACAGATGAATACTCCGCTGTCAACTACGGCAACCTGTCAAAAGCCTTTATTCAAGAAGCGCGAAAAACAAACACAGAAATTCAAGTCTCGTTAAGCACCGAAGTCGAAAAAATTCGTTCCATCGAAGACGGCTATGAAATCAACACCTCTCAGGGTACTTTTTTTGCGCGCTTTGTCGTGGTTTCCGCGGGCGGCCACAGTCTATTACTGGCGAATCAATTGGGCCACGGGATGCAGATGTCGATCCTACCCATGGCCGGGAGCTTCTACTACGTTCCTAAAGTGCTCAATGGAAAGGTTTATACCATGCAAAACGACAAGCTACCTTTTGCCGCACTGCATGGCGATCCGGATTTGGTCGAGATGAGCAAAACTCGCTTGGGACCAACCGCATTGGTATTGCCCAAGCTCGAACGCTATACCGGTGGAACCTATCTCGACTTTTGGCGCTCACTCAAACTGGATCGCAAAGTCCTTAAAGTTTTCTGGGATTTGATGAAAGACAGCACCATTCGTAATTACATTCTGCGCAATTTCTTATTTGAAGTGCCTTGGTTACGTAAGCGCTTATTTGCCAAAGACGTGCAAAAAATTCTGCCGGATATCAAGCCCAACGATTTGGAGTACGCCAGTGGCATCGGCGGCCTGCGTCCTCAGGTCATTGACAAAACGACCATGGAGCTCAAGCTTGGCGAAGCCAGTATTGTGCCGGAAAATGAAAACTTGATTTTCAATATGACACCCTCGCCAGGCGCAACCACCTGTCTCGGCAACGCTTACCGTGATGCCAAAATCATTTGTGAGCGGCTAAATATTGGCATGCATCGGCAGCAGGTGGTGGAAGAGTTATTGGCTGGTAAAGACTTGCCTTAAGCTCGAATGACGCGCATCCCAGTCTATTTAATCACTGGCCTGCTGGGGAGCGGTAAAACGACCTGCCTGCGTCATTTATTGACACAAAAACCTGATGACGAACAATGGGGTGTTTTGGTTAACGAGTTTGGCGAAATCGATATTGATGGCGCCACCTTGGCAGAAACGCCTAACCTGCATCTCTACCGCGTCAGCGGCGGATGCTTATGCTGCACCGCGCAGTGGAATCTAAGCCAAGCGCTCACACAACTGAGCCAAGTGCCACTGGATCGCCTGTTTATTGAACCCACCGGCTTAGGTCATCCTAGCAAAATCTTGGACACCCTAAGCCAATTTCCAAATCTGCAACGACAACGAACCCTGTGTGTCATTACCCCCAAGCAGCTTACCCAGGAACGCTGGGAAAAGTCGGCGGTAATGCGTGATCTTGTGACACTGGCAGATCAAATTCTGCTCAATAAAGTAGATTTATCCACCCCAAGCGAGCGAGCAAATAGCCAAGCCCTTTTAGCCAAACACGCCGTTTATCCACTCATACAGTCGACAGAGTTTGCCCGAATTAACCTCCTTGAACTGCTGCGTCCCTTACCTAAAGCACCGCCTTTTCGTTTTCAAATCGCTCCTGCTTTCCGCTTGCAATCACCGGAAATGCCACATGCACATCAACTTCAAGCATGGTCAAGCGCGTTACCCGCGGTTGAGCAGGCGTGGGCCCAATATCAACCCGAAACCGAAACGCTTCTCGCCATCGGCTGGCAATGGTCTCCCCAAGCTCAATTTAACCGCGTGGCACTGAAAGCTTGGTTTGCCCTTTTTGGAAAATCCATACTACGCGCCAAGGGCTTATTGCGCACCGGCAACGAATGGCAACTTCTTAATTACAGCGAGGGACAACTGACTTTAGAGCCGATTGCCTGGCGGAAAGACAGTCGGCTCGAGTGTTTGTTTGATACTGAAACACCCGTAACACCTGCCGATCTCATCCATCAAGAAACGCAGCTTGCTGCAAGCATTATTCTGCGTCAGTAGCCTGCGCAGGTCGTCTTGGTAAATAAAACGCCGTTTTTTGAAATATTTGTTAAAATCGCTAGTCATTTTTCAACAAGAGACGTGCCCACTGGCTCAGCCAATCAGGACACCCTCCACAACAGCCGAAGGAAATTGCATGACCAAGCACATGCCCGATATCGCGTGTCAGCCGCACCAAACGCCACAAGGCACCCTTAACTGGGTTGGAATGAGCGGCATTGAACTGCCTGTTTTGGTTCAACAAGGAAGCAACGCTGGCGACAGCGTGCGTATGTCCTCTTTAGCCCAAGCCTACGTCAATTTGGAAGACCCTCTTAGCAAGGGTATTCATATGTCACGCCTTTATTTGCTGCTCGACCAAATGGCCAGTAGCGAACCCCTATCGCCAAATCGTGTCAAAGCGATTTTGCAAAAATTTATTGAATCGCATCAAGGTCTCAGCAGCCAAGCGTTTGTCGAATTTAAATTTGACTATTACGAACGCCGCGCCTCCTTACTCAGTGACAACAGCGGCTGGAAGCACTACCCATGTACCGTACGCGGTCTTATGCGCAGTGGACAATTTGAATGCGAAATTGCGATTGAAGTTCCCTACTCCTCAACCTGCCCTTGCTCTGCCGCGCTCTCACGCCAATTAATTCAAGAAGCTTTTGAGCGCGATTTTCAAGGCAAGGCCATGGATTACGCCAGCGTACTGAAATGGCTCGGCACCCCTGAAGGCATTTGTGCCACTCCGCACAGCCAGCGCTCTTATGCCCAAGTCAAAGTCAAAGTCAAAGAAGGAAACCACTTAGACATTTCAGCCCTGATTAATGACATTGAAGCGGCACTACAAACGCCGGTACAAGCCGCGGTTAAACGTGAAGATGAACAAGAGTTCGCGCGTCTCAATGCAGCCAATTTAATGTTTTGCGAAGACGCCAGCCGCCGCCTGCAAGGTGCGCTCAATGCCAATTCACGCTACCAAGATTTCTGGGTCAGAGTCAATCATCTAGAAAGCTTGCATCCACACGATGCGGTTGCCATCGTGACCAAAGGAATCGATGGTGGTTACAGTGATGAACCGAACTTAATGGACCCCATGAAATAAAGGGAGAACACAACCCTTCAGCCCAATAAAAAACCCTCATTGCGAGGGTTTTTTATTAGGGACCATCGACCATGGCGGTGAACCCTTAGGGTTCTTATCGGTTGCAACTTACCAAACCAAATCATCCGGAATCGCAAACTTAGCATAATAATCGCTGTCCGCATCACTCACGCTTTGTGCCTCGGTTTCAAAGGGCAGGAGCACCTTGGCATTGCGCTGTGCAACCTTGTCTGCTGTCGCCTCGCTCAAGAGAACATAAGTCTCTTCAAAGCGCGCAATCCGAATCTGCCCAGCACTGAGCCCTTTTTGCGTTTGGCGATTCACATACAAGGTTTTTACCTTACCCTCATCTGCAAAATGATACGCAATTTCGCCTGAGATTCCTGACAATGCCTGACTTTGAAGCAGTTGCTTGAGTTGGGCTTGCTTGTCATGCTCGGCTCTTTGCTGCTCGCGAACTTGATTTAACTGATGATCTTTTTCGGCTTTTAAACGTAACGCCTCGGCGGCAAGTTGCGCCGCTTCGTTTGGCACGTCTTGCGCCTGGCCTTTGTGTTGCTTACTTTGTTGATACTTTTCTTTTTTTATCTGCTTGGCTTTGTGTTCACTCACCAACCCAGATTTTTTCAATTGATCAAAAAGGGATCCTGCCATCTTACTGCCTTTTACCTTAGCTATCTTGAGCGATTTTAATCCGCTTATTCTAGCGGTTTTTACTCAGCAAAATCGCAGCACTTTTACGGTTAAAAAGCGATTAAAATAAGCGAAAAATCACTTTTTACCTGCAATAGGAGCAAATTGATGCGTTTGATTTTAGCGATTCTTTTACCTTGGCTACTGTTTTTTACCATCCACCGACCATTCGCCGGTATTCTCTGTTTGATTTTACAAATCACGATTATTGGTTGGTTACCGGCCGCATTATGGGCAGTCTATGCCCTAAGCCAATACAAAACCGATAAGAAAATTCAAGCCGCCTTCGGCGAACAAAGACGCTAGGACGCCACCTAATGAGTAAAAAAATTCACTGGAAAAAAGTGCCTGCTGCCATTTGGCGACCGAAGCGGGGTAAGCTCAAGGCGGTTAGCACTCTGGACCCGATTACGTTTTCGCAGTTACTGGGAATAGAGCGCCAAAAGCAGCAATTCAGTCAAAATTTGCACGCCTTTTTAGCCGGTCATCGCGCAAATCACACACTCTTGTGGGGCGCACGCGGTACAGGCAAATCCTCCTTAATGAAAGCGGCACTCAATGCGTTTGCTCCAGCGGGCTTGCGTGTGGTCGAGTTAGAAAAAGAAGACATTGCTGATTTACCGGAAATCAGTGATCTATTGCGTCACGAACCTTGGCGTTTTGTGATTTATTGTGATGATTTGGCGTTTGCCGAAGGGGATCAAAGCTACCGCTATCTAAAGGTCATTATGGAAGGCTCGATCGAGCCGCCGCCAGAAAACATTTTAATTGTAGCCACCTCTAACCAACGGCACCTGCTGCAACAATCCTTAACCGACAATCGCGATACCTTACAAATGAACGGCGATGTACATTTGGGCGATCGGCTGCAAGAAAAACTCTCTTTGGCAGACCGCTTTGGCCTAAGTCTCTCGTTTTACGCCCCCGATCAAACCCACTATTTGCAAATGGTTGAGGCCTTACTCAAGCAATATGCGATTACGCTGGATACAACAGAACGCCAAGCATTGGAAATTCAAGCCATTCGTTTTGCAACCGCACGCGGCAGCCGCAGTGGACGCATTGCCAAGCAGTTTATCCAACACTATATGGCGCAATGTCTTGCTACATAAACTCGGTTAATTTTGTTCAGCTTGGTCGCAATCAAACGACCAAGTGCAACCACCGGTGCTCGTACCCGCAACCAAGCCCCCATCAAAACTCCATGAATCCGCCGCTGCTACATTTGAAAATAAGACTGCTGTAATAAAAAGGGTCGAAAGCCATGTTTTCATAAAAATATCTCCTGTTTACATTAATTAAAACTATTTTTATTAGAAAAAACTAATATAAGTAAATATAATTCTAGGTAAAGTAAATTAAATGTCAAGCATAGATAAGACT
Source organism: Thiotrichales bacterium (assembly GCA_016936535.1). Taxonomy (GTDB): domain Bacteria; phylum Pseudomonadota; class Gammaproteobacteria; order Thiomicrospirales; family Thiomicrospiraceae; genus Thiomicrorhabdus. Next base: position 39,249 of record JAFGXP010000048.1, on the reverse strand, counting down.
TTTCTTATATAGAAATACTGACTTTTGCAACAAAATGAAAGGTGTACAATGCCTTGTCATTTACCGAATATCTTGTATAAGAAATTGATACAACCACAGAGGAGACGCACATGAATTGGTGTAAAACCCTATTGGCAACTGCCGCACTGAGTTTTTCAGGTTTAACGCTGGCCGCTACCGAACTGACTTTTTATGGTCAATCTGGCTACAAAATTGTCACCGAACAAGGCCATGTGATTTTGATTGACCCATGGATAAAAAATCCTAAAAATTCCAAAGGCGAAGCACAGCTTAAGGCGCTCGAAAAAGTGGATCTGATTTTATTAACGCATGGCCACTTCGATCATTTGGGCGAAACCGTACAGATTGCCGAAAAAACTGGCGCACGCTTAGTGACCAATTACGACCTAGGCAATGTATTGGTTGAGAAACTGGGATTTCCAAAAGCGCAATTTGGCTTTAGCAGTACTGGCAATCTGGGTGGACAAATCAGCCTGCTTAATGGCGATGTGAAAGTTGGTTTCACGCCCGCGCTGCACAGCTCGAGTGTCGGTGTTCCAATGACGGATGGCACGGAAACCACCTATGGCGGCACTCAGACTGGGTTTCACATCCAACTCAAAAATGGTCCTAGCTTTTATCACACTGGCGACACCGATGCCTTTAGCGATATGAAACTGGTCAACCTGTTTGGTCCGGTCGATGTGATGCTGACGGCGATTGGCGACACCTTTACCATGGGGCCTAAGCGAGCAGCTTATGCGGTGAAGATGGTCGAGCCGCGCAAAATGGTCATTCCAAATCACTACGGCACATTTGAATTGCTCAGCGGCACACCGGATGCTTTTGCCGAAGCCTTGAAAGCGCAAGGCATCAAAACTCCGATGAAAGCCTTGCAGCCAGGGGAAACGATCACGTTTGAATAAAGACTTTTTTGGCGCCTTCTTTTATCGAGGGCGCTGAAATGATGACAATCCGCATGTCCTCTTAGAACTTTCTGCTCCAGCACCCCTGATTTGATTCAACTTCTAATTTCGCCCATTCAAGAAAATCCTGCGTGCTGACCGTCTTTGGCTCAGCCAGATGCGAACCGCAAACCTCTCGATAAGTTACTTGGTTGTGCCCAGCAGACTTCCCTGATCGCAAGGCCACAATCTGCCGAATCCTCCAAGCTTTATCGAGCGAGCCATTACTGTAATAAGCGCCAACCCGCAATGCAATCTGCGGTCCAGGAACGCTCTGTTGATGTTGGTGAATTAAGGTAAAAATTCGCTGCAGGTCTTGCTCATTGACGTCCACAAACGAATCCATTTCTTTAAGAGCATGTAAAAAGTCGGCATGACTGAATGTTTCTTCCTTTTTCATCTTGGGTGCTGGCTTAAAGTAGGCAGGATAACGTCGCCAAGAAAATAAGGCATTGAACACAACCGCCACCCCTAAAATGACCAAGACATTCAGCAATACCGGCGTCCATAGAAATTGATAACCCAAAGCATGAATCGACTCACCACCTATAACCGCAACCAGAGCCGTTGCACCTCCTGGCGGATGCAAACAACGCAAATAATACATCAAGGTAATCGCCAATCCCACGGCCAAACTGGCGGCCAACAACGCATCTGGAATCACCAAAACACAACTGACACCGGCTGCCGCCGACACAAGGTGCCCGCCAACCAGCGGCCAAGGCTGAGATAAGGGACCATGCGGAACCGCAAACAATAAAACGGCGGAGGCGCCAATGGACGGAATGAGCCAAACCGCATCCGCAGCGGTAACAAAAAACTGGCTGACCCAAAACACCAAGCCAATCGCGGTAGCACCGCCAATCCCCGATAAGAGCTTCTCCCCGTGACTGCTGGCCTGCTCTGTCAGCCCAAATAACAAAATCCACTTGTCCCAGAACGATTGCATGCCTTCTCCCAATTTAAAAAACATAGACTGAATCCACTTTGGTGCAATCGCCCCATTTTGATACTCAAAAGGCCTTACCATACGCCATCGTTATTGAGCCAGCAAGCAAGGTTTTTTTATTGCACGCTTGGGAAAAGGCCCAAGCCAAAATGGCAAACACCCAAAGCCATAAAATCCGTTAAAATAGGCCAAATTTTATTATTGGAGCGGTTGATGAAACGGGTAGAAGGGTTGTTTGAAGGCTTGTTATTTGCCAGTCGTTGGTTGATGGCGCCAGTCTATTTTGGCTTGGTCATCGCCATGATTATTTTGTTGTTTAAGTTCGGTAAAGAGCTACTGGATTTGGCGTTAAGTATGACGTCCGCAAGCAGCGGCAATATCATTATTGGGGTCTTAACTCTGGTTGATGTGGCGTTAATTATGAATTTGCTAATCATCATCATTTTCAGCGGCTATGAAAACTTTGTCTCAAAAATGGATTTGCAAAACCACGAAGATCGTCCCGATTGGATGGGACACATCGGTTTCTCAGACCTAAAAATCAAGGTCATTGCCTCGATTGTTGCGATCTCTGGGATTGAGCTTCTAAAAGCCTTTATGAATGTCAATGAATTCAGCGACAAGCACCTTGCATGGATGATTGGTCTGCATGTCACTTTTGTCTTTTCCGGCGTTATGTATGCGTTGATGGACCGCTTAGGACACAGCGCTGCGAAAAAGACCGACGACAACTAAATGCATTGCAATCATGAGCGTTTGAGCGGAGAACGCTCTTGCGCCCTCACTCCACAGCGGATTGCACCATGGTTTTCTGCTGCACAAACTGTTCAATGTGACTCAAAATCGGCGCTTTCCAGGTCAATAAATTGGAAACAGCCCCAATCATCATCGGATGTGAAAGTTCAGGAATTAATACCAGCTCGGCTTCCCCACCGTGCCGCTGAATTTGACGTTGTAAATGAATACTGTTTTTTGGATAGACCACCTCATCATTTTGACTGTGAATCAACAATACAGGTGCATTCTTACCATTGGCCCAATAGATTGGCTGTGTTTGCTCGTAGTCTTCAGCCGGCGCAAACATCTGCTGTAAATCGCTCTCGGTGAACGGCAAAAAATCGTAAGGCCCGCTCAAACCGATTGCCCCCGCTAATTTGTGCTGCGGTTGATCGGCAAAGGGCGTATCCAATGCCAGCATCATCGCGTTATAGGCACCCGCCGAATGTCCCATCAAGACAATTTTCTCTGCTGATCCACCATAGGCGGTAATCTGTTGCTGGGTCCAAGCCAAAGCTTGAGCCGAATCCTGCAAAAATCCCTGATAACCAACCTGCGGCCACAAACGATAGTTCGGAATCACAGTCAAGATGCCACGACTGGCAAGCTGACGACCCACAAACTGGTACATAGCCTTATCCCCCTCTTGCCAACGCCCGCCCCAATAAAAGACCACTACTGGCCACCCTTGAGTAGATTGAGCAGGAGCTTGACCATTTGGCCGATACAGATCAAGCGTCAAATTTTTTTCAGCATCGAACACAAGGTCGCGAACCACTTCGACCTCGCTTTGAGGTGCCAGATTATTCAAAATCTGCACTCCGCTGCAGCCTGTAAGCCACCATGGCACGGCCAACAACCATAAACCAAGATGTCTAAAACGAATTCTAGGCACACACACTCCTTTATTTAAAGCATTAATTCGGTTGCTTCTTGCTAACCATTACGGTAAAAAGCGGCAAACAGATGCAATTGATAGGATTTGGATGCCTGCACACCTTCAACCAAAACTGGTCAATACCGACCACCAAACACTTCCGCTCGAATCGCTCTGCCGCCAATTGCAAACCGAGTTGGGGACGAACGCTCGCGGACGTCTGGCGCCCACGCCGTCGGGTTTTTTACATCTAGGAAATGTGCGTAATTTTGTTTTGAATTGGCTTTTGATTCGCGCTCTAGGCGGCCAAGTAGGGTTACGAATTGACGATATGGATCCTCAACGCAGCCAAGCCCATTATGTTGAAGCGATTTTTCAAACCTTGGACTGGTTTGGATTCGATTGGGATTTTGGCCCGCAAAGTGTCGCCGAACAGGCTGAATTCAGTTTTCAAAAACAAACCGATGTGTTGTATCCGATTGCACAAAGATTACACACTCAAGGATTGGCCTATGCCTGCGACTGTTCGCGCAAAACGTTACAAGATTCGCCAACCTATCCAGGCCTCTGTGCATCGGCACAAAAAACGTGGCAAGCCGGCGAAAATGCTCTGCGCTTTGCCGCACACCGTTTTGGCTACCCAGATGACCTGGTTATTTGGCGGCGAGACGGCCTTCCGAGCTATCAACTGGCTTCGGTTTATCGCGATCAGCAAGATCAAATCAATTTGCTACTGCGCGGCGCTGATTTACTCGCTTCCAGTCAATTTCAACAGCATTTGGCCCAAGCGCTTGGCGGGTATTTAGCCAACACACAAATCTGGCATCATGCTCTGCTTACCGACTCACACGGCCATAAACTGTCTAAATCAACCGGCGCACAACCGCAAGGCCTAGCCAATTCTGGACAAAGCCCAGCGTTACTGTTCCCTGCCATTGCTGTTTGGCTGGATCTGCCTGCGCCAGATTCCATTCGAAAACTCTCCGAGCTTTATCAAGCCTTTGGCGAACGCTACTTTTGCCCATAAACGCTCGCTAAGTCCGATCTAAGCCTTCGGTATGCATCTCTTCATAAACATCAAAAATGGTAATGGCCATGGCCGCGATTACCGGCCCAAAAAAGAGACCAATCACGCCAAAATGAATCAAACCGGCAAAGGTTGAAAGCACCGTGATTAAGGTGTGATTAGCCACAGCCAATTGCTGTTCCCCACCGCCCACTACGCGAGTTAAACGCTTAATTAAGATGGGACGCACAATGTTATCAATCACAAATCCGGTAATGACCACACCCCAAAAGGTTAATAAAATCGCACTAAGATAATCGCCCTGAATCAGCGTGTAGATGACCAACGGAATCCAAACCAGAGCCGCGCCCACAATCGGAATAAAAGAGGTCACGGCAATCGCCATGCCAATAAACATCCCAGGTAAACCTAAAATCCAAGCCAAAATGGCAAACGAAACACCCTGTAAGATGGCAATACTCAAAACACTCAAGGTCAACACGCTGGAAAGACTGGAAAATCGCTGCATAATCATCTGGTCATAACGATTTTCCAGCGGCGAAAGCACTTTTAAATGATCGGCAATTGAATGCCCATCACGATAAAAGAAAAACAAGGCAAAAACCGACAAGCCCAGAAAGGTAATAAACGAAGACGTTGTGCCAAGCACCCCTTCCAACAAAAAAAGTGTGGCTTTCTGAACAAAGCTCAGGATACGTTGCGAATTCTCTTTTAACTGCGCCAACAACTCCAGTTGGGTGGTTTCACTGACTGGGAGATAAGCAATCAAAGAGGCGTTAAGCGCTGCTAAAGACTCTGGAGTTTGCTGGCCCAACCACCCTTGTGCTTGCGAATATAACTGCCCAACCTGCAGGCTAATTTCGACCAACAAATACGCAACCGGTGCAATTACCCCAACAAAAATCAAACCACTCATCACCCCCGATGCCATGGCTTTCGAATAACCAAAATGCTGCTGCAACATCCGGTAATAAGGATAACTGGCCGTCGCGATAATCATGGCAAAAAACAACGCCTCTAAAAACGGATTGAATAACCAAATCAGGCCAACAATCGCCAATAACAGAAGGATGACCAAAAAACCTTCTTCGTAAGGTCGCCGCTGACTCATTTTTTTCTCCGTAAACTACGCTAAACTAACGCGCACAAGATTACGCAAAAAAAAGCCTTAAATCCACTTTAAATGCACACCGAGTCAAAGGGTCTATGAATACCGACATTTCCGAAGTGATTATCCGTCCTGAAGGATCGCTACAAATCCTCTCTTATCAAGAAGCAGAACAACTGTGCGATGCCAGCCACACCGGTTTAAATGAACTGCTACGACAATGCGCCCTAGCGGTGCTTAATACCGGATCCGATGAGGATAACGGCTTGGCGTTGCTCAAAAAGTACCAGCAATTTGCCATCAAGGTCAGTGCCAAAGGGCGCGGTGTGCAAATTATCATTCAAAATGCACCAAGACACGCCTTTGTCGATAACCAACTTATCGTCGGTTTAAAAGAACATCTCTATGCCGTCATTCGCGATCTCATCTACGCACAAAACGATGTGCTCGAAAGCGGGCAGTTTGATTTGAACCGCAGCCACGGGATTACAAATGCGATTTTTCATCTGGCGCGCAATGCTCAATTACTCAAAGCCGATACCCCACCCAATATTGTCGTGTGCTGGGGCGGCCACTCGATTCCGGAAGAGGAGTATCAATACAGCAAGCATCTGGGCTATGAACTGGGCTTACGTAACCTAGATATTTGTACAGGATGCGGGCCGGGTATTATGAAAGGCCCCATGAAAGGCGCACTGCTTGGACATGGAAAACAGCGTTATAAAAAAGGGCGCTATATCGGTATCAGTGAACCCGGAATTATTGCCGCCGAAGCCCCCAATGCCTTTGTCACCGAGCTGTGCATCATGCCCGACATTGAAAAACGACTTGAAGCGTTCGTGCGCCTTGGTCACGGTATTATTATTTTCCCCGGCGGCGCGGGCACCATGGAAGAGCTGCTCTATCTTCTAAGCATCTTACTGCATCCGGAAAACCAGGGGATTCCGCTGCCCGTTGTGCTTACCGGCAATGCGGCCAGTCGCGACTACTTTAATGCCGTGCTGGAATTTATCGGCGATACGCTCGGCACCGAAGCCTGCGCCTTACTCGAAGTGATTATTGACCATCCGCGCGATGTGGCTACCAAATTAAAATACGCCATGGAGACCGTGCGTCAAGATCGTAAAGCCTCCAGCGACGCCTACTATTTCAACTGGCGTTTAACCCTAGAACTGGATCAACAGCAACCGTTTATTCCCACCCACGAAAACATGGCCAATCTCAACCTCCATAAAAACCAATCCTCTTATCAACTCGCCAGTCAGCTACGTAAAGCCTTCTCTGGCATCGTGGCAGGCAATGTGAAGGCAGATGGCATCCGTCAAATTGAAGAGCATGGCCCATTCCGCATCCGCGGCGACAAAGAAATTATGCGAGCCATGGACAAGCTACTACAAAAATTTGTTGGGCAAAAACGCATGAAACTCAACGCCAGTGATTACAACCCCTGTTATACAATAGTGCACCATGATTGACTCCCTACCGGAAACTGAAAACACCCCTATGACTTTTGAAGAATTTGACCTCGCACCCGAACTGCTCACCGCCATCGCGGCGCAAGGCTATCACAAACCCACGCCCATTCAAGCACAAGCGATTCCCGCCATGCTCGAGCGTGTTGATGTGCTTGCGGGTGCGGCGACCGGAACCGGTAAAACAGCCGCTTTTGTGATTCCGGCACTGCAATATCTCCTCGATGAGCCCGAACACACCGTGCACCCACGCGTTTTAATTTTGGCCCCTACCCGCGAATTAGCGGTGCAAATTCATCAAGGCGTTCGGGCACTGGCCGCGCACACCCAAGTGCGCAGCGCCATGATTACCGGCGGGTTTAACCAAGGTAATCAAGTCAAAACGCTCCGCCAATCAACGGACATTCTGGTCGCCACGCCAGGCCGCTTGGCCAAAATGATGGAAGAAGATCAAGTGAATCTCTCTTACATTGAATTGCTCATTATTGACGAAGCCGACCGCATGCTCGACATGGGACAGGGTCCAACCGTTCGCACCCTTTTAGAATCGATTCCCGGTGATTTTCAAGCAGGGCTTTTTTCCGCCACCCTATCCGGTGCAGGCGTCCGAAAATTTGCGGAAGACATCCTTGACGAACCCGTTGAAATCCAAATTGAAGCACCCAATCAGCACTCCAGCCAAATTCAACAAATTACCTACTTAGCCAACGATTTGGTCCACAAAAACGCCCTCTTGCTGAATTTACTGCAGGATGCAAGCTGCGCCAGCGCCATTGTGTTTTGTAATAAAAAAGAGCGGGCGATTGCACTGACCGAATATCTGCAGTCGCAGAATATCAGTGCTCAAGTTCTGCATGGTGACTTTATCCAAGCCGTTCGCTTAGAAAAAATGCACAAATTTAAAACCGGCAAAATCAAAGTGATGGTCGCCACCGACGTTGCCGCACGGGGACTCGATATGCTCAATATCACCCATGTCATCAACTACGACCTTCCTTATCGTGGCGATATTTACATCCATCGTATCGGCCGCACAGGTCGAGCTCAACAGGTCGGTATTTCGATTAACCTGGTCGAGCGCCATGATCTTAAAGCCTTAGAACGGATTGAATACCATCTGCAACAGTCAATTCCGGTTGGTAAAATTGCCGGCTTAGAAGCCAACTACACCCGAAAAGCCGCCAAAGAAGCGCAAGCCAAGGCTCAAAAGAAAAAGCCAAAGAAAAACGCCAAAAAGAAAAAGTAACCTTTCTGCTGTTCCGTCACGCCATAAAAAAACCCCGCAGAACCTTAAAAGTATTCGCGCGGGGTTTTCAGACCTCAAAGCCGTAAAAAATCTGAGGGTTTATGCTTCGATAATTTCAAAATCGTGCGTCATCTGTGCGGTTTTTTCCAACATTTTGGACACCGAACAGTATTTTTCGGCCGACAGATTAACGGCACGCTCGACTTTTTGTGGGTTGAGATCCGTGCCGATTACTTTGAAATGCACGTGAATTTTGGTGTACACCTTGGGAATCTCCGCTGCGCGCTCCGATTCAATTTCAATCTGTACATCTTGGATCTTCTGCTCCATTTTCTGCAGCATCATCACCACATCAATGCCCGTGCAACCACCCAAACCCATTAACAGCATTTCCATCGGCCGTGGCCCAGTGTTTTCACCGCCAACCTCTGGAGCGGCATCCATTCGCACCGCATGCCCGGAACTGGCTGTGGCATCAAAGGCCATACCCGCACCAGCCCATTTCACTACAGTTGTCATATTTAAACGTCCTTTGCTATAAAAAAGGGTGCGTTTCGGCACCCTTCAGTCACAATTACAAAGCTTCTGTTTCTGGGTCGAAGATGTCCTCGACCACCACCACTTTCGGTTTTGGATAGTAGTTGAACTCGGTTGCAGAGGCCAGCGTATAAGCGCCCATCTGCTTACCAATCAGAATATCGCCCACTTCCATTTCTGGCAATTCGATGTCTTCTGCTACCACGTCAATCGAATCACACGTTGGACCAGCCAACACCGATGGAAAGAAATCGCCCATTGGGTCCACGGGCTTAAGCGGTGCAATTGGGTAGGTTGCATGATCAAACATCTGGCCGCTGAAACCGCCATAAACGCCATCGTCCAAATAATACCAAGTACGAGCACCACGCTTCGCTTTACCGACAATTGACACCACTTCAATCATTGAAGGAGCCGAAATAAAACGGCCTGGTTCGGCGAAAACTTCAACGCCTTCTGGCAACTCAGACAGCGCCTCCATTACCGGTACACAGAACTCGCCAATCGGAGTCACTTCTTCCTGGTAAGAAACTGGGAAACTGCCACCGATGTCCAGGAACTTCCAGTTAACGTTGTGCATCACTTTCATAGCGGCAATACTGGAACGAATTGCATTGACCTGCATGATTGGCGACAAAGATTGCGAGCCTACATGGAACGATAAACCGACCACCGAAACCCCGTTCGTTTGAGCCATTTCTACCAAAATAGGCAGCTCTTCAAGCGTACAGCCAAACTTACGTGACAAATCGACCACAGCTTGTTTCGAGCGGAAACTGACGCGGATAATCAATTCCACTTGCCCTGCATACTTGTAAAACTTTTTCATCTCTTCAAAGTTATCAACAACAAAGCGAGTACAACCAAATTCCAAGGCACGTTTGATTTCACGATCTTTTTTGATTGGGTGAGTGTGGATACACTGATTGCCTTTAATGCCCAGCGATTCAACCAGCTCGACTTCACCAATGGTTGCCAAGTCAAAGTTGCAGCCCAAGCTTTTCAGACGCTTAATCAGCTCTGGGTGTGACAGGGATTTCAGAGCATAAAACAGTTTGACACCTGGCAAAGCGGCTTGCAGAGATTTGTATTGGTAATCAATCTCTTCCAAATCCAGAACCATAAAAGGTGTTTCATGTTTTTCAACCAGTTCTTGCAAACTGGCACGGTCAAATTGTTCTAGGACGTCCGGGTGCGTCTCTTCGGCAAATTGTTCAGCTATTGATTGTTCAACCATTGTTTAAAGCATCCAAAATGTATTGCGGGAGGGCAAAACTGCCTTTATGCAATTGCGGTGTATAAAAACGCGTTTGTAAACCGGCTGCGGCAAAACGCGACTCTAAGGTAGCCAAATCCACGTTCAAAAGCGCTCGATTGTCGGAAGCCCAAGCAAAACACATTATTCCTCCCACATAGGTTGGAATGGCGCTGCTGTAGAAATGGACGTCCTGAAATAAAGACCCTAAACGCTTGGCCGTGGTAACCACTTCGCCAGTTTGTAAAAAACTGACGCCATTTTGCGCTACGAACACACCGCCTTCCGCCAAAGATTGTTGAATACCTTGGTAGAAACGCGAGGTAAATAGCACCTCTCCCGGACCCATTGGATCGGTTGAATCGGAAATAATCACGTCAAATTTTTCCGTACAACGGTTAACAAATTCAACGCCATCATCAATCACAATATTGGCTTTGGGATTGTTATAGGCACCCGCCGAATGATTCGGCAAATAGGTGATGCACATATCAATCACTTGCTGGTCAATTTCAACCTGAGTCACTGACTCCACATATTGGTGCTTGAGCACTTCACGCAAAATTCCACCGTCTCCGCCGCCAATGATCAATACCTTTTTGGCATTGCCATGCGCCAGCAACGGAACGTGGACCATCATTTCATGATAAACAAACTCATCTTTTTCGGTGGTTTGAATCACCCCATCCAGAGCCATTACCGTGCCCCACTGGGCATTCTTAAAAATCACGAGGTGCTGATGTTCGGTTTTCACCTCAAACACCACCTCGTCCATTAAAAACTGTTGGCCCCAGCTCGGATAAAGGGTTTCCAGATAAGAGAGTGTACTCATAAACGATGCCTTCAATTGTGTCACTTAAGTGACACGACGAAACAATTACACCGTGACAACCTGACCGCGCAGCAGGCTATCCACCTGAACTTCACTTGGCTGAAACGCATCACGCAAGACGTCAATTGCCTTTTCTGGCTCTGAATCCCCACACATAAAGACATCAAATGCGGCATAGTCCCGCTCTGGCCAAGAATGCACTGAAATATGCGATTCTGCCAGTACCGCCACACCCGAGATACCGCCATTTGGCGTAAAGTGATGCAGATGCAAATGCAGCAAGGTGGCTTTGGCTTCTTTTACCGCTTTACGCAGGGCTTGTTCCATAATCTGAAGGTTATCCAGATTGGATGCCCCCCACAGGTCGATAATCAAATGCGTACCGGCGAATACTTTACCATCTCGACAAATAAAATGGTCTAGAGTCTGGTCTTTAATTGCTTGGTCGTGCGTTGGCCAAGAATCGTCAATCAAGGTGGTTTTTTCCACCACTTCAAAATGATTATTACTGGTAACCAGGATATTTTCTGAATGCGACATTAAGGCATACCTTTATTAAACATCCGCTCGGCATTTTGCCGTATCGAATGAATGATTAATTATCAGTTCCTGCAACAAAGGCTAGTTGCGTGAACCCCAGCCACGTCAAAACTGCAACGTGAGGTGTTAACCATTTTTCTATCTGTTGCCTTCGACTCGTATCAGAGAGGAGAGTCAAAAATGAAGGTTTCTGTGCGAAAAAGGAAAGCGGTATTATTCTCTTTTTGCTCTAAAAGGCAAGGATATTTTGCCCTTTAGTGCAAAAAAAATTAGCCAAAACTTGTCTAATATAAGCCATTGAAATACAAAGTGTTTCAGACACTAGGCGTAAAGTGCCACTCCAATAATGGCCAAAAACAAATCAAGCAGGTGTTACGCAAAAAGCTCCGCTAGCTTAAGACCTGGATTTTCAGCACGCATAAAGGTTTCGCCGACCAAGAAGGTATTTACATGATGTTTGCGCATTAAGGCCACATCTTCCGGCGAATGAATGCCCGACTCAGTGACCACGATTCGATCTTGCGGAATCTTATCCAGCATTTTCAGCGTTGTATCCAAAGCAACGTCGAAAGAATGCAAATCGCGGTTATTGATGCCAATCATTGGCAGCGGCAACTGCAAGGCCCGATCTAACTCTTCCTCATTGTGCACTTCGATCAACACATCCATGCCCAACTGCAATGCGGTTTGCGTTAACTCATACATCTGCGCATCGCCAATGGCTGCCGCAATCAATAAAATACAATCCGCACCGATGACACGCGCTTCATAAACCTGATAATCGTCAACAATAAAGTCTTTACGAATAATCGGCAAATCGACCGCTGCACGCACCTGTTGTAGATACTCGTTCGAGCCTTGGAAGAAATCTTTATCCGTCAGAACAGACAAGCAGGCTGCGCCGTGTTCTTCATAGCTCTTCGCAATTTCAACGGGATCGAAGTTTTCGCGCAACACCCCTTTTGATGGCGAAGCCTTCTTGATTTCCGCAATCACCGCCGACTGACCATCATCCAGCTTGGCCTGCAAAGCATCCGCAAACCCTTTGGTCGGCGTGGTGCTCATCATCAGTGCCTTCTGTTTCATCTCACGCAAAGAAATCTTCTCGCAGCCTTCTTGGATCTCTTCAAGCTTGCGCAAAATAATCTTCTTCAAAATCGTCGGCGTATTAACCATCTCTCAAACCTTAATTTTTAATGTGCGCGTAGTTTAGCATTCTTTGGATTTGAACCACAGACATAGGCGTTTTCAACTATCAAGTAATCACGCAGTAATTATCTTAATTGACTCCGACCATTAACGAAAATTTCGACTCGACTTCTTTAAGCTCCGATTGAGTCAGGCGTGTAAGGACAGAATTCTCAATTCGGCTTTTATCGATGGAACGGGCTTGTTCGAGAACCGCGTAAGAAGTTTTGAGCAGGCGCTCTCGTGGGGCAATGGCGACGCGTAGTGCTTTGAGTTCCGGCCAATATTGCGTGCTAAGGGGGATAACAAAAATCATCGGTAACCCTGCATCAATTAATGCGGTTTGGGTTAAAACGATTACCGGACGGATTTTCCCGATTTCGGCTCCTTGATTAGGATTGAGCCTTGCTAAAACAATATCGCCTCGGGCAAAACTCATTTCCACCATCCGGTTTCAGGCTCTTGAACAGAGTGCGCATTCAAATCATCATCCGTCACCGATAATTCCTGATTTAACTCCGCTACCGCTTTGGCTATTTCAGGATGGCTTTGCATCGCCTGAGCTGCCGCAACCATCTCTTGCAAAGCCAGCTCTTGCTGCGTCTGTTTAACGTATACTTCCAAAGCCGTACGCGCAAAATCCGACAGCGACATATGCTGAACAGATGCCAAATCACGAATTTGTTGATCCAAACTATCCGGTAGACGTAACGTTAAGGCACTCATAACAACCTCCTAAAATTGACTACAAACAAATTGTATCACATAACGTATTACACAAAGACGGACAGAAATGAATCAATTAACGAATCATTTAATAAATCGAATATCTATCTAAAAACAACAACTTAAAAATTTTTAAAGCAGATTTTGAATCAAATACTGAATCAATTAAGCTTGGGCTTTTGCTCCGGCACGCGCCAGAGAAAGAACAGCAAAATAGCGGCAACGCCGATAAGCATAAGCTGAAGCCAGTGGCTGTCGTAGAGAATGGCGATGGAGAGTGAGAACATCACGACGATGACCCAAGTAGCGCGGATTTTAGTGACGCGCAACATAGTACGTTCGCTTTCCCAACGACGTAGGTCGGCACCGATAAAACGGTTATTGAGTAAAGCTTGATGGAAACGCGGCGAGCTTTTGGCAAAACAGCCCGCGGCCAAAATCATAAAAGGGTGGTCGGCAGCAGTGGCAAAAAAATGCCGATAAAGCCGAGGCTAAATGCGAAACTACCAGCAATAAAACAGTGCGGTTTTTTCATCTTTAAGCACTCATGTCACACTTGCGTTCCAATATGAACGCGTAACAAGTTAGTTGGCAAAAGACTGTGTTTTAGCAATAAATGCGTTTAATTTAGCACTGGCCAAGCCATCAGCAATCACTTTACGAGCCAACTCAACGCCTGCTGCATAGCTCTCGGCAATGCCTGCGACATAAATCGAAGCGCCCGCATTTAAGCAGACAATATCACGGGCGGCCCCTGCTTGATTTGCAAAAACATGCTGAATAATGGTAAGACTTTGCTGCGCAGAATCGACCGATAAATCACGTAAATCTGCGTACTCCATACCATAATCGTTTGGATCAATCGACCAATGATAAATTTGACCGTCTCTCAGCTCGCTCACATGGGTTTTACTCGCAACCGAAATTTCATCTAAACCGTCTTCAGCCGCCACCACCATCACGTGTTTGGAGCCAAGATTTTTCAAAACCTCGGCAAACACTGGAGCCAGAGCCTTATTAAAAACCCCTATCACCTGTGCCGGTGCACCCGCAGGATTCGTCAACGGACCAAGCATATTAAACAAGGTACGCACCCCCATCTCCTTACGTGCTGCAATTACGTGCTTCATGGCACTGTGGTGTGCGGGCGCAAACAGAAAACCAATCTGCAGTTGTTCAATGCACTCCCCAACTTGTTGTGCATTCAAATTCAAATTCACGCCAGCGGCTTCCAAAACATCGGCACTGCCAGACTTACTGGAAAACGAGCGATTGCCATGCTTAGCAACCGTCGCACCGGCGGCCGCAACCACAAACGCCGAAGCGGTTGAAATATTGAAGGTATTGGCACCATCGCCGCCAGTACCGCAAGTATCGACCAAATGGGTTTTATCGCCAATGGCGACCGCTGTGGCCAAATCGCGCATCACCTCAACGGCGGCTGTCATCTCGTCCACACTCTCGCTCTTCATCCGCAAAGCGGCCAGAATCGCACCGATTTGTGCATCGGTTGCTGCACCCGTCATCAACTGCTGCATCACCCATTTCATCTCTTCACGGCTGAGATCTTGATGGTTAAGTAGCTTTTCTAATGCAAATTTCAACTGCATGCTTTCTCCTTCAGTGCGCGTGCTGTTGCAAGAAGTTTTGCAGCATCTTATGCCCTTGTTCGGTCAAAATCGATTCGGGATGGAACTGCACACCTTCAATCGCAAATGCTTTATGACGCACCCCCATGATTTCATCCAAACCACCGGCAGCATCTTGCGTCCAAGAAGTGACCTCTAAACAATCCGGCAAACTGCTCTGCTCAATCACTAAAGAGTGATAGCGCGTCACTTCGACGGGATTAGGCAAGCCGGCAAACATGCCTTGATTATGGTGATAAACCGGCGAGGTTTTACCGTGCATAACCTGCTTGGCCCGCACAATTTTACCGCCAAATGCCTGACCGATCGCTTGGTGCCCAAGACAAACTCCCATAATCGGAATTTTGCCCGCAAAATGACGAATTGCTTCAACCGAAACACCAGCTTCGGTCGGCGTGCATGGACCAGGTGAAATCACAAGGTAATCCGGATTCAGCAATTTGATGGTATCCAAATCAATTTGATCATTGCGATAGACCTGCACCTCTTGCCCCAACTCGCCGAAATACTGCACCAAGTTGTAAGTAAACGAATCGTAATTATCAATCATTAATAACATAAGGTTTATCTCTCCGGCATTACTTGGCGTTGACTTTTAGGCCTTGGGTAACAAACTGAGCTGCACGAAAAATAGCGCGCGCTTTGTTCATCGTTTCGTCCCATTCTGACTGAGGAACGGAATCGGCAACCACTCCGGCACCGGCTTGAACAAACAACTTGTTGTCTTGAATCACAGCAGTACGAATCGCGATGGCGGTGTCCATATTGCCGTTCCAACCAAGATAACCGACTGCGCCACCGTAGATGCCGCGTTTCACCGGCTCCAATTCGTCAATGATTTCCATCGCACGGATTTTCGGCGCACCCGATAAGGTTCCGGCAGGGAAGGTGGCACGTAAGACATCCATGGCGGTCATACCCTCTTTAATTGTGCCATTGACGTTGGAGACAATGTGCATCACGTGTGAGTACCGTTCAACCACCATTTTCTCAGTCAACTCAACCTTACCAACCTGTGCAATACGCCCGACATCATTACGTCCCAAATCAATGAGCATTAAATGCTCAGCCAACTCTTTTGGGTCGCTCAATAGGTCTTGTTCAAGGGCAATATCTTGCTCTTCGGTTTCGCCACGGCGGCGCGTTCCGGCGATGGGGCGCACGGTAACGGTTTTATCTTCGAGGCGCACCAAAATCTCCGGCGATGAACCCACGATATGGGTATCCGCCAAATCCAAATAAAACATATAGGGCGATGGGTTTAGGTGACGCAGTGCGCGGTATAAATCCATCGGATTCTCTTTAAAATCCACCGACATCTGCTGCGAAATCACGACTTGCATGGCATCGCCCGCCAGCACATATTCCTGGATCTTTTTTACCGAGGCTTTGAAGGCTTCTTCACCATAACTTGAGACAAAATCTTCTTCCGCTATTTGCAGATGACTAGGAGTGTCATTTGGCATTGGTAAAGACTGATTGAGCTTGCTGACCAGTTCATCCAATCGTGCTTGCGCCTTATCCAAACCATTTTCGGCCGTTAAATCGGCATGCACAATAAAATGCACTTGGCCGCTTAGATTGTCGAATACCACCAGTTCTTCAGACACCAATAACTGAATATCCGGCGCGCCGATATCGTCTCGTACCGGCACGGTAAGCGCCAAACGCGGTTCAACATACCGAACAGTGTCGTAACCGAAATAACCGACCAGACCACCGCTAAAGGCTGGCATACCCGGCTTATCCAAAACTTTGAACTGGCTTTGGTAAGCCTCAATCCATGCCAACGGATCTTTTGAGGTTTGTTGTTGAATTCGCTCGTCATGCAGGTATTCAAAAATCTGCTGCCCACGCACTTCGATGCGGCGTTCGCATGGCAATCCGATAATCGAATAACGGCCCCATTTTTCGCCGCCTTGCACCGATTCAAACAGATAAGAATAAGCGCCTTGTGCCAACTTGTGATAAACGCTGAGAGGGGTGTCGTAATCCGCCAGCACGGTGCGCATTACGGGTGCGCGGTTAAAACCTTGCTGCTGATATTTACTAAATTGTGTCTTTGTCATAACTCGAGTGCCTTAGAAAAACTTTTATGTGTGCGAGTGCTTGTCTTAACGTTGGCGCCATTGCCAAAGTTGGAATTGCCACCATCGCCAAATCCCTTGCACAGAACACCATAGAGGTTTGGTCAACAGTTGTAGAAGTCGCCACAAAAAAAGCAGTCCATTCGGCATAATTTGAGTCCTTTTTAAGCCTATCGGAGGTTATTTCGCCTCAAGATAATTTGGCAATTCCGCGAACGAATCCAGCACTACATCCGGATGATAGTTGCGGATATCTTCACCATGGTTATACCCATAGGTCATACAGAAAATATGAAAGCCTGCAGCACGCGCCGCCTTAACATCGGATTGTGAATCGCCAATCATCAACGCATTTTCTGGCGAAACACCCAATAATTCGGCCGCATGCAAAAGCGGCATGGGATCGGGTTTTTTCTTGGCACAGGTGTCACCACTGACAATCACTTCAAAGTAATCGTGCAACCCTTTGGCCTTTAATAAAGGCAAGGTGAAAGCTTCAGCTTTATTGGTCACACAAGCGACACGATAGCCTTGGGCGATCATCCACTCAATTCCCGCAACCACGCCATCGTAGACCACACTGCGCTGGGAGTTATTGTGCTGATACAGCTCTAAAAAAATTGGATAGGCCTTTGCCATCAACTCTGGATCCGGCATGCCTTCTACTGAGTTAATCAAAGCTCGCTCAGTAAGACGCTGTACCCCATTTCCGACCCAATCCCTTACTGCCGTTTGACCCCGTGCTGGCATCTCGAGTTGACGCATCATTTCATCGACACAATAGGCCAAATCCGGAACCGAATCGATCAGCGTGCCGTCTAAGTCAATCAACACAAAACTGGGTTTTATTTTGTTTGTCATTGCTGTTGTTTTCCACTTGCTGCCGGTGCAAAAGCCCCCAGCCTTTAAATACCAAAACGCTGGTGAGCTTAGGGCACACCAGCGTTTTACAAACCGTTGCTCATCTTAGGACGCAGGACCTTTGGCCCGCGTTAAGACTTTTAGGCCTTGGCCAGTTCGTCACGCATCTGTTGAATGATGGTGTTATAACGATGGGCATCGTTCGCATTGGCTTTACCGAAAATACCGGAACCGGAAACAAAGGTATCACACCCAGCAGCAGCCACTTCACGAATGTTTTCGACTTTAACCCCACCATCAATTTCCAAACGAATTTCGCGACCCGAAGCATCAATTAACTTACGCGCAGCTTTCAACTTTTCCAAAGCCTGAGGAATAAATGACTGACCGCCAAAACCTGGGTTAACTGACATAATCAGGATCATGTCAATTTTATCCATCACATGCTCAAGATAATGCAAAGGGGTGTGCGGATTAAAGACCAAGCCGGCTTTTGCGCCCATCCCTTTTATCAGCTGTAGAGAGCGGTCTATGTGCTCAGACGCTTCTGGGTGGAAAGTCACATAATCGGCGCCAGCATTGATAAAGTCAGGAATAATACGATCCACCGGCTTTACCATTAAATGCACATCGATTGGGGCTTTTACGCCTTCGCGATCCATAAATTTTTTCAACGACTCGCACACTAAAGGGCCGATGGTCAAGTTTGGCACATAGTGATTATCCATTACGTCAAAATGCACCACATCCGCACCTGCCGCAATCACGTCTTTAACATCCTTACCAAGCGTTGCAAAATCTGCAGAAAGAATCGAAGGAGCAATCCAGTTTTCGAGCTTTGCCATTATTGAGCTACCTATCTAAAAAGTTTCAAAAAAATAATTTCGTGCATTTTAACAGTATCCATTAAAATGGCAAAAAATCTTTGCCAGCCAAGAATTTGCCCTTCAAAGAGAGCCCAAATGTCTGCGACCCCGCTACCGCCCACCGAGACCGAACCTAGCCGCATCTCGAAGACTGAACCCACCAATCCCCGCCCCCTAGCGGATCGAGCCCTCGCGTCAATCATCCATCTGGCCGAGTACATTGGTTTAGTCGTGATTACCCTTGCCACCATTTTCGCTGCCGGCAGCGAAGTACTGCACATGCTTAATGCACGTACGGTGACCTTGGGCGATTTGCTGTTGTTGTTTCTTTATCTTGAAGTACTGGCAATGGTTGGAATTTATCTAAAATCGGGCAAGCTGCCGATTCGCTTTCCAATTTATATTGCGATTGTCGCCTTGGCGCGCTTACTGATTCTGGACATGAAAGCCTTGAGTGAATGGCAAATGATTGCTATTGCCGGCACAATTACCCTCCTGTCGCTTGCGGTCTTGGTGCTGCGCTACGGCCACATCCAGTTCCCTTATTCTGACCGCCGCAGGGACGAATCCTGAATTTTTTGTTTTCTTAGGAAGCACTATGCAAGCACTCTATGAGTCAAACTTAACCAGCCTGCCATTAATTAATAAAGGCAAGGTCCGCGACATTTATGACATTGACGCCAAGCACATGCTGATTGTTACCACCGATCGCATCTCGGCTTACGACGCCATTCTGCCCACACCGATTCCCGGCAAAGGCCGAATTTTGACGGAAACCGCACAGTTTTGGATGAAGAAAACGGAAAGTATCGTTCCGAACCAATTAGTCGATGAACAAAACCTCAGTCGCTACTTAACCGCAGACGAATTGATCCAAATTGAAGGCCGGGGGATGATTGTCAAAAAACTGAAACCCCTGCCGGTTGAAGCGATTGTACGCGGCTATTTGGTTGGCTCCGGTTGGAAAGAGTATCAAAAAAGCCAAAGCGTATGCGGCATTCCCTTACCGGCCGGTTTGGAGCAAGCGCAACAGCTACCTGAGCCTTTATTTACCCCCTCTACCAAAGCCGCCCAAGGCG
The DNA here is from genome assembly GCA_016936535.1 of Thiotrichales bacterium. Classification (GTDB taxonomy): domain Bacteria; phylum Pseudomonadota; class Gammaproteobacteria; order Thiomicrospirales; family Thiomicrospiraceae; genus Thiomicrorhabdus. The sequence continues at coordinate 19,208 of JAFGXP010000048.1, read as the reverse complement.
AGCACGATGAAAACATCAGTTTTGCCGAATTAGTTGCCATTATGGGTGAAGAAAAAGCAGAAAAAGTGCGTGCCATTGCCCTGCAACTGTACCAATTTGCTGCCGAATTCGCGCTGGGACGGGGCATCATTATTGCCGATACCAAATTTGAATTTGGCGAAGACGAAAACGGTGTAATTCATTTGATTGACGAAGCGCTCACCCCAGACAGCTCACGTTTTTGGCCTGCTGCCAGCTACCAAACCGGTGCCAACCCACCCAGCTTTGACAAGCAGTACATTCGCGACTATCTCGATTCGTTAGACTGGGATCGCAATCCAACTACAGCTCCCGTTCTGCCGGAGGATGTCGTAAAAAACACGCTCGAAAAATACCAAGAAGCCCAAGCGCGCTTAACGGAAAATCTCTAATGGGATTGAGCCGACCCAGCCGCCCTAAAACCACCTCGATCGGTGGTTTTTTTATTACCGGCACCGACACTGATGTTGGCAAAACCCGCATCGCGGCGAATCTGGCGCACACACTGGTTCAACTGGGCTTTGAATTGTGTGTGCGTAAACCGGTTGCATCCGGTTGCCTGCAACAAGCCGATGGTCAACTGCTCGCCCAAGATGCACTGCTATTGAAACAGGCCGCCAACAGCTCGGAAACACTGCAGAAAATTTGCCCTTGGCAATATGCGCCGGCCATTTCACCGCATCTCGCCATCGCTCAAGCCGGACATCGAGTGCTCATCCGTCAATTAGCTGAAGCCTGCCAACCCGAAAAAACCCAACAACTGCTGCTGGTTGAAGGGGCAGGAGGATGGCTGTCTCCTTTGGCCAGTGACGGCTTCAATCAAGATTTGGCGCAAAGGCTGGGCTTGCCAGTTATTTTGGTTATTGCCGATCGCTTGGGCGCCATTAACCAAGCTTTACTCAGTGCTCAAGCCATTCGTGCAGCCGGCCTGGAACTCTATGCTGCTGTGGTCAATCAGCCGATGATTGCAGCCAGCGGTTTTACCGAAGGATTAGAAAGTTGGTTACCCTGCCCACTCTACTATCAACCCTATTCGGCACAGCCAGAGCCACAATTTCTCACTGAATTGGCTGAACAGCTATCGCATCGCCTTTCCTGTGGATAAAACTGGGGACAACCCGATTTTCATCCACTAAAACAAAAAACCCGTCATCGAGACGGGTTGTTTAGAGGCGCTAAAATCTGCTTATTTTTCAGGCATCATTGAGGAGTGGTGGTGGCTGATTTTCCATTCGCCTTCACGGAACTCATACACAAAGGTGTAACGTGCTGGAACAACCATGGATTTGCCATCCTTAATCACTTGAAACTCGTAAACGCCTGCATCCGTCAGTTTGTTACAGCCTTGTTTTAGATTACGTGATAAAACCGTACCAAAAGGCTGAGACTGCAAGAAGTGGTGGAAGTAATCTTCAATTTCAGCGTGATTCACTCGTGGAACATTGGAGACAGTCGGCAACAGAATCGCGTCTTCCCAATACAAATGTGCCACCGCCAAAGGATCACCGGTTTGCAAAGCTTCATTCCAGCGTGCAAACAACTCTTCCGCCAAACGCTCAGAAGAAGGCGCACAAGCACACGCTTCATTCGCAATCAGGGTATCAATGGGCTCAGCACGTAAATCACGCTGAGTCACTTTGGTGTCTTGTACCTGACGGGTACGTTGAAAGCCACTGACGCTGACATTGTTGTGCGAATCCCATTCAATTCCCACCGTGCCGCTAATTGGATAACGATTGCTCATTCTGGTCATCTTCCTATTTTTAATCTAAGTGCCCGCCGAAAACTTCAGCTTTAAGCAGTTACGTAATTTGCACGAGCTCATCGCTGCGCGTCTGTAAAAATTCGAGAAATTCTTTGGCAATCACTGAAAGCTCTTTGCCTTTTGGGTAAACAATATTCCACTGCTTTTGCACCGGAAAACCTTCAACATCTAATTCGGTTACCGGACCATTCAAACGCTCATCCTTGTACAACGCATTGCGTGAGACACAAGCCACACCCAAATCGCCAATCACGCAATGCTTGATGGCTTCATTGTTTTCCATTGTTAAACGCTCATTAACCTTGAGATTCTGCTCAGCGAATAAGGCCTCCACCGCCAAGCGAATTCCGGAACCTTCCTCGCGCATAATAAAAGGCTCTTGCGCTAAACGTTGCAAGCTGACCTTTTGGCCAACCAGTTCATGATTGCGATTGGCAATAATCACCAAGGGATTTGGAATAAAAGGCGTCACCTCTAATTCCTGCCAGCTACTGGGCACCTGGCCAATAATATATAAATCGTCTAAGTTCTGTTCGATGCGCTTAAACAGATTTTCACGGTTGGTGATTTTGAGGCTCAGTTCAATATCGGTATGCTTCTGACAAAATTCGCCAAGCGCTTTGGGCGTGAAATACATCGCTGTGGTTACCACCGCAACCCGAAGGCGTCCACGTTTTAGCCCTTTAAAATCGTCAAGCATAATTTCTAGATTTGAGAGCCGATCAATGATTTCACGGCAACTACTGGCGACTTTTTCGCCCACCTCAGTCAGATAAATATTGCGGCCAATCTGTTCATACAATGGCATATCAATTGCCTCGGCAAAACTCTTTACCTGAGCAGAAACCGTCGGCTGAGTCAAAAAAAGCTCCTGCGCCGCCTTGGTAAAACTTAAATGCCTTGAGACCGCTTCAAAAATCTGAATTTGCCGCAATGAGGCGTGGCGTAGAAGGAAATGGCTTCCGGTACTGTTGTTGACGGCATTTTCCATTGTCACTCCTTAGGGCCTATTCACACGATTTTGGTTGCCGCAGCTGGGACCTATTTATTGGACTCAGCAAGACAGCAGGCGTGTAGTGTAGTCGGCTACATGGTGTCAGTACAACTTGGACCGGTTGGTCCGCCCATCCGTTTAAGCGCAGCCGTCGCGGCTCGTGCTGCTTCGACCACATCGGCTTCTTTGCCAGCCATAATCAAGCGACCGTAAGCCCCAACCGCTCGCGCTTCAATCAAGGTGACACTCGAGGCTTTCTCTGCTTCATTAGCGGCATAAATAATATAGCCGGCTGGATCGGTTTCCATAATCAACATACTTTGTCCCGGCAACACCATTGAACCCTTACGGTTGTCGCGGTTAATCAGCGTGGCATGGTCCGGTGTAATCGAGCGAATAATCTCATGCCACATCAAACGGCAGGGATGACGGGTGCTGTGTTCGGTATTCATATAACGCAGCATATGCTCACCAGACTCTAACACATCACTCTGCACACGATGGTGTACAAAGATGGAGCCATAAGAACGCTCAACAATCTGCTGCCCAAGGTGCACGTTGGATGCCTTCAACGCAATATCAGATAAGCGATGCACCGCCATACCAGGTGCGACCTCGACCCACAAGCATGAATCACCGGGTACCGGAAGGAAGCCTAAGGAAGCGGTCCCCATATAAGACGCTAACTGGGGTTGCAATGAGTCAATGAAAACCCAAGTACGCAATTCAATCATTTTGTTTTAGCCTTTTCTTCCAGCCACTGAGCCACCACCGCTTTTGCAGCTTGGGCACGATGACTGATTATGTTTTTGAGCTCAAGATCGATTTGCGATGCGCTACGGACATAACGTCGATCCCAAAACAGCGAGTCGTAACCAATACCATAGTCGGTACGCTCTTCCATGAGGATTTCACCATCCCAACGACCATACCCAACAATCGGTGCGGGGTCCTTTGGATGGCGCACTAACACGATGGCGCAATAATAATGCGCTTTTCGCTGTGCATAAGGCAGGCCACGCAAGTCTGCCAACAGTTTTTGACGATTTTCAGCTTCGCTCGGCTTACGGTTCTTGCCAACATCGGCGTAACGTGCCGAATAAATTCCGGGCGCGCCTAAGAGCGCATCCACCGAAAGTCCAGAATCATCGGCAATGGCAGGCAGTCCAGTTTTTGCACTGGCAAAACGGGCTTTTTTTAACGCATTTTCAAGGTAAGTTTCGCCATCTTCAACGGCTTCATCGCAAAAGAAATCGGTTTGCAAATGAAATCTTCTTGCCAAGGGCGCAAGTAATGGCATCAGTTCCTTGATTTTATGCGGATTACCGGTTGCAACAACAATCGACTCCATTACCTACCCTAAATACCCTTCGTTTTTGAAATGGCTCAAACCAACATAATTTATAAGACGACCCAGCCGATGGGCTTAAAAAAGCGTATACCCTATCAGTTAATCTCTTTTTCGTCTTCTTTAAACTTCTGAAAATACTGGCGCACAATCAAACCGGTTGGCTGGCACTCGATTTTCTTGAAAATCACATAGTAAATCATCGCGTGAATCACCAAGGTAATAATCAGACCTTCGAAAATTCCCACTTTAAAGACCAACAAACCGCACAGCGTCGCCAAGAGCATCGCATAAGGACCATATTTTGCCGTATGCAACACCCCTAATACCATCTTCAAACCCACAAATACCATGATAATCGACAACGCAAAGTACGGCAGGTAATCCAAATAATGCACATTAAAAACAAAGAAGGTAATCAACAAGCCAATAACCAGTACCGAAAGTTTGGTGTAGGCACCCGCCAAACGGTTGGTCGAAGACTTGGCGAGACCGTCCAAGTTAGTCATACCACCAAAGAAACTTGAGCCCATATTTGACACCCAAATCGATAGTAATGAGTTATTGGAGTTGCAAGGACGTTTTAAAGGATCGATTTTTTCAATCGCCGCATTTGACATCACCTGTTCGATAACATCGACCACCGCCAACATTAGCGCAAAGAAAATCGCATAGATCCACATTAGTGCGCTGTCAAACTCTGGAATAGGCAAGCCAAGGTTAATATCCACATCCTCAACCTGCAGCATTTTCAGATCAAAAAATTGTGCCGCAATCAATCCAAAAATAATCAGACCAAAGTAAGGTAATGCCGGTTTGGTATCCTTAAAAAACTGGAACAAAACAATAAACAAAATCGCCCCGACCACCGACAAAGCAACCACCTGCACCCGCGCATCGCTCCAGAAGCTCTCCGGCGTTGCCATTCCAACCGGCAACATCCATAAAAACGGCAAAAACTTCAGCGCAATCTTTAGCCCTATTCCGGCCAGCAAGCCCTCAACCAAATAAGATGGCACTGCTTGGAGCAGATAGCGTTGCCAATTGAACTTCCAAATTAAAGCTTGGAACGTAGCGGTTAGGAAAATGATAAATGCCATATTCTGGATGCCAAATGTAGCCACACCCATCGCCAAAATCGGCGCTAAACCGGCCGCAATTCCTGGCGCACCAATAAAATTTCCCGGTCGAAACCACGCAAACAAAAACCCAATAAAGGAGGCAAATGCAACCGTCGCCAAACCTACTTGAATGGGATAGTCGGACATCATCGCAATCCCGATGGAAAGCGGAATCGCCATGGTTGCCGTAATGACACCCGCTTGAACATCACGCACCGCATAGCGCTTATCAAAAGCCGCAGAACCAAATCCGGCGTCGGGCTGTTCGTTGATTGTATTTTCTGTTGTATTTGCCATCGTTTTTTCACCTTCGTAATGGCAGCTTGCTTGCAAAAACCGCAAAACAAACCGCTTCTTAGTCATGCTGCTTCAGGAATTGGCTCAACCTGAGAGCAAATAATAAAGTGCAAGTTGCAAAAAGCACCTGCTTGAAACTCAGCCGTTCTGCTCTGATACGACGGAGAGTGCAAGATTCGCCCCCCCTAAGTTAGCGACTTTAGGGGAGGCAAGTCTCTTGCGACATTTTTTGGTAAGTAAAACTTTTGGAATACTAAGCGCAATGCCGACAAATGAAAAATTGAAAAACCAACTCAAATCTATAGAAACTTTCAATATAAAAAGTTAACTTTTCAAGTTTTCATCACTAGGTGACACAAAAATCGCTACCAAAAAACAAAAAAAGGGATATGCGTAAGCATATCCCTTGCTCTGTACTTCATCGAAGGTCAGACATCAATCCGGCCAGACACGACGTCTTGGCAAAGATTTGATCTTCTCCGCAATGTGCAACTCCTTAACGGATTCTTCAGCAACGTCTGAGACCGCAGGGGCTTCAGCCTTAGTTGCTGGCGGTTTGCGAGCGGCAGGCTTTCTTGCCGCAGGCTTAGACGCTGCCGACTTCGCAGGGGTTGCTGTTTGAGGTTTCTCAGCACTTGTCACCGTCGAATTTGGGTTCGCTGCGACATTCACCGGAATCTCTCCAGAAGGTTTGTTTGCATCGCTCATCTGCCACTCTCCTGCATTACTTTTGTCAGAGCCGCATCGATTCCTTCTGCCAAAGCAAAATCAATCTCCGCTAAGCTTCCGCTTTGTGCATAAATAATTACCGAAACGTGTTCACGTCCAAAGCTTAGGTTTGGATGATGACCCAGCTTTTCAGCTACCTCGGCCGCCTCATCCAAAAAGTCACGCAACACAGAGAAGGAGGTAAATTCAAACCGCGCTTCTAGGGTGCCTGCCTTATCCCTTTGCTTCCAAGTGGGGCTCATACAAAACTCCACTGAGGGGGCTGCGGGGTTGCAGCCATCATTTGGTAATATTCATCCAACCAGCTTTGCACCCGCATTAGCTGGGTTTGTTCTTCTTCAAGTAATCTTGAAAAAAGAGAATGGTCTTCCGCTGCACCCACGTTCATCGTGTATTGAAAGGCTTCCCCATACAGTTGAATCAACGCTAATTCACGTGCTTCACAAGTACGAAGGGCTTCAATAATGTTGTTGGCGGGTGAGGCAGGACTGAGAATACTGCCCGCTGGGAGAGCACCTTGGCTCACCATGCGATCGGTAATCAGATTTGCGTGCTGAAACTCTTCATTTGCGAGGGTAACAAACCCTTCGGCAAATTCCATTTCATTACGGAATTTTGACAAAGAAGCCTGAGCCAAATAATGCTGACCAGCTGAAAATTCCAAGCTCAGAGCGCGACCTAAATACCCTAAAATCTGGGTATTTGGCGCCACAACTTGTGGATGCTCAAAACGAGGATAAGCAGCGGCACCGGGCATTACATTGCCTTGCATTTTAGGTTGAAAACGCATCATTGCCTCCTAGTCTCAGAAAAGGGCCGGAGCCCCCTTCTTACAAACGTTTTGCAGAACCAGTGTTACCCATGGTTAGTACAGGCTCAACTTCTTTGTGAGGACGTGCAATGATGTGTGCAGCCACAAGACCATCACCTACACGCTCACAAGCATCCGCACCAGCGCGAACTGCAGCATTAACTGCACCTGTCTCACCACGAACCATGATCGTGACATAGCCACCACCAACGAATTCACGAGAAACCAAACGTACTTCTGCCGCTTTTGTCATCGCGTCCGCTGCTTCAATAGCAGGAACTAGACCGCGGGTTTCAATCATACCTAGCGCAATTCCATATTCACTCATGGATTGACTCCTTAAAAAATAGATTATTCAGCAGAACCAGAAAGAACTGGCTCAACTTCTTTGTGAGGACGCGCAATGATGTGCGCAGCAACTAAGCCGTCACCTACACGCTCACAAGCGTCAGCGCCAGCACGAACCGCTGCGTTTACCGCACCTGTTTCACCACGAACCATAACAGTCACGTAGCCGCCACCGACGAATTCGCGAGAAATAAGACGAACTTCTGCAGCTTTAGTCATCGCGTCTGCTGCTTCGATAGCAGGAACTAGACCGCGGGTTTCGATCATACCTAGTGCAATACCATATTCACTCATGATTTTCTCCTTATTTAAAGATTTAGAACTTATGCTTTATCGAAGCTTAGAACCGGCTCAACTTCTTTGTGTGGACGTGCAATGATGTGTGCAGCCACAAGACCATCACCTACACGCTCACAAGCGTCAGCACCAGCGCGAACCGCTGCGTTTACTGCACCTGTCTCACCACGAACCATAATTGTGACATAGCCACCACCAACGAATTCGCGAGATACAAGGCGAACTTCAGCCGCTTTTGTCATCGCGTCCGCTGCTTCAATCGCTGGAACTAGGCCACGGGTTTCGATCATGCCTAAAGCAATACCATATTCACTCATCGGTTTCTCCTTTCGAGTTTAATCATTTAACATCTGGTTTTTGGATATCGGCCCAATTATCAATGATGCCGGACACCGTTAAATCAGTTAACAGTCGTTTATCACCTGCCGCATCACGCGCGGCAGAGTTTGCGATGGTAAAAACCCAATCGCCGGTTTTGGTGCCGATTGGATCCATCGCTACCGACGTACTCCCGCTGACACTTTTTAAAACTTTGAGAGGAAGATGGCCCATGTCATCAAGGCGACTCGTGAGCACAATCTGCCCTTTGACTTGATGAATTTCCATGCGGCTTAACCTTCCCACTTATCCAGAATTCCCACAATCGTGAGATCACTGGGATAACCTTTAATTCCGGTGGCATCGCGTGCTGCAGAACTCCCGCAGCACAAGACCCAATCCCCTTGCTTACACCCTATTGGATCAACAGCGACCATAGGCGAAGCACCGGGTTTATCGACAACGAGTAACAGGGGTTTATGATCCATCATCGCAATACGGTTAGTGGAGACAATGGTGCCTTCAACGCGATAAATTTTCACTTTTTCAGTTCCTATTCGTTGACTAGTTGTAAACCTGTGTTTGGCTATCCAAACGTTCAGCCGCCGTGAAACCCGTGTAATCTCTTAGCGTGCAGAGTGTATGTAACAAACCGGCCTCTGAGAGATCCGCAAACCGAAGATGAAGTAATTTTTCAATCCGCTGCGCTTTCTTGATCACTCGTGCTTTGGAACCCGGCACCCTACCGTCATAATCAAAACGCAAAACGATTGGAATCGGCAGCATTCGACTGACATTGAGCTTTTTAAAGATTTTAATACCAACTTCAACGTCTTCAATCCCTTCTTCAAGGGTATCCAAAAAGCTGGTGTAGGTTAGATTCCGTAACTGAATCTCTTCAAAACCGTGCCCGATCCCAATAAAACGTTCGGCATGTCCTAAATCTGGGTAACAGCCAGATTCGTACGAATGAACATACTGGATTTGAGCCATATTCTGCTCAATTAACCAAGCAAGTACCGGCATAATGCCCGGTTGCTTTGATAAGAAATCATCCCGATAACCGGATGGATTCATGCCATTTCGTAATGCATCCAGAATTGCACTACGAGCTTGCTCGGCCGTTAAATTCAAGGTTTGGTGATAAAGCCTGTGGCAATCCACATAATTGGCTAAATCGGCCATGCCATATTCATTTGGAACATGGACTCTTAGACTGTCGTCATCGGTATTTACACCTAATAACACCGTGTCTACGGTTGCGCCACAACCAAAACGATTTTCAATCGCTTGCTTAAACTCCGCTAAGCGTTCAAGCGCTGCCTTGGCGGCTTGCTGATCTTCACTTGCATGCGCTGCACACCCCAAATGAAGCGGGTCGGCCTTGGAAAAGTGATAGGCGGCTATCTTTAAGTAGCGCGTCGGCTCACTGGCCTTATTGGGAATGGCTTCCCTAAAACGTAGATGTTCAGTAAAAACCCAATTTCGAACGCTCTCACTCACATCAAATAATGCCCCAGCATGCGCTTTGCGTCGAACCATATGAGAAGGCATACGCAAAATATAACTGACCATGTGGGCTAAGCGACCATCCGCACAGGGAGCAATCCCTACCGCGTGATACCCCATCCGTAAAAACAGATCGGTGGTAGCTTGTTTTTGTTGACCTTTAAGTGGGTCCAGTTCAAAAAACTCTCGACTAAACGCCAAGAACTGTTCAAACACACACTGGCTGTAAAGTGATCCCAGATTGAACTCACCAATAGACGCCTCAAACAAGACTTTATTAGGCAGTTCAAATCCGAGCTCAGTAAGTAAAATTTGATTTGCCCACCCCACAAAGTTCGCTTTACCGTAGCCTTGAGCCAACTGGGCTAACACCGACTCGATTTTGTCAAAACGGTGTTTGCTACGCAGCTCATATTCACGTAAAACCAAATTGTGGTGCGCGTCGCTTAGCGGATGCAATCTCGATGAATCCTGAGATACCTTTGCATTTGCCAATTCTCGTTTGTAGGGAATAGGCGCGTGCTTCGGTTTCATCCGTCTGACAACAGACTTAGCTTGAGCGACCTTGGGCAACATACTTTACTTTAATTACAGTTTTCTGGTTAGGCGCGTGCGCCACCGGAAAGCGTTACTTTTGCACCTGAATCCGTGTTGCCTGATGAACCGGTAATCCGACTCATTGGAATTTCAGGCTTAGCGTTAGGACGATAGTTATGCGCACCAATCACTGGAGCCGGTGTACTGGTGCCTTTAATCGACGGGTTACGACGATTGGCCCATGCACCTTCCGTGCCGGTAACTTTTGAACTACGATCCCAACCATCACCGGTGATTCTCGATCCCAGTTGCTCTGGCTCAGGAGCCGGGGCAACTTGTGGAGTCGAAACCACTGGCGCTTGCATCATCATTTGTGGTGCGCTGACCGGCGCTGCAGGTACTCTGCCGTTCATAAGTTGTGGGAAATCAGACTCGCCCGGTTGAGCAGAGGTTGATCGACCACCACAATAGGCTGCAGTTTGATCTGCACCTTGATACGGTGTACCTGTCACGAGTTCACAGGCACCTCTTTGCGCGCCTGTTAAGCCCTCAGGGCTGGGTTGAACGCCGGTCAGAGATTGCTTTCCCGGCATAACGGATCCCATCATACGGTGTTGAATTTCCGCTTTCGCTTTAATCCCACAACTAGATACATGCTCAAATGACATATAAGGTGTTCCCGTTACTGCCTTACAGGTTCCAGCTTCGGCTCCAGTCAACCCGGTGTTACCACCGCTGCGATCACCTGTTACGGTTTGACCACGATTGGTTGATGAAGTACTAACTTTCATAGGCTGAGGTGCTGGTTGAGCGCCACAAACTTCGGTCACTTCTTCCACACCTTGGTAACCTGTTCCAGTTACCGACTTACAAAAGCCATGCTGCACGCCAGTGACGTTTTCAATGCGCCCAACTTGGGTACCGGTTGTGGTATTTCCTGCTGGAGTCATGGATGGCATCACCTTGCGTGGGGCCTTCGGTTCGGATGGACGAATCGTTGTCGAGTTAGAACGATAACTATCATGTCCGGTTACCTTAGAACCTGGGTTTTCATTTTTTTGTAATTGAGTTGCACTGATACTAAAACCGGCCGCCTTTGCAGGTTGCGTAGGCTTTGTAGAGCAGAACATTTCACTTTGATCAGCTGGTAAGTATTCCGTTCCCGTGACTACTGAGCATGCACCCGCACGGTCACCTGTGACTGGTTCGGCATTACCGACAACAGTACCGCTGATGGCTTCACCGTGAGTAGTGCGAGTACGGGTAACTTTTGGCTTTCCCGGGGTAGGCGCACTCTCGCAGAAAGTGTTGAACTCTTCTGAACTAAAGTACTCAGTACCGCTAACCGATTGACAAGCGCCGTATTCAGCACCGGTCAGATTTTTTTGTCCGACTTGCGTCCCTGAAATAGGCTGACCACTCAAGGTTGTCGAGTGACCCACCTTTTCAGGAGCACTGCGCTCCCGACTTCTGCGAGCACGTGTGTTAGAAGCCGGTTGTACCGTACCGCAGGTTTTCCCGCGTGTACAACGTTCGGTTCTGACTGTGCGCGCAACTTCACGACTTGAAGCATCTGGATTGCTCATTTTTACTAGGGCACCGGTCTGGTTTCCACGCGATTTATACGCGCTTTCACCGATCTTGCCATGAGCACGAGCCTGACGCCAAGCTTTTGACATACTGCGACCAGGATTGGTATTTGTTTTGACTTCGTTTTTAACCGTCGTACGACGCTCAGTATCACGATTCACATTTACCGTTCTTGGTGGAATGGGTTCAGCCTTTGGCGCAACAGCCTGTACTTCAACTTGTTTTACGACTTCTTGTGCCGCAATACGGTTTTGGTAGGCTTTGGCTTTAGGATGAAGGTTCGTGGGTTTTTGTTGCTGCGATTGCGCAACTCCACGATTTCCACGCAGTTGTGCTTGACGACGCTTAAGCGCTGCTTCTCGCCCTTCTGCAACCACCGGCTTTGCAGTGACAACCTGAGTACGCTCCCGAGGAGCGGCTACAGGTGCATAGGCTGCCGGTGCCACAGGTGCAGCATACGAAGATGCTGCACGTTGCTGTGCACGCGTCGGAATCGGCGCGGGCTCAGCAACAGCATGACGCTGGCTAGCAGAAGTTTTCGCCGGGGAGGTAGCCGAACCGCCAACATGTGCTTGACGGCGTGCTTGCGCTGCTGCGCGACCACTTAGAGATTGACTCATTTTTTGGCCTCCCATTACGTTAGTGAAAGTCGTTTAAATTACATTCCGCGAGGACGGTAAACAACGAATTCGTGACCTTTACACTGAGTGTAGTTGTCATAGCCAACAACACGGATCAAGTGATCAGGATACTGACGACGGCACTCTTCTACTTCAGCCAATACCGCGTTTGGATCGCGTAGACCGAAGAAAGGAAGCTTCCACATACCCCAGTAGTAAGACTGGATCTGTGAAGGATGCTCGTGCTCGATAGATGGAGACCAACCTTGGTTGATCAAGTATACGATTTGGTCGTAGATTTCATCCGCAGTTAGCTCTGGTAGGAAACCAAAAGTTTCCATAGTCAGCTTAGTGCGATAATCAGGTGTGTTCATAGACATCTTGTAAACTCCTTATTAACGGATGCGTTCAGATTCGAGTAGCGGACGATTATTTAACGTCTAGCTTATCTACTGTGTCGAATTCGAACTTGATTTCTTTCCAAGTTTCAAGCGCAATCGCTAGCTCTGGAGAGTGACGCGCTGCATCACGAAGGATGTCTGCACCTTCACGCTCAACATCACGACCTTCGTTACGTGCTTTAACACACGCTTCAAGAGCAACACGGTTTGCCGCTGCACCCGCTGCGTTACCGCCTGGGTGACCTTGAGTACCGCCGCCGAACTGTAGAACAGAGTCGTCACCGAAGATGGTCACAAGTGCTGGCATGTGCCATACGTGGATACCACCTGATGCAACCGCGAATACGCCTGGCATTGAACCCCAATCTTGGTCAAAGAATACACCGCGTGAACGATCTTCTGGAATGAATGCTTCACGTAGTTGATCAACAAAGCCTAGCGTTGACGCGCGGTCACCTTCAAGCTTACCAACAACAGTACCAGTGTGAAGCTGGTCACCACCAGATAGACGTAGACACTTAGCCAATACGCGGAAGTGGATACCGTGACGTGGGTTACGGTCGATTACCGCGTGCATTGCACGGTGGATGTGTAGCAACATGCCATTCTTACGACACCATTTCGCAAGACCGGTGTTCGCAGTGAAACCACCTGTTAGGAAGTCGTGCATTACGATTGGCTGGCCAAGAGACTTCGCGAATTCTGCACGCTCGTACATATCTTCTGGAGTCGCTGCGGTTACGTTTAGGTAGTGACCTTTACGCTCGCCAGTTTCTTTTTCTGCTTTTTGAACCGCTTCAGCAACGAATTCAAAACGGTTCTGCCAACGCATGAATGGTTGAGAGTTGATGTTTTCGTCGTCTTTTGTGAAGTCAAGACCGCCACGAAGACACTCATAAACTGCACGGCCGTAGTTCTTACCAGAAAGACCTAGTTTAGGCTTGATGGTACAACCTAGTAGTGGACGGCCGTATTTATTCATACGATCACGCTCAACTTGGATACCGTTTGGTGGGCCCATGCACGTTTTGATGAATGCGATTGGGAAACGGATATCTTCTAGACGTAGAGAACGAACAGCTTTGAAACCGAATACGTTACCAACCAATGAAGTTAGTACGTTTACGATTGAGCCTTCTTCGAATAGGTCTAGTGGGTAAGCGATGAATGCATAGAATGCTTCTTTATCACCTGGTACGTCTTCGATACGGTACGCACGGCCTTTGTAGAATTCCATGTCGGTTAGAAGGTCAGTCCACACAGTTGTCCAAGTACCGGTTGATGATTCTGCTGCAACCGCTGCTGCCGCTTCTTCACGTGGTACACCTGCTTGAGGTACAACCTTGAAACACGCCAATAGGTCCGTGTCTAAAGGTACATAATCTGGAGTCCAATAGGTCAACTGGTAATCTTTTACACCAGCATCAAATGTTTGTGCCATAGTTAAATGCTCCCTTTATGGTTGGAGTTGAATAAAAATTCAGGATACATAATAGAGTTCAGTCTCATATATGACTAATTGAAATGAACAATACTCTGGATTGAGTATTCTCTATAGGTCTCTATCCGCATCTTAGAACTTAAGTTAAAACCTTAGGTTGAGACCCGAGTGAAGGGCAATTGCCGCCCCTCGTGACTCACTACTCGCCTTTTATCGTGTCTGCATGCGCCCAAGACAAGAAAATCAAGAGCGACTGAGCAGCGTTTAATAAAAGCGGCCGCAAAACGAAATCCATAAACTACTGAAGATGAACACAGAATGCAAACGCATTAAGATTCATTAATATTCGACAGTAAAAAATAACGTTTTTAGGCATAAAAAAACCCAGCGTCTGCTAAAGACGCCAGGCCGATTTCATCTAATTACAGGTCAACACCCAAAATTAGTTTACTTTTTGATCTAAAGAACCAGAAGCATAACGCGCTTGCATTACCTCAAGACCAACTGCTTTGATCTTAGAAGCATGACCCGCACAACCAAACGCTTCAAAACGTGCTTTACAGATTTCCATCATTGCATCTTCAGCCGCTTTGTAGAATTTACGTGGGTCGAAGTTAGAGGTGTTTTCAGCCAAGTGCTTACGGATTGCACCGGTAGATGCCATACGCAAGTCAGTATCGATGTTCACTTTACGAACGCCATACTTGATGCCTTCAACAATCGCTTCAACCGGCACACCGTAAGTTTGACCCATATCGCCGCCGTAGTTGTTAATGATTTCCAACCACTCTTCTGGAACAGAAGATGAACCGTGCATAACTAGGTGAGTTGTAGGGATGCGCTCGTGAATTTTACGAATTTGGTCGATTTTCAACACGTCATCAGATGGCTTAGAAGTAAACTTGTAAGCTCCGTGAGAAGTACCAACCGCAACCGCCAAGCAGTCAACGTTGGTATCTTTTACGAACTGTGCCGCTTCTT
Organism: Thiotrichales bacterium; assembly: GCA_016936535.1. Classification (GTDB taxonomy): domain Bacteria; phylum Pseudomonadota; class Gammaproteobacteria; order Thiomicrospirales; family Thiomicrospiraceae; genus Thiomicrorhabdus. Next base: position 4,083 of record JAFGXP010000048.1, on the reverse strand, counting down.
CCGGATCGGTCAACAATGAGGAGTGATCTAGAACGTCATCAGAGCCGTGACCATCTTCTTCACCCATCTTACCGGTTTCCAATGAACCTAGACATCCTAGCTCACCTTCAACAGACACACCACCCGCGTGAGCAATCTTAACCACTTCCGCTGTAATGCCTGCATTGTACTCATAAGAAGCTGGAGTCTTCATGTCGGCCATCAAAGAGCCGTCCATCATCACAGAGGTGAAGCCAGACTGAATAGCGCGCAAACAAACACCCACATCAGAACCGTGATCTTGATGCATAACAACCGGAACGTTCGGGAACATCTCTACCGCAGCTGCAATCATGTGACGCAACATTGGCTCGCCTGCATACTTACGCGCACCGGCAGAACCTTGCAGAATAACTGGAGAATTACAAGCATCCGCAGCACGCATGATTGCGCGAACTTGTTCCATGTTGTTTACGTTAAACGCTGGCATACCAAAGCTGTGTTCTGCTGCGTAGTCCATTAATTCACGAAGTGTAATCATCGCCATCTGCGAGACTCCTCTGGTTAGTTTTTAAAAAAATCGATGCATTTTAGCAGGCTTTACACAAGCCTCCAACAAAATAACAATTCCCGCTTGGACGGATTTCCGCCCACACGTAGACACTCTAAATTATTCGACCTTGATGATTTCCATCATATTAGTGCCGCCCATCAAGCCACGGTTTTCACCACGAGTAAACAGAATCAAATCACCGGCTTGTACAAGACCGTGGTACTTCAAATGCTGAACTGTGCTGGCGCGTACTGCATTGTCATCCATGCCGTCATAGTTAATAGAAGACGGATAAACGCCACGATAAAGCGTCACTTTACGACGTGTGGCTAAATGCGGCGTCAAAGCGATAATCGGCTTACCAGAAGAGATACGAGACATCAATAAGGCGGTATTGCCCGACTCGGTTAGCGCAGCAATGCATTTGACATCCAAATGGTTAGCGGCATACATGGCAGACATCGCAATGGTTTCATCAATTGCCGTAAACATTTCGTCAATTCGGTGAGTTGATTCACGTGCAGTACGCTGTTTTTCTGCTTCAAAACAGATACGACCCATGGTTTCAATCACCAAGCTCGGTGAACGGCCGGTTGCGGTTTCACCTGACAACATAACCGCATCCGTACCATCCATAACCGCGTTAGCCACGTCAAAGACTTCGGCACGTGTTGGAATGGCGTTTTCAATCATCGTTTCCATCATTTGCGTTGCTGTAATGGTGACGCGATTCAACTGACGAGAACGCTTAATCATTTTCTTTTGCAGGGCTGGGAGCTGAGCATCGCCAACCTCTACACCTAAATCGCCACGTGCAATCATAATGACATCCGATGCCAGAATAATGCCATCCAAAGTTGCATCATCCGCAACCGCTTCAGCACGTTCGACTTTAGAGACGATCGCACAATTCAAACCGGCTTTTTGCGCCAATGAACGGCAATATTCCACATCTTCTGCTGAACGCGGGAAAGACAGCGCGAGGTAATCCGCATCCATTTCGGCTGCAGTGATAATGTCTTCTTTGTCTTTATCGGTTAGCGCTGCGGCAGACAAACCACCACCGGCCAAGTTAATCCCCTTGTTATTCGACAAGGTGCCGCCCACAACGACCGTGGTATTTACGCGCTCGCCTTCGACATTATCCACCTGAAATACCAAGCGCCCGTCATCCAGCAACAGCTTGTCACCCGGCTTAACGTCATAAGGCAGATTCTTGTAGGTCAAACCTACTTCATATTGGTTACCGGCATTTTTCTCTACGTTGTTATCCAACGCAAATTTATCACCGGTATTCAAGAAAATCTTATCTTCTGCAAAACGCGTGATTCGGATCTTAGGGCCTTGCAAATCCACCAAAACACCCACTTCACGATCGTACTTCGCGGCAAGATCGCGAACTTTCTGGGCACGCGCCTTGTGCTCTTCTGGATTACCGTGTGACATGTTAATACGTACCACATCCAATCCACACTTAATCATCCGCTCCAACTCACCTTCGCGGTCAGTTGCAGGGCCTAAAGTCGCAACAATTTTTGTTCTTCTTAAACCAGTACTTGGCATTTGAAACAATTCCCTTATAAAAACGGCTTGGTATCTGTCAAAGATGTCTCGCGAAACGCTCTCACCGCCGAACCGCCACAGCCAGAATAGGCTGGGGTTTGCGATAAAAAAACTTAACGAGTCACCCTATGGCATAACCCCAAGCACAAACCATTGAATAGAAACTAGGCCGCAGATGCGGCCCAGAGATGACAATTTAATTATTTCTTAGCCGCTTCTTCTAGCATCGCAACCGCTGGCAACTTTTTACCTTCCAAAAACTCTAGGAAAGCGCCGCCGCCAGTAGAAATATAAGAAACCTTGTCAGCGATTTCGTATTTATCAATCGCTGCTAAAGTATCGCCGCCGCCTGCGATCGAGAAAGCTGAAGACGCTGCAATCGCCATAGAGATGGCTTTCGTTCCTTCACCAAACTGATCAAATTCAAATACACCGACTGGTCCGTTCCATACCACAGTACCGGCGCTCATGATAATGTCAGCCAGCTCTTTGGCAGAATCTGGACCAATGTCAAAAATCATATCGTCATCGGCAACATTTGCTACGTTCATCGTGGTCGCTTCTGCCGTTTCAGAGAACTGCTTACCGCAAACGACGTCCGTCGCTAGAGGAATTGCCGCACCACGACCTTCCATGATTTCGTTTAGTTTGTTACAAGTCGGGATTAGGTCTGCTTCGTACAGAGACTTACCAACATTGTTACCTGCCGCGGCGATGAAGGTATTCGCAATCCCTCCGCCTACAACGAGCTGATCGACCTTCTCAGACAGAGACTCAAGAACAGTTAGCTTAGTTGAAACTTTAGAACCACCAACGATTGCGACCAGAGGACGGGCTGGATTGTGCAACGCTTTACCCAGTGCATCCAGCTCTTCGGTCAACAGTAACCCTGCACACGCGACGGGTGCATAAACACCCGCACCATGCGTAGAAGCTTGCGCGCGGTGAGCCGTACCGAAAGCATCCATAACGTAAACATCACACAGTGCCGCATACTTTTTAGACAACTCTTCGTTGTTCTTGCCTTCACCCTTATTGAAACGCACGTTTTCCAGAAGGACCAACTCGCCATCCGCTACGTCAAAACCACCTTCAACCCAATCACTGATCAGACGGATTTCTTTACCAAACTTTACTGACAAATCTGCCGCAACAGGTGCAAGAGAATCGGCTTCTGAGAATACGCCCTCTTCTGGACGACCTAAGTGCGACATCACCATGACTTTAGCACCGGCAGCTAAAGCTGCTTCAAATGTTTTCATAGAAGCACGGATACGCGCATCAGAAGTCACTTTACCATCTTTAACGGGAACGTTTAGATCTGCACGAATCAAAACGCGCTTGCCCGCCAGATCCAAATCTGCCATACGAATAAAAGACATATCAAGTCCTCTTGTTAAGGTTTAAAGACCACTAAAACAGCGGCGTAGGATTTAAATTAAACTTGCTTATCCATTCTTGGCATGAAAACAGATAAGAAAGTTTAATTTGAGGAGAAGGAACTAAGTTCCCAACCCTCAAATTATAGTGTTCGCTCAGTCTAACTACGACTGATTCGTTTGGATGTGGAGGCAGTTCTAGGCGTGCCAAAAGAGTTTACTGTAGTAAACGACTGGCAGGCACAACAACGAAATGCCCCGCAAACAAAATGAATCCGATTAGTTAGAACCTACGTGACGAACAACGCGCATCATGTTGCAGGTATAACCATATTCATTGTCATACCACGCAACCACTTTAACGAAAGTTGAATCCAGCGCGATACCGGCTTTTGCGTCAAAAATAGAAGGATGTGAATCACCACGGAAATCGGTTGAAACTACCGATTCTTCGGTATAACCCAATACGCCAGCCAAATCACCTTCTTGCGACGCTTTTTTCATTGCGGCACAAATATCTGCATAAGACGCTTCTTTTTCGAGCTCAACTGTCAAGTCAACAACAGACACGTCAGAAGTAGGAACACGGAACGCCATACCAGTCAACTT
>JAFGXP010000047.1 GCA_016936535.1 Thiotrichales bacterium | reverse complement strand
TTCCAATTTTTTGCGACCGTGAGTGGTAGGCGCATCGAAAGCCGGCGCTGGGGCATTCAATTGAGGTAGGCCGCGTTGAGTTGCTGTCGTTACTTCCATTTAAGATCTCCTATTGATCGTCAAAATATATCGTTGCACTGGGTTCAATTAATTAACCGAACTAATGTAGGCATAAGATTAACCAATTATTAGCCTGTACACCAATTGAAATTTCCAATTTTAGCGATAGTTATTTACAATTAAAATTTATACATAGATAAATTTATTTAATAAATAGACTCTAGACTAAGCGGGACAAACGCTGATTATGGTACCAAAAAGACGCCGCACCCATTAGGCTTAAATAACCATGAGATAAGCTTTTTTACGCATTTTTAGCGCTATTCTGTTACGAGAGCACGACGTTTCTTGAGCAGAGCCTGCTCAACCGCAGGGTGGACAAACTCGCCGACATTGCCGCCCAATGCAGAAATTTCTCGCACCAGTGAGGACGAAATAAAAGCGTATTGCTCAGCCGGTGTCATAAACATAGTTTCCACCTCCGGCGCGAGCTTGCGATTCATCGAGGCCAGCTGAAATTCGTATTCAAAATCCGAAACGGCCCGTAAACCACGCAACAAAACATTCCCCTCAATCTTACGCACGAAATCCACGAGCAATCCGCTAAAACCAATCACTTCGACATTAGGAAGTTTAGCCGTTACCACTTGTGCTAAAGCAACGCGCTCCTGTAAGCTAAAAAGTGTTTGTTTATTGCGGTTATCGGCCACCGCGATGATCAAGCGATCATAAAAACGTGCCGCCCGTTCAATTAAATCAAAATGCCCACAGGTAATCGGGTCAAAGGTACCAGGATAAACCGCGATGATGCTCATCTCACGCCTCAATTATCGGTTACAAATTCAGTCGCCTATAATACTTAAATCCCAGCGTATTGCGAGACCCAAGCAACCTTTGCCTTTGATAGGAGAACCCCATGGAACTCGATGAACCCACTCTCGCCAGTTTATTTGCTCAATTAGGTTTGGCCAACGAACCCGAAGCGATTGACGCTTTTATTGAAATGCATCGTGGCTTACATCAAACCACGCTTTTAGCAGAAGCACCCTTCTGGCAACCGGCTCAAAGGCAGTTTTTAACACAGGCGCTTGAAGAGGATGCTGCTTGGGCCGAGGTCGTTGATCAACTGGACGCACAACTGCGCCGCAAGGATAGCGAAGATATCGACGCTTGACTCAAACCAAGGTGAAGCTAGGTCAAAGCGCCATCCTCGACTTGCTTGACATAATGGAACAAACCGCAGCGCGCTTGAGAAGTGGTTTTTTCACGATGCAACCGACAGTCGCTTGGTAAGTTCGGCCACGGTAACGTCTTTTCTTGTTCCAAATAAAACCACGCCCCCTGCGGATTGAGCCAGTTATACTCAAACAAAAGGTTCAAGCTCAGCTGCATCAGACTTTGATGAAAAGGCGGGTCTAAAAAGACCAAATCAAAGGTTTGTTCGGCATTGCGTTTTAACCATTGCAAGCTATCGGTTTGTACCACCAGCCCTTTGCTCGTGGCTAAGTACTGTAGATTTCGTTGCAACTGCTGAGCATTTTCTTGGCTTTTTTCCAAAAAAACGGCAGATTGCGCCCCGCGCGAAAGGGCTTCAAACCCTAAGGCACCGGAGCCGGCAAACAAGTCAAGGACACGCGCTCCCGCCACCTCAAACTGCAACCAATTAAACAAGGTTTCTCGAATTCGATCACTGGTTGGACGCAAACCTTCCGCCATTCGCACCGGTAACTTTCGACCGCGCCAGTCGCCACCAATCATCCGAATTTCTCCCTTTCCTCTCGGCAAAGATTTTGCCAAATGCCGGTTTATTGACTGTGTCATCTCGACTCCTCTTACCCCTTGTTACCCATGGCTCGATTTCACCTGTCTAAACGAAGCACATGACGGCTTTCGTAAGACACTAATTTAATTGACAGAGCTCTTGCTCCAAAAACTCGGCAAAGATTCGAGTTTTCATGGGTAAATACCCACGACTGGGATAAATCAAATTCACACGATACGAAAACTCATGCACGCCAATTTCATAATCCGGCAGCAAACGCTGCAAACGTCCCTGTTCAATCTCATTCATCACCAACCAGTTCGGGAGTAAGGCAATGCCCAACCCTTGCAAACACATACGATGAACAGCCATCACATTCGATGCATAAAGCGTTCGTTGCAATGGCAACTCAACGCGCTCTGCCTCTTCAAAAATCGGGCGAAAAAACCAGGAAGCGTAGTTCAGAAAGTGCAATGCCGGTACTTCTGGCACGGCCTCCAAACGGGTTACTGGATACTGTGCCAAAAAATCCGGGGTCGCGCACAGGTACAACTCAATGGTATTGAGGGGTACCACCGTAAAATCTGGGCCAATTTCGCCCCCAACGCGAATCGCCAAATCCAAGCGATCTTTATGAAAATCTAAGCATTCGCCGGTTACCAACAATTCAAATTTCAATTGCGGATGCTGCTGACAAAATTTGTTTAACAAAGGAATTACTTTCATTTCACCAAAGCCTGGCGGCAAGGTGATGCGTAAAGTACCTTGAATGGTATTTTGGCTGTCGAGGGCTTTAGCTTGTGCCGCGCGCAACAGTTCGATCGCGGGTTGAATCGACTCGCAATAAATTGCCCCAGCTTCGGTTAACTGCAAATGCCGCGTACTGCGTTCAAACAAAAGAAATCCCAGTTGACTCTCTAAGCCTTGAATGGTGCGTGAAATCGAAGAGGCACTAATATTACGCTGCTGAGCCACGGCCGCAAAACTGCCGTGTTCTACCACGGCTAAAAGTATCGACAGCTGTTCGATTTTGAGCATATCTAAATCAAATTTCATCTTTTTCCTCTCGGGCTCAGCGATGGCAATGTTCGGCGCTCAAACGCCATTCAAGCCGCATTAAACCGCGAATAGTGCACTTTTACAAACCACTTTTGACTCGGTGTCATTTAAGCGTCACCCGCTGTTCATGGTGGCGTCACCAAATTCTTATAAAAAACCGCTAGGCTAGCGACAAATTTCGCTGTCAAAGGGAGCGCCTTTTATCATGTTGCACATTGAACAAGCCATTCGCGCAAAATGGCCAAGTTTGCAAAAAAAACCGGCTTATCCACTCATCATCAAACTGCTCAAAAAGCTGCTGCATGAGCAAGAAATTAATGACTTTATTCAAGCCAATCAGCATCTGCGGGGCTTTGCTTTTCTCGACCAGGTTCTCAACCATTTTGAGTTCAGCTATCAAGTCAACAGCGAGCAGCTCAAACGCCTCCCAGCCGATGGCCGAGTGCTCATTGTAGCCAACCATCCGCTTGGCTCTTTAGACGGCTTAGCACTGCTGAAACTGGTGCGCTCTGTACGCTCGGATGTTCGCATCGTGGCCAACGATTTACTCACCAACATCGATCCCCTACAAGAGCTGTTTTTGCCCTTGGACAATCTCAGTCGTAATCCGAAAAAAACGGTGTTTAAAGCCATACTGCAAGCGTTAGAGCAAGAACAGGCGGTGATTATTTTCCCTGCCGGGGAAGTCTCACGTATTCGACCTACTGGTGTGAAAGATGGGCTTTGGAAAACCGGATTCTTAAAGTTAGCCGCCAAAAGCCAAGCCCCAGTGTTACCCATTTTAATTGACGCACGAAATTCAGCACTGTTTTATGCGCTCTCAACGCTCTATAAACCCCTAGGAACCTTGCTGCTGGTGCAAGAGATGTTTAACAAAAAAACGCAGCAAATTGAGTTTCACATTGGTAAACCCATTGCCGCCAAAACCTTAACCTCGGCCCCCCAATCCGGCAAAATTCTGGCGAACCAATTTCGTAAACATCTGTATCATTTGGGCAAGCCAAAGAAGCTGAAAAGACAACCCTTTCTTCCAACCTTGGAAACTTTGGCGCACCCAATGGATCGCAAAGCGTTACGCAACGCCATTCTGCAAGGCGAACTTTTAGGCGAAACGCATGATCATAAAAAAATCTATCTCTTTTCCTACGATGCCAATTCACCAGTAATGCATGAAATTGGTAGGCTTCGCGAACTGACCTTTCGCAGCGTTGAAGAAGGCACCGGTAAAGCACTGGATTTGGATTATTATGATGCATTCTATGAGCATCTGGTGTTATGGGACGAAGAAGAGTGGGAACTGGTTGGCGCTTATCGTCTTGGGCAGGCTTATCTTACCCAACAGGCCCGTAACAAACAAAGCCACGAAATCTACAGTGCCAGCTTATTCGAGTTTCTGCCCAAAATGGAATCCTACTTGCCGCACTGCTTAGAGTTAGGGCGTAGCTTTGTGCAACCAAAATACTGGGGGATGCGCAGCTTAGATTACTTATGGTTTGGAATCGGAGCTTATCTGAAAAAACACCCGCATCTGCGTTATATGTTTGGACCAGTCAGCCTTTCTAACGCCTATCCACAAACAGCAAAAGAGCTGATTTTAGGGTTTTATTTGCAGCAGTTTGGTGACTATCGTTCCTTAGTTAAGGCCAAACAGCCTTTTGAATTGACGCCGGCCAGTCAGGCGATTGCTGAAGAAACCTTTAAAGGCGAATACAACGAGAGTCTAAAAAAACTCAATGCCTTGCTCGCATTGGAAGGCGTCAAGCTACCAACTCTTTTTAAACAATATGCCGAGTTGTGTGATGATCGAGGGTGTCACTTTATCGACTTCAACGTTGATCCACTTTTTGCCGATTGTGTTGATGCATTCATTTTTGTTGAGATTGAGAAAATCAAAGCAAAAAAACGACAACGGTATCTTGGCGAAATCCGTATCAGTGCCGCTTAAGATAAGGCTTAAAACAAAAAAGCGATGCTTTCTGCATCGCTTTTTTATTTAACGGATCGCCATTGTTAAGCAGATTTAAGAGTCTATTCGGGCTGACCAACCATCACGCTAAGCATTTTGTTTGGCTGAATCTGCTTTTGCCAAGCGGCCAGTACCTGCTGCTTAGTAACGCTTTCAACCGCTTTAGGGAACGTCTGTAGGTAATCCAGCGGCAGGTCATAGAAGCCAATCAGCGAAAGATACCCCAGAATCTTGCTGTTACTGTCCATGCGTAAAGCAAATCCGCCAACCAAGTTTTCTTTGATTGCCTGCAAACGTTCTTCTGGGAAATCCTGAAGGAACTGATTCAGCGTTTGCTGCACCACCTCTTCAGCCTCTTTCGCTGAAGCATTCTTGGTAGAAAGACTGATTACAAAGGGGCCTGGCTGCTTCATTGGGGCAAAATAGCTCGAAACACCGTAAACCAAACCGCGTTTCTCACGGACCTCTTCCATCAAAAACGAACCAAAGCCGCTGCCACCTAAAAGATGATTGCCTACAAATAAGGGAATGTAATCAGGGTGTCCTCGCTCCACGCCAAGTTGTGCTAAAGCGTAATAGGTTTGAGAAGACGGAAAATCTTTCAACACGCTTTGGGCTCGATTCAATGCTTTAGGAATCGGCAGCGCTGTTGGTTTTTTTCCTTGAGGCAAAGCAACGGAAAGCCGCTGCGCCAGAACTTTTGCTTGCTCCAAGGATACGTTACCAACCAAGGCAATCACGGCATTCTGCGCGGTATAGTAAGTTTGATAAAACCCTTCAAGCTGGGCGAGTTTGAGTGCTTTAATTGTTTTTTCACTGCCACTGGTAGGGTGTGAATAGGGATGCTTAGCGTACAAACTTTTCCAAAGCTGATTGTTGAGCACCGCTTGTGGCTGAGTGCTTTGCTGTTTAATCCCGAGAATAAGGCGTTGACGCTCGCGTTCCACAATATCAGGCTCAAATTTTGCCTGACTTAAAACAGAGACGAATTGATCAAAGGCCGGAGTTAACGCCTCTTCACGACTGAGCGTACGCAAATTAAAACTGGCACTATCGCGACTGGCACTGCCAGAAAACTGAGCCCCTAATCGATTAAACCCATCCGCGAGCTGATCTTCGGTTTGGCTTTGCGTCGCGCTTCCAATGAGGGCTGCAGTAAAATTGGCTAGGCCTTGTGCACCCGCATCGCGTGCAGAACCGGCATCAAAAGTGACTTCAATATCGACCATCGGCAATTCAGGGGAATGCACAAACAACACCTTGCTACCTTGCCCGGTATTCCATGATTCAATTTTGAGTTCCGCCCAAGCTTTAGGAATGCTCAACAGCAAACCCAGCGTTAAAACAAAACGAAATAGTTGTCGGTAAGTCATTAATGCACCCCTTTACGTGGTAAACCACTGTTTGCGGAGTCCCTAGCATTCTCGCCATTAGGTAGAAGCAAAGCCACGGTTTGCTTATCTTCGGCAAAATATTTATTAGCCACTTGTTGAATCATTGTTGGCGTCACTTTTCGTAAGTTTTCAACCCAATTCTCTAGGGTATCTGCCGGCAAACCCACACTCAGCAAAGATCCCAAAATGATCGCTTGTGCCTGAATCGAATCTTGATGGTAAATGTATTGAGCTTCCGATTGCGCTAACACCCGCTCTAATTCGTCTTGACTAACCGGCTGCTGTTGTAATTTACGCAGTTCAGTCCACAAGGCTTGTTCAACTTCATACGGAGTTTTGTCGGCACTGGGTGTCGCCGTGAGGACAAACAGAGTTTGCAGTCGATCGGTAGCATCATAACGGCTGCCCGCACTGGCCACAGCCTTAGAGCCACGTACTAAATGCTTACTCAAGCGTGCTGAGTCATCGCCCGACAACAGATCACTGAGCACACTTAACGCATAGGCTTCAGCGCGCTCTTCATCGGTTTTTGCACTGGCCAGTGTGGGTGCATGAAAGCCCAAATAAAGCTGTGGCAACTTGGTTGCCCCTTTAAGCGTAAAACGCCGTTCGCCTTCTTGAGCAAATTCCAACTGCGGTTTAGGAGGACGAATGGTTTCCGGTTGATAGACACCGTAGTATTTCTGGGCCCATTGATAAACTTGCTGCGGATCGACATCCCCTACCACGACTAAGGTCGCGTTATTAGGCGCATACCATTTTCGATACCAATCTCGTGCGTCTTGTGCTTGATAGTGCACAATGTCTTGCATCCAACCGATGGTCGGATTACGTGAAGGACTGCTTAAGAACGCCGTGGCTTTAAATTGCTCAAAGAGTTTGCCGGATGGTTTATCTTCAACCCGCCAACGGCGCTCTTCGGTAACCACATCGCGCTCCTTGCTAAACTCTTCTTCAGTAATGATTAAGTTGCGCATCCGATCCGCTTCAAGACGCATTACCTCTTCTAGGTGTGACTTTCCCACCACTTGGTAATAGGCGGTGTAATCGGTCGAGGTAAAAGCATTCTCTTGTCCTCCAATCCGCGCCACACGCTTAGAAAACTCGCCCGGTGCAAGGGTTTTGGTGCCCTTGAACATCATGTGTTCCAGCATATGTGAAATGCCGGTCACACCATTAGACTCATAATTTGAACCGACTTTATACCAGACTTGATGCACAACAACCGGTGCGCGGTGATCCTCTTTGACCACAATCTGCATGCCGTTATCAAGCTGAAACTCACTTATGTCGGCCTGAGCAACTTGACTCAGACCACTAAGCATCAAAATCGAGAACAGGGGCTTTGCCAGCCGCATACCTAATTTCATCGAAGGTTCCTCTCGTGACCAATCGTTTGACCATCCCACCAACCGGGATTTAAATAAGAATTGCTTTATAATAGGGCCTGCCTAGAATTTCAAGTCTTGATAAACCCTGAAACAGGAACCCTTAGAATGTTTGGCTTTTTCCGCAAAAAGAACAAAACCGCCGCTCCTGAAGCCCAGCCCAATTCCGAAACGCTAAACGAGAGCGTTCTTCCCGAGTCCGAAACGCAAATTGACTTACCGCCAGTCACTGAGACCATGGCTGAGATCGTGGCTGAGAAAGCAGAACCACCCGCACTCCCAAGGCCTTCTCAGAGCGAGCCTGCAGATCTTTTCGCCAAAAATGAAGAAGCGTCGAAGAGTATAACACCTGCGGCTGCGAGCGCCTCCACTCCGGCCGAAGAACCTAAGAAAAAAGGACTCTTTACCCGCTTAAAAGAAGGCCTAAGCAAAACTCGCAAGAGTTTTACTGACCGCTTAAGTTCGTTAATTTTAGGGCGCAAAGAAATTGATGCCGAGCTACTGGAAGAGCTGGAAATGATTTTGCTCACCGCCGATGTGGGCGTGGATGCGACCGATCGAATTATCCGTAACCTAACAGACCAAGTTTCTCGTAAAGAGCTCCAAGATCCGCAAGCACTCATTAACGCTCTAAAAGAACAACTGGAACAAATTCTACAGTCCATTAATCAACCCTTAGACATCGCTTCTTATTTAGATAAGCAAGCTGGGCCTTATGTCATTCTGATGGTTGGCATTAATGGGGTTGGTAAAACTACTACCATCGGTAAGCTGGCTAAAAAATTTCAACTTGACGGCAAATCTGTCATGTTAGCCGCTGGGGATACTTTTCGTGCTGCTGCGGTAGAACAATTGCAAACTTGGGGGGAGCGCAATAAAGTGACGGTGGTCGCGCAAAAAAATGGAGCCGATTCCGCAGCGGTCATTTTTGATGCTTTGCAATCGGCCAAGGCCAAAAAAATCGATATCTTAATTGCCGATACCGCGGGGCGCTTACACACTCAATCCAACTTGATGGAAGAGCTGAAAAAAGTGAAACGTGTTATTGCCAAGCTCGATGGCGCCGCGCCGCATGAAGTCATGTTGGTTATTGATGCTGGAACAGGGCAAAATGCGTTAAACCAAGCCAAACAATTTCACGAAGCGGTTGGCGTCTCCGGCATTACGCTTACAAAACTGGATGGTACTGCAAAAGGTGGAATTGTTTTTGCCCTAGCAGAACAAGCCCCCATTCCAATCCGTTTTATCGGCGTGGGTGAAAAAATTGATGACTTACGGCCGTTTGATGCCAAAGAATTTACCGCCGCACTTTTTGATGTGAAATAACCATGCCTGAACGGTCTTATCCCTCTCCTGAAGCGCAACACGCCTATAAAATGGGGTTTCGTTTTGGGGTACAGGGAAAAGGTCTGGAAGCCATGCCCTCTACCTTTCGTACCCATCCCACTCTGCGAAGCCAGTTTATCCAAGGCCTCGAAGCGGGCCAACAGAAGCAACAAGAGGCTGATGCGCTTGAGTCTCAGTCAAATTGGCGATATCGCATCACGTGGTTTGTCGTCATGGTAATCGGAGGACTCGCAACCGCTATGTTACTGATTGACCGAGCCCAATCACCCGTCCAAAAAACGTCCAACTCTTCCCTGGAGCAACCGGTCAGCGCGTCGCTTCAAATTGAGCTACTGACCAGCGAACAACGGCAAGATTTGCAAATTTCGCAACAGGAATATCAGACACAGCAAGGCCGTGCTGTCCCATTAGAACCAACGCAGCCCTTGCTCGATATTGAACTTAGACAAGCGCAGCTTTTTCATAACGGCAGTCCACTTAGTCCAGATAAATGGTCACTGAGTTTGCCCAGCCACCCTATTCCTAAAACGAATCCCTTGCTTGAATTTCAGCTCAAAGTTCGTTTGAATAAGCCTCAGTCCCTTTGTCTCAATTGGTACTATCAACAGCAATCAATTCAAGAAGAGTGTGTTGAACTCAACTCAGGGCCTCATACCCTGCGAACTCAACAGTTAATGCGCAGTGCCCGACAAGGACAATGGCGCCTGGAACTACGGACTACAGAACAACATCTTGTAGAGCGTTGGTTTTTTGATTACGGAAATAAAGATGACTAAAAAATTCTGGTTAGGCATACAGGCTCTGACGCTTACTGCATTGCTCGCAGGTTGCAGCAGTTCCCCACCACCCAAAAAATCACTCGATGACATTTGCTCGATTTTTTACCATGACCAAGCTTGGTTTAATGCCGCTCAAAAAAGCTATCAACGCTGGGGGACCCCGCCTTGGATTCAGCTAGCCTTTATCCACCAGGAATCCACCTTTACCGCCGATGCAAAGCCTAAAATGGAATATTTTCTTGGTATCCCAATTGGCCGAGCTTCCAGCGCCTATGGTTATGCACAAGCAACGGATGAAGCATGGTATGACTATCAAAAATCAACTGGACGCTGGACAGCTCGACGCTCCAGTCTTGACGACGCCCTAGATTTTATTGGGTGGTACAATTTCCAATCGTTCAAACGTTTGGGCATTGAGCGAAGTGATGCTTTTAAACTGTATTTGGCTTATCACGAAGGTCATAGCGGTTATCGAAAACGCACTTATTTGCAGAAATCGTGGCTTCCTCCTGTGGCTAAAAAGGTGGCGAATCGCTCGCGAATGTATCAAGGACAATATTCGCAATGTCGATAAGACACATTTTGGGCAACAAAAAACCGGGCAAGCCCGGTTTTTTTAACTGTGCATCACTGCTTGATTGTACGAAATCAACCCTTAAACTTTTCAAACACCAACGATGCGTTAGTGCCTCCAAATCCAAAGCTGTTGCTCATCATGCGCTGCAACCCAGCATTTTCAATAGTTTGCGTTACAATCGGCATTCCATCGCATTCTGGATCCAGCGTGTCGATGTTAATAGAGGGCGCAATGAAATCGTTTTCTAACATACAAAGACTATAAATCAACTCGTGCACACCGGCTGCGCCAAGCGAATGGCCAGACATGGATTTAGTTGAGCTAATTTTAGGCACCTTATTGCCAAATACTTCACGGATGGCGGCCGCTTCTTTAGTGTCACCAACAGGCGTTGAAGTACCGTGTGGATTAATGTAATCAACAGCACCATTAACCGTTGCTAAAGCCATCTGCATACAACGCACCGCGCCTTCCCCGGAAGGAGCAACCATGTCATATCCGTCGGAATTAGCGCCATAGCCGGTGATTTCAGCGTAAATTTTCGCGCCGCGCGCAAGGGCGTGTTCAAGCTCTTCAACGACAACCATACCGCCGCCGCCGGCGATCACAAAACCATCGCGATTGGCATCATAGGCACGAGATGCCATAGAGGGATTATCGTTGTATTTGGTTGAAAGTGCGCCCATGGCGTCGAACAATACAGACATGGTCCAATGCAATTCTTCGCCGCCACCGGCAAACACGACATCTTGCTTACCAAGCTGAATTTGCTCAACCGCTGCGCCAACACAGTGCGCAGAAGTCGAACAAGCAGAACTGATTGAATAGTTAATGCCTTTAATTTTGAAAGGCGTTGCCAAACAAGCTGAAACAGTCGAACCCATGGTGCGTGTAACCATATAGGGCCCGATACGTTTAACCCCTTTTTCACGCGCGATTTCAACCGCAGAAGTGGAGTTTGAATTTGACCCGCCACCTGAACCTGCAATTAAACCCGTACGAGGATTTGAGACTTGTTCGGGGGTTAAACCTGAATCCACCACCGCCTGTTGCATTGCAATATAACTGTAGGCTGCAGCGTCCCCCATGAAACGCAACTGCTTGCGATCAATGTGCTCAGAAAACTCTAGGTTTTTAACTGCACCATGAACCTGTGAGCGCAAACCGTTTTCGGCATACTCTGGTGCAAAAACAATGCCTGATCGGCCATTTCGCAAGGCATCTGTAACGTCTTCCATATTGTTTCCTAAACTCGAAACAATCCCAATTCCGGTAACAACGACTCTTCTCATGACTTAAAAAGCATCCGTATTTGTAAATAGTCCAACTTTAAGGTCCGCAGCGCTGTAAATTTCGCGACCATCGACAAAAAGTGTCGCATCCGCTAAACCCATATACAACTTACGCTTAATAACCCGTTTAATATCAATGACGTACTCAACAGTTTTGGCCGTCGGCAAAACCTGTCCATAGAATTTAACATCGCCGGAACCTAAAGCGCGTCCACGTCCAGGACCGCCAGTCCATCCAAGATAGAAACCAATCAGTTGCCACATCGCATCAAGCCCTAGACAGCCAGGCATAACTGGATCTTCGTTAAAATGGCAGGCGAAGAACCATAGATCTTTGTCAACATCTAATTCTGCGCGAATCTGCCCTTTACCGTAAGCACCGCCTTCTTCAGAAATTAATGTAATGCGATCAAACATCAACATGGGAGGTAAAGGCAGTTGCGCATTGCCAGGTCCAAATAGTTCGCCACGGCCACAGGCCAACAAATCTTCTTTGGAGTAGCTTGATTTTTGTTCCATACGGTCTTCCGTTTTCTTAAATTCAAACTTTGGCATTATAACAGTTTGGCTGATTTCAATACAAATCAATCCACAGAAGCATTGGGGTTACAATTCACAAATAAAAAAGCCCCGAGTATCACAGAATACACAGGGCTTTAAAATAATGGTGCCGACAGAGGGACTCGAACCCCCAACCTACTGATTACAAATCAGTTGCACTACCAGTTGTGCTATGTCGGCGAGATGGTGCGTATTATAAGCACAAAATAAGTGCTGTCAAATGCTTTTTAAAGCCCTTATCGATTTTTTACCGACTCGACAATCCGCTGCATTCCCAACAAAACTAAATCCGGTACATAGGCAAACTGATAATCCAAAAGGGATGCCAGTTGCACTGAATCGCCACCGGTTAAAAACACCTTAAATTCTGTACCGATCTGATGGTTTAAATCACTAATTAAATGATTAATAAACGCAGCGGACATATACAAAGTGCCAGCAAGGATGGCGCCAGAGGTCTCTTTCGCCAAGAGGTTAACGGCATCTGAATCGATCAACTCTTCTTGGGGTGCACAAAACAATTTAGCCGTATCTTTTACCAAAGACTGCCGCATCATCTGCAAACCAGGAACAATAAACCCTCCCTTATGAACACCGTCAACAACCGCATCAACCGTAAGAGCTGTGCCCGCGTCAATAACGATAAAAGGCGCTTGCGTCATAGACAAGCCCCCCTGCATCGCCATCCAACGATCGCTACCCAACTGATAAAATTGCGTGTAGCCACTTTCCAAACCACAGAAGCGCTTTTGAGCAGACAACTCAATTGGGATAAGTTGCCAAGCATCTTGAATAGAGCCCTTTAACTCTTCAACCACATCCAGACTCGCAACGGAGCTGTAGTAAACCTCTTCAATGTGATCAAAGCGAGAAAGCAGTAGCTCATCTATTTTGCTTAAAAAATCGGCATTCAGTTCCGCGCCTAAATATTCATAGCGGCCATTTTCTGAAACCGCAAATTTGATCCGGCTATTGCCGATATCGATAAAAATTCTATTCATACATTACCACAAGGCCTAATTGAAACCGATCCAGAACGATACTTTCTTAATTGGTCATTAACACGCACACATAATTCTCCTGCCGCATCAATGCCTTGATAGACCCCTTTATTCATTGTGCCCGTATCATACACAAATACCATTTGACCCGGAATAAAATAATCGTGCTTTTTAAAAGCCTCAACAGAGGCTGAAAAACAACCTGGTGTAAAGTCTTTAGAAAGCTGTAGTAAAGCGCCAATTAATGCCTTAAAAAAAGCGTAATTATGTTCTTGTTTGTAAGCAGAAAAATCACATCCCACTTTTGGTAAAGCCAAAAGGGATTCAGGAATAGGCTCAAACCAATTTCCAGTCCCTCCATTCAAACCAATTCCAATAATTAACCAACAGTGCTGATGACTCGATCGATGCACTTCAATCAGAATTCCGCCTAATTTAGCAATTTCTACCCCCCCCTCATTCACCTCCATAACCAGATCATTCGGCCATTTAATTTGTGCATTACACTGGTAAAAATCATTTAAAGCCATAACGACTTCCAGGGCGACCATAGCGCTCAAACCTTGCAACTGATGCACGCTTACTGAAAAGGGAAGCTGTAAACTAAATGTTAAATCAGATATTGATGAATACCAGCTTGAACCGCGCTGTCCATAACCACCTGTCTGTTCAGTGGCATAACATAGGAAGGCTTCTAGCGGTACTGTCTTTAAATAGCCATTGGTTGAATCAATCGTTGAATGTAGTGCAAGCATTAATTGAGGAAAATCTTTTTCAAGATTTCGTTCAAGTTGAACTAAGTCGTTAAACACAATATCAAACCCTTTATAAACTTTTTTTTATAAATATATATCAACCAACGCAACGGCATAAACGAGGAAAAGTTTGGGCAAAAAAAAACCGCCAGTTTAGGCGGTTTTTAGGATATAAGCTTGGCGATGACCTACTCTCACA
>JAFGXP010000006.1 GCA_016936535.1 Thiotrichales bacterium | reverse complement strand
GTAATGAACAAAAAAGGGGCGGATTTCGCCCCTCTGCATGACCGACTTTGCTGCACCAGATTGCCCGCAAACGCGGCAAGCGACAAACTAAGGCATCTAAGTAAGCCCCCTTTTTGCTCCCTTGTCATAAATATTAAACGGACAAGGGGTTTAGCGGGGTAGCTTCTCAAAAGTTGAGCGGTATTTTACGCCAATTTCGGCAGGTCTGTTAAAAATTCCTCAATCCAAGACCAAGGGTAAAAACAGGGAACGACCATTACGAATCACGCGCATCGGTAAGGAGCGACTTTTTGGCAGCGCTTGCAGCAATTGGTTGAGCTCTTTGACGCTCTGAATCGCCTTAAAATCAATGGTGACCAGAATATCGCCATTGCGGACACCGGCTTGCTCTGCGGGACCTTTATTAACTTCTACCACTCGCACACCATAAGGCAAGCTCAGCTCTTTTAACTCGTCACTGCTTAAAGCCTCAACCGTTGCACCAAGACGATTACTCTTAATCTGTTTGTTACCAGAAGCAAGCTGTTCCGAGTTTTCCAAAGAGGTTAACCGCAACTCCAAGACCTTGATTTTGCCTTGACGCATCAATTTCACTTTGACCTTTTTATCGATTGGCGTAATCCCAACAATCGGCGGCAAGTCTGACGATTTTTCAATGCTGCGACCATCAAACTCTAAAATAATGTCGCCGGCTTCGATTCCATACTCCTTAGCGGGCGTATTGTCATACACCTGGCCAACTAGAGCCCCTGACGGTTTTTCGAGACCGAAAGATTCAGAAAGATCACTGGTCACCTCTTGGATTTGCACCCCCAAGAAACCACGAACTACCTTACCGCTGGCTTTGAGCTGCTCATAAACATTCATCGCTACGTCAATCGGAATTGAAAAAGATAAACCGACCGACCCACCGCTGCTGGAGTAGATTTGCGAATTAATCCCCACCACTTCACCGTCTAAGTTGAACAAGGGCCCACCAGAATTCCCTGGGTTAATCGCCACGTCAGTTTGGATAAACGGAACATAGGTATCTTCCGGCAATGCGCGCCCTAAGGCCGAGACAATCCCATGGGTCACGGTATAATCCAAACCGAAAGGCTCACCAATCGCCAAAACCCACTGACCGACGCGCAAGCTTTTACTGGTACCGATTTTCGCGAACGGCAAACCATCGGCGTTGACTTTTAATAAAGCCACATCCGTACGCGCATCACTGCCAATCAGTTCTGCCTTAAACTCTTTACGATTTCGCATTCTGACTAGGATTTCATCGGCCCCTTCAATCACGTGATGATTGGTCAGAATGTAGCCATCGGCACTGACAATAAACCCAGAACCCAAGGACAAAGGTTGCTTACGGGTAGATTCATCCCCTTCTGGCTTGAGTCTTTCAGGCGGAATGCCAAAGAAATGGCGAAGTAGCTCCTCCGGCATACCTCGAAATTGCGGTGGAATCTGCGCTTGTGCATTGGCCGTTTTGACATTTTTGATACTGGAGATATTGACCACAACTTGGTTATTGTCTTCTGCAAGTTGGGAGAAATCGGGTAGGCCGTATTTTGCTGGATTGGCAAAGGCAAAACTTGTTTGGAGTAAAAACACCAACGCAAGCAGCACGGAAAATCCAAACGGTTTGGGCAAAAACAGAATTTGCTTCATGTTGTTATCCTTTTTTAAAAGTCAGACACTGAGTCTGTTCACACTGAAAACACCACCGCTTTTACCAGAAGAAATGGCATTTTCTTTGATTTACCGAGTTTGCAATGGAAACACTGCGCAGATTTGCGGCGTAACCGGCGCTAACCAAAACCGACTTAGCCACCACCCTAAAATTAACCCTGAAAAAGCGCCCAACACGGCAAAAGTTTCAGGGTTAACTGCGTGCCAACCCGCAGCAGCGCTGGCTTGTGCCAACCATTGCAACAGTAAGGCACCGCCAAAAAACAAAATTAATGGTAAGCCATAGGCTAAAGCAGAATATTTGACCAATCGTGACTCATCCAGAGACAAATCCACCTGATCACCGAGCTTGGCACCGAGTCGATTTGGTATGCACAGGGCTTTTTGTTGCGGACGTGCAAACAGATTGGCCAAAGCGGAGGTCCCGCAACTGCCACTCTGCCCACAGCCTTGACAGCCTTTGGCCACCAACTGCACCCATACCCTATCCCCTTCTACGCCAATCACCTCCGCGCGCTCAATCACTTGCGGTTTTTGCGCTAAAGGCGGGGGGGGCTGAACCGGTACCCTTGAGGGCGGAGGGTCGTTTGATTTCACAGCGATGGATTCCTTTTCGTTAAGCCTATTGGCAATGTAGAGGGCTTCTTACCGATTTTCAAGCCCCTTTACTCCATCACGTTACTTGCGTTTACCTGCACGATCCCTAGAATAAGCCCAATCTTTCCGCACTCCTGACGAGACCACTATGACATCGACAACGACCTTGCTGCATCCCTACACCAAAACAACCGACGTCTTGGTTATTGGCAGTGGCATTGCCGGACTTTCGATTGCCCTCAAGTTAGCCCAAAACCATCGCGTGCTCGTTCTGGCCAAATCGGCGGTTCACGAAGGCAGCACCAGCTACGCCCAAGGCGGCATCGCTGCCGTATTGGACCCTTTTGACAGCATTGACGCGCACATTCGGGACACCGAAGTGGCCGGTGCCGGTTTATGCGACGAAAAAGCCGTGGCCGTAGTGGCAACCCATGCCGCCGAAGAGATTTTGCAGCTGGTACAATTTGGCGTCAACTTCACGACAGAAGGCGCTAATGCCCAAAACTTCCCCTATCATTTAACCAAAGAAGGTGGGCATAGCCATCGTCGAGTGATCCATGTTGCCGATCATACTGGCCTATCGGTTGCACAAGCCTTAATAAACCAAGTACAACAACATCCAAACATTGAACTGCTGCCTGAGCACATGTCGATTGACTTAATTCTAAATCGCAAACGCAACCGTTGCATGGGTGCTTATGTCTTGAATAAAACCGAAAATCAAGTCTATGCCTTAACCGCTTCTTTTACCGTTTTAGCAACCGGTGGTGCTTCTAAAGCCTACCTTTACACCAGTAATCCAGATACCTCGACTGGGGATGGAATTGCGATGGCCTGGCGTGCGGGTTGCCGGGTTGCGAACCTCGAATTTAATCAGTTCCACCCTACCTGTCTTTATCATCCCAAAGATCGTTCCTTTTTGATTACCGAAGCCGTGCGCGGAGAAGGCGGTATTTTACGCTTACCAAACGGCACGCCTTTTATGCGCGATTACGATCCGCGCGCCGATTTAGCTCCGCGTGATATTGTGGCGCGCGCCATCGACCAAGAGATGAAAAAACACGGTATTGACTGCGTTTATCTTGATATTTCGCACAAGCCAGCCAAATTTATTAAACAGCACTTTCCGACCATTTATGAACGCTGTAAAAAAGTGGGCATTGACATGACAAAAGAGTGTATTCCCGTTGTGCCGGCGGCCCATTACACCTGCGGTGGCGTGATCACCAACTTAGAAGGAAAAACCGATTTAGAAGGACTCTATGCAATTGGAGAAACCGCCTGCACCGGATTGCATGGCGCAAATCGGCTAGCAAGCAACTCCTTGGCCGAAGGCTTGGTGTTTGCCAAATTAGCGCATCAAAGTATTGAAAAATCATTCAGTGCGTTGGCGGAGCACACTTTTGAGGCCAAGCCTTGGGACACCAGCGGCATCACAGACCCCAAAGAAAAGATCATGGTCAGTCACGATTGGGATGAAGTAAGACGCGTTATGTGGGACTACGTCGGTATTGTCCGTACCAACCGTCGTCTCAAACGTGCGCTAAAACGGATTCGTACGCTACAAAACGAAATCAACGAATATTACCATCAGCACACCCTGAGCAGCGACCTGCTCGAATTGCGTAACTTAACGATGGTCGCCGAACTCATGGTGTTATGCGCTCAAAAACGAAAAGAAAGTCGTGGTCTTCACTACAATCTTGACTATCCGCAAACTGCCAAACAGGCGCGCTCAACCATTTTAAAGCCGAGTAAAAAGCCGCCAATTTCGCGTAAAGTGAAGACTCACCCAAGATAAAAAAATAAAACACTCAACACAAAAACCGATGCACAAGCCATTTAAAGCGCCTGCATCACGCCCTCATTAATCAAGCGATCCAAGGCCAAAATAATCACCATTTTGGCTTGTGCATTTTGCTGGGTGGTCGCCAAGCCCAGAATGAAAGAAGAATGAACGCCTTCGGAAATATCCGGCGCTGCCTGCAAAGCGTCCAAATCAAAACATTGCACATCACTGACCTCATCAACCACCAAGCCAATCACCCGCTCACCTTCCGGGGTTAAGACATGAACCACAATCACAACTGTTGTTGATCGATAGTCGGCATTTAAAGCAAAGCGTTCTCGCAAATCAACAATCGGCACCACCAAACCGCGCAGATCAATCGCCCCCTTGACAAAAAAAGGGACATTCGGCAAAGGACTCGGCGCTTGCCAACCACGAATCTCTTGAACGCGTAAAATATCGACTGCGTAATATTCACTGCCCAGCCGAAAGGTTAAAAACTCTTGCTGCTGACTCATCCCATCTCCATTTCATTGATTAGAAAGCAAAATTTTCTCGATTTTACTGCAAAGCGCCTGTTAAAAAGGCACAGAACACAAGACGGCTGTGTTTGATGCAAAACGACTTATCAAAAAACAATTTATTTAACTCGGTATTCTGCATTTGGCGACCCCTTACCCTTGAATTTTGGACAAACGCCCCTAAAGAAAATGGGCGCATTCGGTTATGATGAGCGCCACTCAAAAACAGATACTTTTAAAGGATTTCTTATGCAACCCATGGCGACCCCTGATGCCCCTGCCGATTGGCTCGCGTTTTTGCAAAGCCAAAATGCCCAGTTTGACGAATTTGGCAAAATTCAGACCTTTGGCCACCCAGACCTTGAACATTACCTGGTCAAAAATGGACCAGTCATTACCAGCCTCAGTCATCAAGCCTTATTGAAAGTCTCCGGTGCAGATGCCCAGAGTTTTTTACAAGCTCAACTGAGTGCAGACCTAAAACTCGTCAACGACCAGCAAGCACAGCTTTCCGCTTATTGCGATCCACAGGGCAATGTGCTCGCCATCTTCTTGGTTTTCAAACATCAAGACGCCTACTATTTGAGCTTTGACGGCTCGCTGCGTGAGGTCATTCAAAAACGACTCAAAATGTATGTATTGCGTTCTGCGGTCACGATTGAATCGGTATCAGAGCAGTGGATTCAAGTTGGCTATGCCGGCGAGTTTGCCGATTTGGAGATTCAACGCCGGCTCGATACGAAAGTAAAGGGACTCTATGAAGTGGCGCAAGCCAACACCGAAGAGAGCCCGGACTTATTGATTATCAAGGTTCCTGGTCCTTATCATAGCTACCGTCTTTTTGCGCCCACATCGCAAATGATTGCCGCTTGGAAAACCCTGCGCGTGAGCTGCGATGTTACCAATAGTTACGATTGGCAACTGCTCAATATCGCCGCGGCGGTTCCCGAAGTAAACAGCGTGACCAGCGGGCAATTTACTGCGCAGTTTCTTAATTTAGACAAGTTTGATGCGATTAGCTTTAAAAAAGGCTGCTTCCCCGGTCAAGAAGTGATTGCCCGTATGCATTATCGCGGCAAAATCACCAAACGAATGTTGCGGATTCGTCTAGAAGAGTTCGTGCCCCTTCATCCCGGCGACACCCTTTCTTTGCTCGATTCACAAGAAAAAACGCACAAATTAACCATTATTCAAAGCCAAGCCGACATCTACAGCGGCACACTGTGTAATGCCATCGGCACCTTGAAATCGCTCGATGCCGCTGAGGGCCCGCTTAAAACCGAAAACGGCAAATTGGCAACCATCGAGCCTTTACCCTACTCCATTACCGATGAGGCCTAAGGCCTTTTAAACCGCTTTTGGTTAGGTTAATGCCATAAAAAAACCCGCAATGCGGGTTTTTTAAGCAACGGATTTTATCGGACCCTCTGATATCAAGCCATCCGAATATTCAGACCTACATTTGACGCATGTGCGGAAACAAAAGAACATCGCGAATTGAGGCTGAGTTCGTGAAAAGCATTACCAAGCGGTCAATACCAATCCCCTCTCCTGCCGTTGGTGGCATGCCATGTTCTAAAGCAGTAATGTAGTCATCATCGTAATGCATGGCCTCATCATCACCGGCATCCTTGGCCGCGACCTGAGCTTTGAAACGCTCCGCTTGATCTTCAGCGTCGTTAAGCTCATTAAATCCGTTAGCCAGTTCACGACCGCCAATAAACAACTCAAAGCGATCGGTAATAAATGGGTCTTGATCATTGCGACGCGCCAAAGGCGAAACTTCAGCGGGGTATTCGATAATAAAAGTTGGGTCGAGCAAACGATGTTCAACGGTCTCTTCAAAGATTTCGGTAATAATTTTTCCTAAACCACAGCCGTCTGCAACTTTGATGTGCATAGATTGCGCCAACGCTTTGGCGGCTTCAAAATCGTCCAACTGTTCGCGACGAATGCCGGGGTTATACTCAAGAATGGCATCTTTCATTGACAGACGCGCAAAAGGCTTACCAAAATCAAAACTTTGCCCTTGGTAAGGAACCGTGGTCGAACCGACCGTCATTAACGCCAATTCGCGCAGCAGCTCTTCGGTGTAATCCATCAACTGATGATAGTCGGTATAGGCAGCATAGAATTCAACCATGGTAAATTCTGGGTTGTGACGTGTTGACAAACCTTCGTTACGGAAGGAGCGGTTGATTTCAAACACCCGCTCAAAGCCGCCAACCACCAAGCGTTTTAGATACAGCTCTGGGGCAATGCGCAGGTACAGTGGCATATCCAGTGCATTATGATGCGTGGCAAATGGCTTTGCAGAAGCGCCGCCTGGAATCACGTGCATCATCGGGGTTTCAACTTCCATAAAATTCTTGCTGAGCAAGAAATTCCGTACGTGCTGAACAATTTTGGAGCGTAGCATAAAGGTTTCGCGACTTTCCGGATTCACAATCAAGTCAATATAACGTTGACGGTAACGGACTTCCTGATCTTGTAAACCATGAAACTTATCCGGTAGCGGACGAATGGATTTGGTAATCAGTTCAAGGTGGGTGACATGCACCGAAAGCTCACCGGTATTGGTTTTAAATAAGGTACCTTCGGCGCCAACAATGTCACCCAAATCCCATTTTTTGAATTGATCGTTGTAAAAACCTTCCGGCAAATCATCGCGCGTGACATAAACCTGAATACGACCAGAATGATCTTGCAGGGTGGCAAAACTGGCTTTGCCCATGATTCGACGCAACATCATGCGTCCTGCCACTTTTACTTTTACCGGTTCCATGGCAGCGAGTGTTTCTTTTTCCATCTCACCATAACGAGCCGCCAAATCCGCGGCATCATGTTCGCGGCGAAAATGGTTTGGATAAACATGGCCGGCTTCGCGCAAGGCCGTTAACTTGGCACGTCTTTCGGCAATAATTTTGTTTTCATCCAGCCCTTCTGGCGCGGGGGTTTGGTTTTCAGACATGGGTTCACTCACTCAACTTAAGATGGTTGCAGACCGCCTAAAATGGCCGTCTGCACAAGAAAAAAATGGTTAATTATTCTAAGACTTTTGCCTTGAAATCGCTAGAGACCGAGGAAAAAAGACCCAGCAGGCACGGCCATTGGATTGTTCAAATACCGGCTTTCAGGCTCGCTTCAATAAATTGATCCAAGGCCCCATCCAATACCGCAGTGGTGTTTCCGGTTTCAACACCAGTCCGTAAATCTTTAATTCGACCCGAATCGAGGACATAGGAGCGAATCTGGCTGCCCCAGCCAATGTCCGATTTGGAATCTTCCAACGCTTGTTTTTCGGCATTCCGACTCTGCATTTCCAGCTCATAAAGTTTGGCTCGAAGCTGTTTCATCGCTTCAGCCTTGTTCTGATGCTGAGAACGCCCATTCTGACATTGGGTAACGGTATTGGTCGGTAAATGCGTAATTCGTACAGCCGATTCGGTACGGTTTACGTGCTGCCCGCCTGCACCAGACGCGCGATACACATCAATACGCAGATCAGCAGGATTGATTTCAATTTCAAAACTGTCGTCAATTTCTGGCGAAATAAAGACCGATGCAAACGAAGTGTGACGACGATTGGAGGAGTCAAAAGGCGATTTGCGTACCAGACGATGCACCCCGGTTTCGGTTCTCAGCCAGCCATACGCATAATCGCCTTGAACATGGACGGTGGCGCCTTTGATGCCTGCCACATCCCCATCGGTAATTTCCACAATCTCGGCTTTAAAACCATGGCTATCGGCCCAACGCAAATACATCCGCAGCAAAATGTTCGCCCAATCCTGCGCCTCAGTACCACCGGAACCCGACTGAATTTCAAGATAGGCGTTATTCGCATCCATTTCACCACTGAACATCCGCTGAAATTCAAGCTGATCAATCAGTTGACCAAGCCGATCGCATTCATTGACCACCTCATCAACCATTTCTTGATCGACTTCCATTTCGGCCAACTCCAAGAGCTCTAAAGCGTTGGTGCAACCTTCTTCCAACTCGCGAATTGTTCCGACCAGATGGTCAAGCTGAGCTTTCTCTTTGCCTAAGCTTTGTGCGCTCTCTGGATTATTCCAAATCGAGGGGTCTTCTAACTCTCGACTGACTTCTTCCAGACGCTCACTCTTGGCGTCTATGTCAAAGATACCCCCTAAGCACCGAAGTACGGGCTTGGTAATCTTGCAGGCGGTTATAAATTGGGTTTAGTTCCATGTTCGATTCCTATTCAGACGCAGCCATCATCCACGTCAAATATCAAAAAAATTGGCGGAATAATACCAGCTTTTGTCAACGACAACCAGACGCCTCTGTAGGCAGACAAATGGCAACGCCAAAAACAACAAACGCCCTTAAGCGGGCGTTTGACTTAAACTGGCAAGGGAATCTGCGCTATTCAATCTCTTTCAAACCAACGCGGGTCAGTCCGGATTCATTGGCGTATTTCGTCAACTCAGCAGTGGATTCCATGCCAAGCTTGGCCATTAAGTTTTCGCGATGTTTTGAAACAGTACGGTCAGAAATTTCTAAAATATCGGCAATGTCCTTGGTTTTATGGCCTTCGGCAACCAGTTTTACAACCTGTTTTTCGCGTACCGAAAGACGACGGTTCTTGAGCCCTTCTGCCGCTTCTAAGGTTGGCTGAATTTCAGAGTGAATAAAAGCGCTACCGCTGACGACTGTGCGAATCCCAGTGGCCAACTCTTTAGGCGAGATGGATTTCATTGCGAGGCCCGAGACCCCTAAATCTAACACATCTCGCCAAACGCTCAAGCTTTCCGCTGCCGTAAGCACCAGAATTTTGGTCTCTGGATAGCGTTTTTTTAAATGATCAATCACATTCATGCCACTGAGTTTGGGCATCGAAAGGTCCAATAGCAGCACTTTCGGTTGTAGCGTCCGAACCAGTTCCAAACACTCTAAGCCGTCTTGCGCCTCACCGACTACAGCAAAGTCCTCATTGGATTCGAGAATCGATTTAAAACCTGCACGAACCAATGAATGGTCTTCGGCAAGGAGAATACGAATTTTTTCGGACATCTTAGTTTCTCTTTGGTATTAGGTTAGGCTTTGTACAAAGCGTTGTCGCGACGGTAAACACAAAGCGAATAGAAATTTTGCTTGCATTATTCCTGAGACTCACCAAATCCTCAAGGCTTTTTCATCTGTTTTCACTTGACAGCATTTCCGTGCGCCTAAATTTAACTTTTGTTGAGGTTGTGCGTAAAATATCCAGATTATTTTAACCCTGTCAGGTCAATACCTCGTTACTGTCCCTGGCCCCAGTCGTAAAAAGATGGAAGAGATGAACACAACCAATCCAAAAACCCGCCAAGTGCAAGACAGTATGGGGACCTTAGAAGTCCCGCACAACGCTTTATATGGTGCACAAACCCAAAGAGCCATCCATAACTTTCCCATCAGCGGCATTCCCATGCCACACAGTTTCATTAAGGCGCTTTGCTACGTAAAATTTGCCTGTGCCGAAGCCAATAAAGAGTTGGGGCTTTTAAGCGATGCAAAAGCCGAAGCCATTCAAACTGCTGCCAATACGATTATTCAGGGAGCGCACTATGACCAGTTTCCAATTGACGTGTTTCAAACAGGCTCCGGTACCAGTACCAATATGAATGCCAATGAAGTCTTGGCAACCCTCGCACACCAACTCACTGGAACGCTCGTTCATCCAAACGATGATTTAAACATGAGCCAGAGTTCAAACGATGTGATTCCCACCGCCATTCACGTCGCGGCCGCCATTGCACTGGAAGAGTCCTTGCTTCCCGCCTTGCGTCACCTTTGCGACACGCTGCAAGAGCGAGAGCAAGAGCTTACCGATGTAGTCAAAACTGGCCGTACCCATCTAATGGATGCGATGCCCATTCGTCTTAGTCAGGAACTGGGCGCTTGGCGGGCGCAAATTGCAGATAATATTGAACGTCTTCAAGAGACGCAAAAACGCATTCAACGCTTGCCTCAAGGTGGGACAGCGGTGGGAACAGGGGTCAATGCCGATCCGCAATTTGGACCCTTGGTGTGCGCCAATTTAGCCACCATTACCGCGCTGCATTTTGAACCCATGCCGAATTTATTTATTGGTCTGAGCTCACAAGATACCGCTTTAGAACTAAGCGGCCAGTTAAATGTTTTGGCGGCCAGCTTAATGAAAATTGCCAATGATTTGCGCTGGATGAATTCTGGTCCACTGGCCGGCTTAGCCGAAATCCAACTGCCTGCTTTGCAGCCTGGTAGTTCAATCATGCCCGGTAAGGTCAATCCCGTTATTCCAGAAGCGGTGACCATGGTTGCCGCTCAAATTATCGGCAATCACACTGCCATTACCATTGGCGCGCAATCCGGAAATTTCCAATTGAATGTGATGCTGCCGATGATTGCATTGAATCTACTGCAAAGTTTGCAGATTGCGGCCAGTGCCAGCACACAGCTGGCGGATTTGGCAATCAAAGGCTTTCGCGTGAATCACCAAGCAATTCTTCAAGCTTTGGAGATCAACCCCATTCTGGTCACGGCCTTAAATACGGTTGTGGGTTACGAAAAAGGAGCCGCAATCGCAAAAGAAGCTTATGCCTCAAACCGTCCCGTATTAGAAGTAGCGTTGGAGATGACCGATTTAGATCGAGAGACCTTAAAACGCCATCTTAATCCCGCCCTTCTCACACAAGGTGGCAACCCAAGCCTGGGCTAGACGCCAGTAAAATCCTGCAATTTCAGCACGCGCAGCCCTGTTCATGTTGTTACAATGGGGCTGTTTTTTTGACAAGAAAGGATGACCCTTATGGCCGTAATCGATTTACAAGCTGCACAATTTGAAGACACCATCAGCCAGAATGACATTGTTATTTTTGATTTCTGGGCAGAATGGTGCGGTCCGTGCAAACAATTTGCCCCTATTTTTTCTGAAGTGGCTGCGCAACATCCCGATATTCGCTTCTGCAAAGTCAATGTTGAAGAAGAAGAACAATTGGCTGCGATGTTTCAGGTGCGCTCAATTCCTACCTTGGTGTTTATGCGCGAAAAAGTAGTGGTCTTTTCAAATCCGGGAGCCATTCCAGCCAATGCGCTTGAAGAAGGGATTAAGCAGCTTCGAGCTTTGGACATGGTCCAAGTTCATAAGGATGTGGCTGCCGCTCAACAGCAGCAATAACTGACTGCGCGGCCAAGCAGAGGCTGTTCTCTGGCCTTGACCGCGTCCCTTTTTTACCTCGAACGCACTTCCTATCCTGAACCTTACCCACTCTGAGCGACTATGACTTCTCGACTTCTCCCACCCAGTTCCATTCTGATCACGGGCTGTTCCAGCGGTATTGGCTACTATTGTGCCCATCAATTACAGCGCGCAGGCTATCAGGTAATCGCCTCAGCCCGCAATCTCGACGACGTTCATCGCCTGCAAGCCGAGGGATTACAGGCCGTGCAAATCGACTTGGCCTCTACCGATTCGATTCGTTCGGGTTTAGAGCAGGTGTTGCAACTCAGTGGTGGCAAACTCGATGCCCTGTTTAACAATGGGGCATTTGGTTTACCGGGAGCAGTGGAAGATTTAAGCCGCGAAGCCATGCGTTATCAATTTGAAACAAATGTGTTTGGCACACAAGAGCTCACGAATTGTGTGATTCCCATCATGCGCCAACAAGGCCGAGGACGTATTTTTTATAATAGTTCGATTTTAGGATTTGCGGCCATGCCTTACCGAGGGGCTTACAACGCCAGTAAATATGCGCTGGAAGGCTTTGCCGATACCCTCCGTTTAGAAGTAGCTGATGATGCAATTCAAATCAGTCTGATTGAACCAGGGCCGATTCTTTCGGATTTTCGCAAAAATGCTTTTGCTCAGTTTCAACACTGGATTGATCCTATGCACAGTGCCCATAAAGCCCAGTATCAAGCCATGACCAATCGTTTAGAAACGGTTGGTCCCAGCGCGCCCTTCACACTTGGCCCAGAAGCGGTTTATCAAGCACTGTTACATGGTCTTCAGGCCAAACGTGCGAGAATTCGTTACCGTGTCACGGTGCCAACGAAAATCTTTGCCCTGCTCAAACGGCTACTACCAAGCCGTTGGCTCGATCGCTTGCTACGCAAAGCCGGCGGGGATGGCAAACGATAGGCATTTTACAAACAGACTAATCCTCACCTTCGGTTTCAAATAACATTTGATAGGGACGATCCATATCGTCAAGCAATTTCTGCAGACTAAAACTGCGTCCTACTTCAATAAATTTCTGGCCGGTAAAATAAACCTGCACCACCGGTAACGAAAAAATCTGCTGCTGTGCACAGACTTCGGTGCAACGGTGGCAATCAATATAAGCCAGTTGCATTTTGGGGTAGCGCAGACCCACTTTTTCAATCAGCTGCGGCTTAATCACCGAGCAAACATGACACTCACTGCCACCAAACAGAAGCAATAAGGCCTCGTGTTGCTGCTTGGCTTGCGCTAAAGCATCTGCCGTTTCAATCACATTCATGACATACCTCTTCTCATCTTCTAAGTTAAATCGTTAAGCCAGGCCGCGCCGCGTACACCGCTAGAATCGCCATGCATTGGGGGCACTAAACGGGTTAGGGTGGGCTCATTACTGAAAATCCATTGATCCCAAATCGCCGGTACGGCTTGATACAGATGCGCTACATTAGATAAGCCGCCGCCTAAGACAATCACCTCAGGATCAAGCAAATTAATCACCGAGGCTAACCCCTTTGCCAGCCAAACCACATAGTCATTCATCAAATTTTCGGCGCGGGGCTCTCCCTGCTCAGCCAATATTGCCAGTTGTTGCGCGCTTAAATTCTCGCCGTGACGCTGTTGATAATGGCGCTCTAAACCGCTGCCAGAGACAAACGTTTCTAAACAACCAATCTGACCACAGTAACAGGATAAACGCTTGTCTTCATCGGTGTACCAAGGCAAAGGATTATGCCCCCATTCACCGGCAATGGCATTACGCCCTTGAACCACTAGGCCATTTACCACCAAGCCACCGCCGCAGCCAGTACCGATAATCACCCCAAACACCACCTTGGCGCCCTGCGCGCTGCCATCCATCGCTTCGGACAATGCAAAACAGTTGGCATCATTGGCTAGACGAACAGAACGCGCCAAACGATTTTGCAAATCGCCTTGAAGGTCTTGCCCAATCAGCCAAGTTGAATTGGCGTTTTTGATCAAGCCGCTGCGCATCGACTGTGCGCCGGGAATACCGATTCCCAGACTGCCCTTTACCCCGAGCGCTTGCTCACAGTCATCAACGAGGCCACTGATCGCATCCAACGTTGCCGCATAGTCGCCTTTAGGCGTTGCGGTTCTCTGACGAAACTGTTCTTGTCCTTGTTCATCCAACGCAATGATTTCAATTTTGCTCCCCCCTAGATCAATGCCGAGACGCATTTTTGCTCCCTTTATCACCATCGTCGGCAACAGATACGTGAACCGCCCCATCCTGCTCAGCTAACCATGCAATCTCCTGCTCACAGAAGCCGGCTTGACGTCGAGCCTCATAATTAAAAGGACCCCGTAAATCACCATGAAAATAATCCGCAAGAATCTTCTGGAAGGTTTCAAAGGGATTCAGTCCTCGTTCAACACAAAGCGCACGGAACCAACGGCTGCCGACCTCAACATGACCAATTTCATCCCGCAACAAAACCTTTAAAATTTCCACCCCTCGCTTGTCGCCCAAAGCACGCAATTTTTGAATCATCGCCGGGGTGACATCCAGCCCCCGCGCTTCGAGGGTTCTGGGTACCAAGGCCATCCTAATCAAGGGATCATGATCGGTTTCAAAGGTTGTCATCCATAAACCGTCATGCGCCGGAAAATCGCCATATTCATAACCCAAATGAGCAAGATGCTCGCGCACCATTTGGAAATGATAGGACTCCTCAGCCGCAACGCCTAACCAATCGTGATAGTAGCGGTGCGGCATCTGCTGAAAACGATAGATTGCATCTAAAGCCAAATTCACCGCATTGAACTCAATATGAGCAATGGAATGCATCAAGGCCGCATGCCCTTCGGGTGACCCTAAACCGCGTCGAGGAAGATGCTTGGGTGCAACCAACTCTGGCTTTGGCGGGCGTCCTGGCTCAGGAATGCGCACTATTTCTGATGAAGGCGTCAAACTCAGCCGGCCCTCACTCCACTCCACCAACAGTTGATCAAATTGGCGTAATTTTCGATCCAGGTCGGTTTGTTGTAAGCAAGCCAAAACCCGAGTAAAAAGAGAGTCTGCCATTGTATTTTCCTTGAGCCTCCGCATAAGTTCCATGAAGTTTAAGGTGTCGTCCTTGTCGGCGAGGCTCACCAAATAAAAATGGATCCCGCCCAAAAAGAGACGGCATAGCCTAAAACAAAAAGCCGGTTCGAAGACCGGCTTTTAGCGCAATAACTGTATTTTTCCGTAAGAACGGACTTAAAACTTAACGGTAGTAAGCGGCCATTAGGAAGCGTGTACCAGAAAATTTCTTCGCATCAATCGCATCCATGATTTTCGCCCACTTCAGACGATCATCTGAAGTCATCACAGAGTAAGGATTCAATGCGCGAGTTTTGTCGCCATATTTGGCTTCAATTTTGTCAACTTCTGCGTAACATTGCTCAACGGTGGTTTTCTGCTCAAGGCCTTTGGCCACAGTACTACCTTCTTTTTTCGCAGCGGCAATCAACATTTCCGCGTCAGCAAGACATTGTGCATAGACATCTTCTGCTTGCGCATTGGCAGAAACCGCCAAGGCTGCAGAGATGAATAATGCTTTTAAAGTCATATTTTTCATCTTAAAGTAAACTCCGAGGTGTTAATTGTTCTTCGCGTAAACGTCCCAATTTTGACGGTTTTAAGACAAAATTGCAACCCGCATGATGTTAGAAAATAATGAAATGCTTATAAACTTTATTTATAAAGACAAAATACGTCGATTAACGTATATTTTGATACTTATTCATTAACAAAAAGCCCTGATTAGAGATACTGCACCTGAACAATTTCATACTCAATCGCCCCACTGGGCGCTTGGACTCGAATCTC
The DNA here is from genome assembly GCA_016936535.1 of Thiotrichales bacterium. Lineage (GTDB taxonomy): Bacteria > Pseudomonadota > Gammaproteobacteria > Thiomicrospirales > Thiomicrospiraceae > Thiomicrorhabdus. The sequence continues at coordinate 27,181 of JAFGXP010000006.1, read as the reverse complement.
ATCCCCTTCTTCCTTGCCAATCAGCGCTCGGGCAATCGGGGAGCCCACCGAAACTTTATTGTGTTTCAAATCCGCCTCTTCATTACCGACAATACGATAAGTGACTTCTTCTTCCGTGTCTAAATTGACCAGCGTGACGGTGGCACCAAACACCACTTTGCCATTGGCAGCCAGTTTGGTCACATCAATAATTTGTACATGCGATAGGATGCTTTCAATTTGCTTAATTCGCGCCTCGACCAAACCTTGCTGCTCACGTGCCGCATGGTATTCGGCATTCTCTTTTAAATCTCCGTGTTCGCGAGCTTCGGCAATGGCTTCGGTAATCCTCGGGCGTTCAATTTTCTTTAAGCGATTTAACTCTTCTTGCAGCGCATCTGCGCCCTCTTTCGTCATCGGATGCTTATTCATCTTCTCTCCTTATTCCGGCGATTTGGGTTTTTAGCTTGGCCCTAAACACAAACGCCAAAGCAAAACTGCTTTGGCGCACGAGAGGAACCTCACACAGCGTGCAAAATCCTCTCAAAAACGGGACTGAAATTAGCCCGGATGAATGGCCTGTAACGGAGTAACCGACTGGCGGTCCACATAACTCATCGCCGCCACCGTCGCAAAAGCACCCGCGATGGTGGTGGTATAGCACGTTTTATGCATCAAAGCTTCGCGGCGAATGCTTGAGGAGTCTTGAATGCTTACGGAGCCATCCGAGGTATTCACAATTAAATCTACCTCTTCATTGACGATCGAATCAACCACATTTGGCCGACCTTCCGTGACCTTGTTAACAATTTGACACTCAATCCCTGCTTCAAGTAAGGACGCCGCCGTACCCCGAGTGGCAATGATTTTGAAACCACGAGCAATCAGCTGCTTGGCCAAATCCACTGCACGCGCACGGTCGGCTTTACGCACACTTAAGAAAGCCGTGCCAGTCAAGGGCAATTCAGTGCCTGCCGCAAGCTGTGCTTTTGCATAGGCCTCGGCAAAGCTGCTGCCAATTCCCATGACTTCCCCAGTCGATTTCATTTCAGGCCCCAGAATCGGATCCACCCCAAGAAACTTAATAAATGGGAAAACCGCTTCTTTGACAGAATAGTGCACCGGTGTAATTTCTTGGGTAAAGCCTTGCGCAGCTAACTTTTGACCAACCATACAGCGCGCAGCAATTTTCGCCAAAGGCTTGCCAATCGCTTTGGAAACAAATGGCACCGTCCGTGATGCACGAGGATTCACTTCTAAGACGTAAATATCATCGCCTTTGACCGCGAACTGGGTGTTCATCAACCCCACTACGCCTAATGCCAAGGCCATTTTTTCAACCTGTTGGCGGATTCGATCCTGAATGTCTTTTGAAATGCTATAGGGTGGAATTGAACACGCTGAGTCACCAGAGTGAATCCCCGCTTGCTCAATGTGTTCCATAATCCCGCCAATCACCACGCGCTCACCATCGCAAACCGCATCCACATCCAACTCAACCGCATCATCCAAGAACCGATCTAAAAGGACAGGCGACGCATTGGAGACCTTGACTGCTTCGGTCATGTAACGACGTAAATCGTTTTCGGTATAGACAATCTCCATACCGCGTCCACCCAATACATAAGAAGGACGAACCACTAAGGGATAACCAATCTCATTGGCCAAGACCACCGCTTGTTCTACTGACAAAGCGGTACGGTTTGGCGGCTGCAACAGATCCAGTTCTTTAAGAATTTTTTGGAAGCGTTCACGGTCTTCGGCAAGATCAATAGATTCCGGTGAGGTCCCGATAATCGGCACGCCGGCTTCTTCTAAATCTTCGGCCAATTTCAAAGGCGTTTGCCCACCGTATTGAACAATCACCCCTTTAGGTTTTTCAACCTCAACGATCTCCAACACATCTTCCAGGGTAAGCGGCTCAAAATACAGACGATCTGAGGTGTCGTAATCGGTGGAAACTGTTTCTGGGTTACAGTTCACCATAATGGTCTCGTAACCATCTTCACGCATGGCCATGACCGCGTGTACACAGCAGTAATCAAACTCAATTCCCTGTCCGATCCGGTTTGGCCCACCGCCCAGTACCATGATTTTTTCACGGTTTGAAGGTTGAGCTTCACACTCATCATCGTAGGTTGAGTACATATAAGCCGTAGAAGTTTCAAATTCAGCCGCACAGGTATCCACACGCTTAAAGACCGGACGGACATTTAAGGTGTGACGGAACTTACGAATAAAGGCAGCATCGGTTTTCAACAAGGTTGCCAAACGATTATCCGAAAACCCTTTGCGTTTAAACTGACGTAAGGTCGCTTCATTCAAGGCATCCAAACCGCGCTGCTTGAGTTGATCTTCCATACTAATCAACTCTTCAATTTGCGCAAGGAACCAAGGGTCAATCTGACAGGTTTCAAAAACTTCTTGTAAGCTCCACCCTGCTCGAAACGCATCCGCCAAATACCAGAGACGTTCCGGCCCTGGATTACGCAGTTCCTGACGCAAAATGTCTTTCACTTCGCGCGCATCCAGCGTGGCCAAATCCAGAATTTCATCAAATCCGTTTTTATCGGTTTCCAATCCACGCATCGCTTTATGCAACGATTCTTGAAAGTTACGCCCTAAGGCCATCACTTCTCCGACCGATTTCATTTGCGTTGACAGACGTTTTTCCGCTTGCGGAAACTTTTCAAACGTAAAGCGCGGAATCTTAGTAACCACATAGTCGATGGTCGGCTCAAAAGAAGCGGGGGTCGCACCATTCGTAATGTCGTTTTGCAACTCATCTAGGGTATATCCCACGGCCAGCTTGGTCGCAACCTTGGCAATCGGAAAACCGGTCGCTTTGGACGCCAAGGCTGAAGAGCGCGAAACACGCGGATTCATTTCGATAATGATCATGCGTCCGTTTTCTGGATTAATCGCAAACTGAACGTTAGAACCGCCGGTTTCAACTCCAATTTCACGCAGCACCGCTAAGGAGGCATTACGCATGATTTGGTATTCTTTATCGGTTAATGTTTGTGCTGGAGCAACGGTTATCGAATCACCAGTATGCACGCCCATTGGATCGAAGTTTTCGATCGAGCAGATGATAATCGCATTGTCTTTACGATCTCGCACGACTTCCATCTCATACTCTTTCCAGCCAATAATCGACTCTTCAATCAGTAATTCTTTCGTTGGCGACAAATCCAAGCCAAACTTACAAATCTGCTCAAATTCAGTTTTGTTGTACGCAATACCGCCGCCAGAACCACCAAGCGTGAAGGACGGGCGAATAATGGTTGGGAAACCAACCTTCTCTTGAATCGCCCATGCTTCTTCCATATTGTGTGCCACATCGGACACCGGCATATCCAAACCAATTTTAATCATCGCCTGACGGAAGCGATCACGGTTTTCGGCCTTATCAATTGCATCAGCATTAGCGCCAATAAGCTCAACATTGTATTTGGCAAGAATGCCTTTATCGTGCAGATCCAAGGCACAGTTCAGCGCCGTTTGTCCGCCCATCGTTGGCAAAATCGCATCTGGACGCTCTTTGGCAATAATCGATTCCACCGTCCGCCATTCAATGGGTTCAATGTAGGTCGCATCGGCTAACTCTGGGTCAGTCATGATGGTCGCTGGATTGGAGTTGACCAGAATCACCCGGTAACCCTCTTCCTTTAAAGCTTTACAGGCTTGCACGCCTGAATAATCGAATTCGCACGCTTGACCGATAATAATAGGCCCAGCGCCAATGATCATAATGCTTTTAATATCACTTCTTTTTGGCATGAAAACGTTCCTATTTTTCAGGGTTAAGCGTTTTTAGTCGCTTGCATATCGGCAATAAATTGGTCAAACAAAGGTGCCACATCGTGTGGCCCGGGACTGGCTTCGGGATGCCCCTGAAAACTGAATGCGCGCTTATCGGTACGAGCAATGCCTTGCAAGGTGCCATCAAACAGGGATTTGTGCGTTGCAACAAGGTTGGCGGGCAAGCCACTCTCTTCAACCGCAAAACCATGGTTCTGAGCGGTAATCATCACTTTACCGGTACGCAAATCTTGCACAGGATGGTTGCCGCCATGGTGACCAAATTTCATTTTGGTTGTTTGTGCGCCGGAAGCCAGCGCCAACAACTGATGACCTAAACAGATACCGAAAACAGGAATGTCTGTTTCCAGAATTTGTTGAATGGCGGTAATGGCGTAATCGCATGGCGCTGGGTCGCCCGGACCATTGGAAAGGAAAACCCCATCCGGATTCATCGCCAACACCTCTTGAGCAGAAGTTTGTGCCGGCACCACCGTCAATTTACAGCCTCGTTCCGCCAGCATTCGCATGATATTTCGCTTAATGCCATAATCAAAGGCCACCACATGATACTGTTGCTGTGCACTGCGATCGGGATGACCTAGACCCAACTGCCAAGTACCTTCGGTCCAAACATAGGGCTGATCCGTCGTGACTTCTTTAGCCAAATCCAAGCCTTTTAAACCGCTAAAAGCCTTGGCTTTTTCAATGGCGGCGTCTGCATCAATTTGATCACCCGCCACAATCACGCCAGACTGTGCGCCTTTATTGCGCAATAATCGCGTCAATTTCCGCGTATCAATATCTGCAATGGCAACGACTGATTGCTCTTGTAAATATTGCGGCAGTGTTTTCTGTGCGCGAAAGTTGCTCATTAAAGGTGGGCAATCCTTCACAATCAAGCCTTGAGCCATAATGCGCGCAGACTCATCGTCTTCGGTATTTACCCCAACATTCCCGATATGAGGGTAAGTGAGCGTCACAATTTGTTTGTAATAAGAAGGGTCGGTCAAAATTTCTTGGTAACCGGTCAGGGAAGTGTTAAACACGACCTCGCCAACCGTTTCCCCGTCCACTCCTAACGAACGCCCCCAAAAAAGGGTACCGTCTTCTAACGCGAGCAAAGCCTGTTTCATCAATCTGTCCATCCGAAATTACAGTGCGACTAAAACCTGTGGGCCAAAACCGAGTGTCCCGAGTGCATTAAAAAGTCTTGAGCCTGTATATAAAAAAACGGAGCCAGTTCCCTCGAGAACTCACTCCGTTTCTAAATACTGCTATGACTAAATGCCATCTACGTTAAACACCCTCATCAAATGCCCGCAGGCCAAATTTTAGTCATTTAAAATTTATGCGGATTTTACTGTATTTGCACAAAGCTGTCTATAAGAAAACCCGTTCAATCAAGGTGTTAAATTACCAAAGCGACCAATGCAGGGCTTGGAATCGTGCAGAGCGATTCTGAAAATGTCTAATTTACCTGCTCTAAGAAGGCGAGCACCCTAATGTCCTGTGCTTATAGCGACATGTTACGCATCATACACACCGATTTCGCAAATCCAGTTTCAATAAAAAAATTGACCAAACCCAAGCCCAACGAAAGAAAATCAATCTAAAACGCGTCGAGCCGTGTAAAAGCGTTTATCCCAATAGGTTTCGGTTAACTCGGAAATCACCACCCCTTTGCTGGTCGAAGCGTGCATAAACTGCAAATTCCCAATGTAAATGCCGTTGTGATAGGTTCGACTACCGGTTTTAAAAAACACCATATCCCCCACTTGCAACTGCGAGCGCGAGACTTTTTTACCGACTCGCATCTGCTCTGCCGTTGTGCGTGGTAAATCAAACTCAAACGTCTGATGAAATGCAATCTGAACAAAGGCCGAACAATCCACACCGCGTTTACTGCGTCCACCAAGGCGATAAGGGGTGCGTTCCCATTCAGTAAAATGCTGCATTAAACGGGTTGGACGAGAAGTTTGAATACCTTGTAAGGGTGAAGCGCGCGCTTGCTGCTCAGCAGGAGTAGTCGAATAGTGAGACACCAGCTGATCTAATTGCCGCTGAGCCTGCTCACTGAATTGTGCACGAGACCCATCTTTAGCCAATTTAGGCGATAAATCATCGGATTTTTGCGGCCGTAAAGGCTCGCGACGAGCAGCTGGGGTGGAGACCGCTGCAGGAGAGGTCATCCGTTCAACGCTCGCGCTACGCTTTGACGTATCGGGGATTGGCTGCTCAGAAATCGAGGCACAGCTCGAGAGCAACTGAAAACTTAGAAACAAGAAAGCGGTTGGAAGGAAAGGCAATAACCAAGCGGAATTCGGTTGAATGGACTGCCTCACAACGCCCCCTACTTTGTCGTATTGACTTAGCGCAAATTTAACACATCTTGCATATCGTACAAACCAGTCGATTTATCGACCAGCCAATCGCAGGCACGAGCCGCGCCCTTGGCAAAGGTCATTCTACTTGAAGCCTTGTGCGTAATTTCGACACGTTCACCTTCTGTGGCAAAAAGCACCGTATGATCGCCAACAATATCGCCGGCACGTACGGTCGCAAAACCGATGGTATTGGGATCGCGCGCGCCAGTAATCCCTTCACGTCCATAAACGGCACAGGTTTGTAAATCGCGCCCTAGAGCATCCGCAACCACCTGCCCCATACGCAACGCCGTACCGGAGGGAGCATCCACCTTGTGTCGATGATGCCCTTCAATCACTTCAATGTCATAACCATCGTTAAGTACTTCTGCTGCCTGTTTGAGCAACTTTAAACAGAGATTAACGCCAACACTGTAGTTGGCCGCGAAAATAATCGCGGTCTTTTGCGCCGCTTGTTCAATCGCCGCCAAACCAGCGGCATCGAAACCGGTGGTCCCGATGACCATTTTTTTACCGTGCTGCGCACAAAAGGCTAAGTTTTGAACGGTGGTCGTGGGGGTTGTAAAATCAATCAAGACATCAAATTCAGTGATCACCTCAACTAAGGATCCTACTACCGAGATGCCTAAACGCCCTATGCCGGCTAAGTCTCCCGCATCTACCCCAATCATTGAACTTTCTGGGCGCTCAATGGCCGCTGTAAATTGCAAACCTTTTTGCTCAACAACCGCCGCAATCAGCTGTCTGCCCATACGCCCCGAGGCGCCAATTACCGCTACTCTCATCTTTTGTGTCCTTAATTCCAAGGGCCGTCTTTTGAATCATCCTTGGCGGAATCCTCACCGGTAAAAAACTTTTTAACGGAATCGAGCCATCCGTGTTCCTTAGGCGAATGTTGCGGATAATCTTTACCGCGCAAACTGGCATCAAATTCTTCTAACAGAGCCTTTTGTCGCTCCGTCAATTTGACCGGCGTTTCAATATGCACCTGCACCACTAAATCCCCCATAACGGAAGAGCGCACAGACTTCACGCCTTTACCACTCAATTTAAAGCGCTGACCAGACTGAGTACCGGCTGGAATTTTCAAATTGGCTTTGCCACCCAAAGTCGGCACATCTAGGCTGCCGCCCAGCGCGGCCATCGCAAAGCCAAGCGGAATCTGACAATAGAGATTATTGCCTTCACGCTGAAAGACGGCGTGCTTTTTCACATGAATTCGCACATACAAATCGCCTTTGGGCGCACCCAGTTCACCGGCTTCCCCCTCCCCTTGTAAACGGATACGATCCCCAGTATCGACGCCGGCTGGAATCGAGACCGACAAGGTTTTATGGCCATGCGTATAACCTTCACCATGACATTTTTTACAGGGATTTTTGATGATTTTGCCGCTGCCATGACAGTTAGGACAGGTTGTATTAACCGCAAAAAAACCTTGCTGCATGCGAACTTGTCCGGCACCACCACAGGTTGGACAGGTCGTCACATCGGCACTCGATTGAGCTCCCGTACCGTCACAGGCGTCGCAGATTTCTTTGGTTGGAATTTTGATATCAATTTTGCTGCCATTCACGGCCTGTTCGAGGGTAATTTCCAGCTCGTATTGCAAATCTGCACCTGGACGTGGCCCACGACGACCACCAAACCCGCCACCAAACAGATCTTCGAAAATGTCACCGAAACCACCAAAACCGCCACCTCGCCCCCCACCATGGCCTTCCAAACCGGCGTGACCAAACTGATCATAGGTGGCACGTTTTTGCGCATCCGACAAAATCTCGTAAGCCTCAGAGGCTTCTTTAAATTTATTTTCTGCGTCCTTATCATCCGGATTGCGATCTGGATGATATTTCATCGCCATTTTACGGTAGGCCTTTTTAATTTCGCCCTCGGAGGCACTCTTGGACACACCAAGAACGTCGTAATAATCTCTTTTTGACATATGCGGGGTACTTTTCTGTTGCAGTGAAGAATCAAAAACCGACTGAACCTTTTGCGATGCAATCGTTTTTGGATTATTAACTCGAAATTGCTAACGGTTAACCCTTAACCGGCTGATAACGCCTAACCGGAAAAGGTCGATATTAAAAGGTCGATATTTAAACACAAAAGCACGAAGCGGATGGAATCTCTTCAGAGCCACATACGACTCTTGTCAAGAAAAGGATTCGCTTCGTGCTAGCAAAGGCTCACACCTTAGTGCTTATTTCTTATCGTTAACCTCTTCAAACTCGGCATCGACGATGTCATCATCATCGGCTTTGCTTGAACCTTGTTGTTTCGCATCCTGGGTACCCGATTGCCCTCCAGCTTGCGCCTTTTGAGCAATCGCCTGACTGGCTTCCATCAGCTTTTGCATGGCCGCTTCAATCGCTGCCTTGTCATCGCCTTTAATGGACTCTTCAACCGCTTTAATGGCAGACTCAACCGGCTCTTTTTCAGCATCGGTTAAATTCGCCTCGGCATCTTTCATCATTTTACGCGTGCTATGCACCACGGCGTCCGCTTGGTTACGCGTCTCAACCAACTCTTTCATTTTGTGGTCTTCTGCAGCGTGCGCTTCGGCATCTTTAATCATCTTTTCAATTTCAGCTTCAGACAAACCAGAAGAGGCTTGAATCGTGATGTGCTGCTCTTTACCGGTGTTTTTGTCTTTTGCCGAAACATTCAAGATACCATTGGCATCAATATCGAAAGTCACCTCAATTTGGGGCGTTCCACGTGGGGCTGAAGGAATTTCATCCAAATTAAATTGACCCAACGATTTATTGCCGGAGGCCATTTCACGTTCACCTTGCAACACATGAATCGTCACAGCCGATTGATTATCTTCCGCCGTAGAAAACACTTGTGACTTGCGGGTTGGGATGGTGGTGTTTTTCTCAATTAACTTGGTCATAACACCACCCATGGTTTCAATGCCCAAGGAGAGCGGCGTGACATCCAATAACAGAACGTCATTTACCTCACCAGAAAGCACCCCACCTTGAATCGCCGCACCCATCGCCACCGCTTCATCTGGATTCACATCACGACGTGGCTCTTTACCGAAGAAGGCCTTCACCTTAGCTTGAACCATTGGAACGCGAGTAGAACCCCCAACCAAAATCACATCATCAATTTCAGAAGCATTAAGGCCGGCGTCTTTCAACGCAATACGGCAAGGTTCAATCGAGCGCTGCACCAAATCTTCAATAAGGGCTTCAAATTTGGCACGCGTAATTTTCATATTCAAGTGCTTAGGCCCAGTTGCATCGGCGGTAATGTAAGGCAAATTGATGTCGGTCTGTTCACGTGAGGACAATTCAATTTTGGCTTTTTCAGCTGCTTCGCGCACACGCTGAAGTGCCAGCTTGTCTTTTTTCAGATCAACGCCCTGTTCTTTTTTAAACTCAGAGGTAATGTACTCAACAATCGTATTATCAAAGTCTTCCCCACCAAGGAAGGTATCACCATTGGTTGAAAGCACCTCAATTTGCTTTTCACCATCCAAATCCGCCACTTCAATAATCGAGATATCGAAGGTTCCGCCACCTAAGTCATAGACCGCAATTTTGCTGTCTTTTTTTACCTTATCCATCCCATAAGCCAGGGCAGCCGCGGTAGGCTCGTTGATAATACGCTTAACTTCCAACCCGGCAATCTTACCGGCATCTTTGGTTGCTTGACGCTGCGCATCATTAAAATAAGCCGGAACAGTAATCACCGCCTCGGTCACTTCATGGCCAAGATAATCTTCGGCGGTTTTCTTCATTTTCATCAGAGTGCGTGCGGAAACTTCTTGCGGTGATAGCTTTTTGCCATTTACCTCAACCCACGCATCGCCATTGTCAGCAGCGACAATGTTGTAAGAAACCATGTCTTTGTCTTTGGCAACCACCTTATCATCGGCACGACGACCAATCAGACGCTTGATCGCAAACAAGGTGTTTTCAGGATTGGTAACCGCTTGACGCTTTGCAGGATCCCCCACCAAAATTTCACCATCTTGTGTATAAGCCACAATCGAAGGCGTGGTGCGAGCGCCTTCTGCGTTTGGAATTACTTTGACCTCTTTGCCTTCCATGACTGAAACACAAGAGTTTGTTGTACCTAGGTCAATACCAATAATTTTTGCCATTTTGTCATTTCTCCAATTCTTTTAAGGGAAAGTGCCGTGCGCTTTCCAGAGTCTGATCCGTTAAGGTTAAATCCAAAAACCGACTTTTAAAGCTTACGGTTTCAATTTGAAGTGTTTATAGGGCTGGTTTTTTTGCTTTCAAGCCATCCAACACGCTTTTTTTCTTTTTATTGCGCCTATTGCGCAACAACCACACGCGCTGGTCGCACCAAGCGCTCATTCAACTTGTACCCTTTCTGAATCACATCCATTACGGTTTGCGACTCATGTGCCGGTGAAGGCACCATAGTTAAAGCCTCTTGCTCTTGCGGGTTAAATTTTTCACCAAGGGGATCAATACGCTCTACCTGAAAATCGGCCAAAACATCCAATAATTGCTTGAAGGTCATCTCCACACCCTCGCGAATACTTTCTTTGGTCGCTTCTTCTTTAGCAGAAGCCACAATGCCCATCTCCATCGAATCCATTGCCGGCAATAGCGCTGCAACGAACTTTTCCAACGCATACTTGTGGGCGTTCTCGACATCTAACCGCGTACGACGGCGCAGGTTTTCCATATCCGCCTGTAAACGTAGCGCCATGTCACGGTGCTTGGCCGCTTCGTTTTGTGCCTCAATTAACAAGGATTGAATATCTTGTTCGATGGTTTGCTGAGCTTGCTCAAGCTCGGCCTCACTTTGTTGCATAGCATCTTGAGCTGTTTCCACTCCCGCATCAGCTTGGTGTTTAGGGTGTTCTGTCTGGTTCGAGTTCGATTGCGTCACTGTAGATTCCTTTTTTCAGTCATAAAATTTGAATTTATTGGCGCGCATCCGCGAAGCGATTGGCGCTGCCCTTCTGGCACGACTGGCGTTTGTGATAAGGGCGTAAACTATTTTTTCAAGAGTGAGCTCAAAATTTTCCCTGTCAAATCGACCTGCGGGACCACTTTTTGATAATTCATTCGACTGGGACCGATCACCCCCAAGACACCGAGCACTTCCCCTTCCATGGTGTAAGGCCGAGCCACCAAACTGCAACTCTGGTAAACATCATCACCAAATTCACTGCCAATAAACACTTTTAAACCCGGCGCTTGAAGGGTCTTATCAAAAAGCTCGAGGAGCGCCTGTTCGTCCTGCAAAGCATGGTAGAGTTGACGCAGCTTTTGCGAATCCGCAAACTCTTCATAATCAATTAACTTCGTTTTTCCCGCCACCATTAACGGCCGCCGCTCACTGGCTTGTTGGCTCAGTAAGGCATCCGCCGATTGCAGCAACGCCAATTCGGCCGTTTGATGCTCCTGCTCTACGCGCGCTAAGGTCGCCATCAATTTAGCCCGGGCATGACGTAAACTTAACCCCAAGCACTCGGCATTCAAAAAATTGGCTAAGGCATGTAACTGATCGGCCGAAATCGATTGTTCCAGCTCCACGACTCGGTTCTGAACATCCTGATCGCTAAAAACCAAAACCATCAAAACCCGCTTAGGTGAAAGCATAAGAAAATCGACTTGCTGCAAGGTCTCTTGAGCTTTGGATGGCAACATCACCACACTGGCCATTCCTGTCATCCCAGACAGCAGCTTCGCGGTCTCTTGTAAGAGACGGTCTTGATTTAAATCGGTGGAGAGCTGCTGGCGAATCGCGTGCTCATGTCCAAGTGTCGGCAGCTGAAAAGTCAAAAGACTGTCCACAAAAAAACGATAGCCCAAATCAGTCGGCACGCGTCCTGCCGACGTATGTGGAGAGTGCAGCAGCCCCATTTGTTCTAAATCGGCTAATACATTACGGACTGTGGCCGAACTCAATGACACTTCAGGTAATTTACTGAGTGTGCTCGACCCTACCGGTTTGCCGTCGCTCAGGTATAATCCCATCAGGTTTTTAAACAACATCTGGTAACGGTCACTTAACATAATTTACCCGCTGTTTTGTCTTTTAAAGGCCTTTAAAACCGGCGTCAGGAAGCACACTTCCGCGGACACCCTGTCATTAGCGCGATTCAAGTTGAAAAGCCCGAAATAGCAGTCACTGTCCTCGAGTGCTAAATTATAGTTTTATCGCCCTCTTATTCAAGCCTTTAGGACGTTTAGGAAAAAAATCATGTTTGAGCGCATCGGCATATTTGGCAAATACAATGGTATCGCCTGCTGGGATACGATTGATCGACTGTTGCAACATCTGCTTAATCAGCAAAAAACGGTGCTATTGGATGCCGCGTCCTGCGCCGACTTCCCTCATCAACGCTATGGCGTCGCCATTGTTGAGCGCCAAGAACTGGTCACACAAATTGAAATTGCCATTGTGGTTGGCGGAGATGGGACTTTTCTGGATGTCGCTCGATCGGTCGTGGATTACGGCGTGCCCATTCTCGGGATTAATTTGGGACGACTTGGTTTTTTAACCGATATTTCGCCGCGCAATATGACCGATATCTTGGATGAAGTTATGCTGGGCCACTGCAAATTTGAAGAACGCAACCTGATTCGCGTGAAAATCAGCAAAGACGAGCAGCTGGAGTTCGACCAATTGGCTTTAAATGACGTCGTGATACACAAAACCGATTCGCCAAGAATGATTGAGTTTGAAACCGAAGTTGACGGGCGATTTTTAAACACCCAACGCTCGGATGGAATGATTATTTCCACGCCAACCGGCTCCACAGCCTATGCACTCTCGGCCGGAGGCCCGATACTCGATCCACGGCTAGATGTTTTAAGCTTGGTCTCAATTAACCCACACACGATGAGTACCCGACCTTATGTCATTCCCGGAACCAGTGTGGTGCGCATTTACCCTCACAAAAACTGCAATGGTATGGCGCATATTATTTGTGATGGCCAACTCACCCACCACATTCGCTTAGGGCATGTCACCACCATCACCCGACATAAAAATTTGATTAAGATGATTCATCCCAACGAGCATGATCACTTTAAATTGCTACGCGCCAAGTTGCGCTGGGGCGATAAGTTGTAGTCGATCTAAAATTTCATTTGGAAGCAGTAACCGAATTCAAGTAAGCTAAGGAAGGTAGAATGCGTCTAAATAGCGCACGACAAAACTCGCATTCTCCTAAGCTATAAGACTCAAAAATCGAAACAGAACCCGCCTTGATACTGGGCAAAAACCTTAACCCTCTTTTTAAGTTGAATTCGCAGATGCTGTATGAGTTATCAATCCAGAACCTCGCTTTAATTGAACAACTAACCCTCAACTTTCGCCACGGTTTTAGTACGCTTACTGGCGAGACTGGCGCAGGGAAGTCCATTTTATTAGATGCCCTCGGACTCGCTTTGGGCGAGCGTGCTGACAGCACGCTCGTACGCCACGGTGCCGAACGCGCAGATGTTACCGCCGCTTTTGATATCGAAAAACGACCCAGCCTGAAACAGTGGTTAGTGGAAAATGAATTGGATGATCAAAACCATTGCTTACTGCGACGAACTCTCTCGGTTGAAGGCCGCTCTAAAGCCTATATCAATGGCATTCCGGTTGCGGTCGGTCAACTCAAAGCCTTGAGCAGCCGCCTGATTGATATTCACGGCCAACATGAACACCAATCTCTGCTCAACCCGCTGCAACAACTCGAACTCCTGGATGCGTTTGCCAGTCACGCCGAATTGCGCCAACGCACTTATCATCACTACCAACAATGGCGCGCTTTGCAAAAGCAACTGCACGAACAGGAAAAGCAGCAGCAAGATCGGCAAAGCCGCCTAGAGCTCTTGCGTTTCCAGCAACAAGAGTTTGCCGAACTCCAGCCCAAAGTTGGTGAATTTGCCGATTTAGAGCAGCAACAGAGCCAACTGTCACATGCCAGTGAAATCAAACAGAGTGGCGTGTCAGCCTATCAATTTTTAGAAGAAGAACATGGCGTAACCGATCAACTCAATCGAGCCTTGATGCAACTCGAAAGCATTGTCGATTTTAGTCCGCTATTTGCTGGGCCCCTGGCGCAATTGCAAAGCGCCTTGATAGAAATTCAAGAAGCGGCTTCTGACATCCAATCCCTAGCAGATCGTGTCGAAATTGACCCGCTTCAATTACAAAGCGTTGAAGAACGACTAAATCAGCTGTTTGCCGTAGCCAAAAAATACCAGTTGCAACCGGAAACCTTATGTCAAAAACAACAGCAAATTGAACAAGAGCTCAGTCGATTACAAGACAAGGCTCACTCAATTGACCATCTACAACAAGCCATTGAGCAACAAGAAGCGACCTTTTATCAGTATGCACAGCAACTGCATCAACAACGCAAACAGGCTGCCAAAGAACTCAGTCAACGCATCAGTCTGGGCATGCGCGAACTTGGCATGGCGCACGGGCAATTTGAAGTGATCATTCATCCCGCCAAAACGCCAAGTGCTCAGGGGCTGGATTCAATCGAATTTCATGTCTCCGCCAACAAAGGTCAGCCCTTACAAGCCTTAGCTAAGGTGGCTTCGGGTGGCGAGCTTTCACGCATTAGCTTGGCCATTCAGGTTGCTACTGCGGAAGTGACCGAGCTACCTACTCTGATATTTGATGAGGTTGATGTCGGGATTGGCGGTGGCGTGGCCGAAGTAGTTGGCGAAAAAATGCAACAACTGGGTCGCAGCAAACAATTGCTTTCAATCACTCACTTGGCTCAAGTTGCCGCACATGGTGATCATCATTTTAAAATTGCCAAACGTGTCGTGGATGAACAAACCCGAACTGAAGTTTCTTGCCTGGACACTCACCAAAGAATTCAAGAGCTGGCACGAATGCTTGGCGGCGTTACAATCACCGAACAAACCGAAAAAATGGCTGCCGAATTGTTACAACAAGCACAACAAAAGCAGCAATTATCTCGGTAACAAACGCTTTTGGGTCGATTGCGTAACCCCTCCTCGACCTGATACAAAAAAGGCAAACACCAAACGGTATTTGCCTTGTCTTAAATCTCAAAGGGAGCAGCTTACCGCATCACCAACCATTGCCAACGCTTCGGTTTAGAGTTCGGTTTTAACCTTATGATCGAGCTCTTCTTTGTAAGCACCATAAATGACTAGGTTGTGTGCAGACAACTCATAGCCCAACTCTTTTGAAATTTCCTTGATGCGTTGGTCAATCAATGGATCAACAAACTCACGAACCCGCCCTGTCTTTAAACAGACAATGTGATCATGATTATCACCGGTATCTAATTCAAAAATCGAGACGTTATTTTCAAAGTTCAAGCGACGAACAATTCCAGCCTGTTCAAACTGAGTCAACACACGATAAACCGTGGCCAGTCCAACCTCTTCCCCTTGCTCTAAGAGAATTTTAAAAACGTCTTCAGCGGAAAGATGGTGATCTTCCCCTGCGCTCTCCAAGATTTCCAAAATCTTCAGTCTAGGCAAAGTGACTTTTAAGCCCACTTTTTTTAATTCCGCTCCGCTCATCGAAACCTCTTCTGTTTTTGCGAATAGTTCCCGCGGTGAGCGGGAAATTAACCTCAATTTTAAAGCGAATTCAATAGGATTAAATCCGCTTTGCAAGATTGAAAACTCAATAATCTATGTATAATACCCGAACTGTGAAGTCTTTAGGACGAAAAAACCCTCACCCCTAAGTAAGCACCGCATCTGCCGCTTTTAAAGCGGTTTGCGCCCTACTTAAGTAATCTTGAGAATTACCTATGTACTGCAAAGAACAACGACCACGTCATTTTGTCGCCCCACTCAAAACGGTACTGCTTGTTGGCATGGCATGGCTTTGGTTGGCCCCGCTTTCTGGTTGCTCAGTCTTTAAGCCCTACCAAGCTCCACTGACCCAAGGCAATGTCATTACCGACGAATCGCTGCAACTGATTCAAGAAGGGCTGCATCAAACGCAAATTCGTAAGCTGTTTGGCCCTCCGATGGGTGCCAACGCCTTTAATCCAAATCACTGGGAATATTTGTTCTTTACTAGCGATCCTAACGCCAATGTCGATAGCCCAAAACATCTGGTCATGAACTTTGATGAACAAGGCTTCTTAACGCAATTTGAAATCAAGCAACGCCAAGTTGAATTGAAAAGCAAAGGTGGGTTTTTCGGTCTTTTTTAACCGCATTTAACCCTATTGTTCCGCTTCTCGCTCCTGCGACACCTTCTCGCGCCGACGTTCTCTTGGATCGGCTTTTAAGGGTCGATAAACCTCAATCCGATCCCCTTCTTGTAGAATCTGATCGGGCTCAACCCTTTTGCCAAAAATCCCCAGATAGGAACAATCTAAATTGGGGAAGCGCTTCAGCAGCGCCGAGTCTGCAAGCGCTTGATCAACACGACACCCCTCAGCCACCTCCTGAGAAAACAAAAACTGTTCTTTCTCAAGTGCATAAGCGACTTCAATCCGCATAAACAACCTCACGCAATTTTCATTATTGAGAAGAAAATGGCGATGGATACACCTGTTTGGCACGCTCACAAAAAGAATCCACGAGCGTGCTGGCGATCTGTTCAAAAATCGGACCCAAAGCCAAATTCAACAAACCACTGCGCATCTCAAACTCAACTTCAAACTGAACCTTACAGGCGCTTTCATCCAAAACCTTAAATGACCACTCGCCTTTTAACTGCGCAAAAGGGCCTTCCACCAGTTGCATTTCGATGCGTCGCCCTGCCACCAAGTGATTCTGCGTCGTAAAGTGTTGCTTAATCCCCGCTTTCGCAATCAGAATCGAAGCTCGCATTGAAGACTCACTCGCTGCTAAGACCTTTGCATCACCACACCATGGCAAAAACTGAGGATAAGAAGCCACATCATTGACCAAATCATACATTTGCTGAGCCGAATAAGGCAGCAAAGCGCTACGGCTAATTTTTTTCATAATCGAAGCATTTTCTCGAATTTTGCACCATAATCATCGCTAGAACGTCGATCATGAAACCGATCGCCCCTAGGAAACGGGCGTTATTATAACAAACTCTTTTCTGAGCGCTCCGCTCCACTTTTTGTTCACATGCTTAGGGAGACCAGAATGTCTGACTCAAAACCCTCTTTCCAAGCCACTCATCAATGGTCGATGCTTAGCCTGTTCGGTGTCATGCTACTGAGCACTCCCGTTCAAGCCAGTAAAAATCAGCTGATCGAACACCGTGATGGGCCGCAAGACGCATGGCATTTAAATTACGAAGCAGATGATTTCAGCGACCAAATCTTGAGTGCTCAACTGGTTTATGCACCAAAAAATTACCGCACGCAAAAAGCTTTTATGCTGCGTTGCGACCCTTATTACACCAATTTCAACGTGGCTTTTATCGCGCCTCAGAGCGATTTGATGGAATCTGGAAAGCTGCATAATGATTCAAAAAAATTCGCGCAGCATGGTTATATTTATGATCAAAAACGCCGTCTCAACCTAAAGCTAGGACAAACGCAAACAAGCTACTCAGTTTCTGTCGGTGGTCAAATTAAGCAGCCGCCCAATTGGCTCCCCCTTCCAGCTGACTTTCAAAAAATGCATAAAGACCAAGTGAACTTAAGCTGGCACAGTTCAATGATTTTTACCGAGATTCCGCATTTCACCAGCTCTTACAACAACGCCTTAAGCAAAGAACTGTTTCAGCGATTTAATCAAGCTCTAGTATCCAAGCAGCCCTTAGAATTTACTCTAAACATGCCGAATAATCAGACGCATCATTTTGAATTAGATGCCGCTCGATTGGCGGCCTTCGCCCCCAAAGCGGTACTTGATTTTTGCTTGCAAAAGCGCCAGTTGCGGGAAGACCCTTAAAAAAAGGCCAATCAACAAAACGGCACTTTGGCCATTCAGCGTGTATAATCAGCTGATTTTTAGGGCCCCAACGATTGGCGCTTAAAAGCCAAAACCCTTTATAAGAATCACAGGTTAGCTATGGCCAAGAACAACTCCCATAACACCCCATCAAAGGTGATCGCGCAAAATAAAAAAGCGCGTTTTGACTATTTTATTGAACAAGAATTCGAAGCTGGTTTGGCGTTGGAAGGATGGGAAGTAAAAAGTCTGCGTCAAGGCAAAGCACAAATCAGCGAAAGCTATATTTTATTGAAAAATAATGAGGCTTGGCTATTTGGCGGCTTAATTACTCCCTTAATTACCGCTTCAACCCATAGCGTCCACGATCCATTACGCCTGCGTAAACTCTTGATGCACCGTCGAGAAATTGACCGTTTGATTGGTCAAGTTGAGCAAAAAGGCTATACCTTAGTCCCTCTGAATTTGCACTGGTCCAAAGGAAAAATCAAACTCAGTATGGGATTGGCCAAAGGAAAGAAATTGCATGACAAACGCGCCACGGAAAAAGAACGCGAATGGAATCGAGATAAGCAACGCATTATGAAGCTAACACGCTAAACAACCGCAAAACGGCAGCTGGGTTGTCAACACTTCAATATGATTGCTTTGGCTTGGCCGTGCCGATTTGACCATGGATTGCCAAAGCCATACTCGGCAGACCGAAAGTTAAATGCTTACGCTGTGCATACATTCGGCAAATAGATTGGCAATTTTACGGTATTTCACTGCAGCTTCTACAAACACTGTTCAAACACTGATTACAGCGCTCTCTCAGACACTTTCCTGCAGCGCCTCTTGAATATCGCCTTCTGTACAGACACAAACCCGATTCCTTCCCGTTTGCTTCGCTTGATAAAGCGCTTTATCCACTGCCTCGAACCAGTTTTTTGCATCACAGCCTGCGTGCAGCTGACAAAGCCCAAAGCTCGCCGTAAGCTGAATGCCCTTGGGCCAAAGATGCTGTTGGACTTTCTCGCGAATCTTTTCGACCACTTTATAAGCCGTCTCTTGCTCGGTCATAGGCAATAAAATCGCAAACTCCTCCCCACCCCAACGAGCCAAACTGTCCGTCTGCCGCAAACTATTATGTAATAACGTATAAAAAGCCTTTAAAACATTATCACCCGTCAAATGTCCATAGGTATCATTCACTTGTTTAAAGTGATCTAAATCGCACAAAACCAAACAAACTGGCGACTGATGGCGGTTAAAGGCTTCAATAGACTGATAAATAAACTCATCAAATACGCGGCGATTCAAAGCCCCAGTCAATTGATCGTGACTGGCTTGATTCTCTAACGATTGCTGACGCGTCACGTTTTCGGCAATCATTGAGTAACCCACTTTATTTGCAAACGCATCAAATTCTGGACGGATTAACGCATCTAACCACGCGCTTTTGCTTCCTGCCTCGGAATAGAGAATACCATTCCAGCCGTGACGTTCCTCTTGCCAAATTTGTGGATCGGTACTTAATGAAACCAACTTCAAATCCGAAAAAGCGACACCACTGAGTTGATTGACGCCACGTCCAAGAATTTTTGCCATCGCCAAACTGACACAAGTAATCTTGCCTTGTAAGTCGATTTTAAGCATCGGTACACTGTGATCGACAATTTTTTGCTGGTACTCTAATTCACGATTGACAAGATGAACATGCGCTTCAGCGCGGATAAAGAACTCTTTTAGACCATACAATAAAATTGTACTTAACCCTACCGCGAACAAAAGATTGGTGTGACCCAAAATGGATTGCGACCATGCAAAACCACTCCATTGCCAAGCTAAAGCAAAAGGCAAACTCAGCACACCCAACCAAACAAGCCCTACCGAAAAACGGTGAATGAACACAATTAAAATAACGAAAACAAGCACCCAGTAAGAGACTGCAGACAAAACAAAACTGGAATTTAATAAAGTGGCTAGGTATAAAAAAAACAGGGCTGAAGTCAATCCAAACGCCGCTAGGGCAGCCCTCTTTTTTTGTTCAAAAACAGCGGTCACGCTCAAGCCAAGCCAAGCCAGCGCCAAAATCGTTGCCGAAAATATCTCTTCCTTTAACAACATGACCAAGGCAAAAAGCAACAAAGCCAGCCAACTGAACCAGAGTGCTCGCACTCGCACCTTAGTGGCAAGTTGCTGCTGATAACTTAATTCATTTTGTAACTTAACCCGCCCGCTCGTTATATCTGCAAGCATTTTCCACCTAACCTTTTACCGCATGAATCTCAATAATACGAAAACTGTTCAACAGCCTTCTTCCCCACCTTTGAGGTAAGGCATAACGATAGTGTAAGCACCGCAAAATGTCTAACTCTTTCACCGCTCATCCCTTAGTTCATCGCGGCTAACAGGAATACCAAAATACAAACCATCACGATCCGCTCCTGCCCGTTTGATTGCATCACTTTGCGGCGAT
Source organism: Thiotrichales bacterium (assembly GCA_016936535.1). GTDB lineage: Bacteria > Pseudomonadota > Gammaproteobacteria > Thiomicrospirales > Thiomicrospiraceae > Thiomicrorhabdus. The sequence goes on along the minus strand of JAFGXP010000006.1, from coordinate 6,719 downwards.
AGCATCGGTTGAAATTCTCTTGATAACTTCAAAAACATTTTGCAAATTCGGTTATAATCCGCACCTAAATTTAGCACTTCCAATCTGGGGCTGTACTGGTTTCGACGGGGAGTTCAAAGTTTAAGATGCATGTCGTGCGTGAACTGTGCACGTAAATCCGAGTTCAAACTTGTTATAGTTGCAAACGACGATAACTACGCTCTAGCGGCTTAATCCCGCTAGTGCAGACTGGGCCCGTTGCCTTTGGCCCCTAGTCTGTATCGACTTACAAAGGATCGTGTTGTTTACGGGTTTGGGTAGGCATCACTAAACTGACAAACTCGCTTGATGTGATCCCTGCTGGCCGGGCAGCATTCAAGTTAAATTAATAGACCAAATAAGCATGTAGATTTTTAGATGGCGGCTTTGCGGACGGGGGTTCGACTCCCCCCAGCTCCACCAATTTTTTAAAACCACCGTTCGGTGGTTTTTTTATTTGTGTCCCCTCTTTAATCAAAGCTTTTAGATTCAACTGTCGTGGTCAAGTAAGTTTCGCCCTCTAAACCTGACAAATCTTTTCTGTCATCCTGAGATTTTGTGGATACAATAATTTTCATTGAAAACTTATCCATTACGCTCTGCGTTGGGGTCAACCGTCTTGAAAAAAACAATGCACTCTCTTATTTATTGGACCGAAAACCACAACCACTATCAGCAACAAGTCTCCTTAGTGCTTTTGCGCTTTGTGCTGCTGATAAGTCTGCCCGCCCTTTCTATTGTGCTGGTGTGGCAGCTCGTTGAGTTGGCTTTTTTACCGGTTTTAGTCGGTTTGTTGAGCTTGGGTCTAATCCTCTATAGCGGTCACTTAACACTGCGTAGTGCGGGAACTCACATAAGCTCTCATTTGTGGCTTGGCGGCATGTACCTGCTCTATCTGCTGAGTTTATTAAGCCTACCCGCTCAGCATTTTGCTTTTCTATGGTTTCTTTGTCTTCCCGTTTTTATTGTGTTTTTCAATCCGCCAAAACCGATGTTTTTTTGGAGCTTAGCTCTAGTGGCTCCGCTACTTCTGATTTGGCTGCTCAGTTTTTTTGGCACAACTGTCTTGCCGACTTCCATGGTAGCGAACCTAATCCTTGGCATCACCTTAAGCACGATCTTATTAGCGTATTTAAAACAACAATTCTTTGTAGATCAGCTCAAACTCAAATACAAACATCAGCAGCTCGCTTTTAACCGCGAGCTCATAGACCAAAAAGTTCCCATCCTCTCGCTGGATTTGAGTGGGCGGATTTTGCAAGCCAACAGCGCTTTTATGGAAATCACCGGCTATCGGCGCATGGCATTGATTGGTAAAACCTTAGATCAACTGGATTTGCTCAATGCCGATCTAAGTCACTTTAGCTTGCATCACATTATCAAAAACAAGATTTGGAGTGGCGAATTGCATGGCCGCCGTCGCAGTGGCGCGCAATTTTGGATGCAAGTAACCATTCGTGAAGAGTTCAATGCCCAATTTGAGAAAGTTGGCTATATGGCGCTGTGTGAAGACATTACCGCCCAGCAACTGTTAAAGCTGCATGCCAATCACGATCAACTCACTGGAGCACTGAATCGACGAGTGTTTGATCAATTTATTCATAAGTCGGTTTTGGAATTTCAGCGCTACCGCGATCCTTTCAGTTTGATTATTTGTGACATTGACCACTTTAAACATGTCAATGACACCTATGGTCACAACTTTGGTGATCAAATCTTAAAAGAGCTATATGCCGAACTCAGTCAGATTTTACGGGCCTCTGATACGATCTGTCGCTGGGGAGGCGAAGAATTTGCCATCCTTTTACCCAGAACCGGTCTAGACAAGGCGGTCGCTGTAGCAGAAAAGATTCGAGAACACATTTCACAAACCGAGTTTTCCGGTCAATACCCACTCACAATCAGTCTCGGGGTATCCGAACTCCGGCTTGACGACAAACCTGAAAACTGGTTCGAACGCGCTGACCAAGCCTTGTACACAGCCAAAGAAACCGGCCGAAATCGCGTTTGTTTTACATAACCCTTCCTCAAAAAAAATGGCACGATGAAATAAATCAACGTGCCATTTGCCTTTTTACCAAGCCTGCTAAGTGACTATTCAATCGTTAGCATAGACATGTTTCGCTTCGCCGTTTAACGTTGAGGCACTTTTTGCAACCGATGGGTCAATATTTAAACCATAAGCAATCATCTCTGGCCAAACCTCTTGCAGCTTCTCAATATTTGACGACTTCATCGAACTGGTGCCATTCAAGAAACGAAAAAATGCACTCGGCGTAATTTCAGCCACCTCAGCAACACGATGCTTGATAATCCCTTTCGCTTCAATGTAAGCCTTTACTCTTTGATTAAATAACATAGCTATCTCCTTGTTTTTAAAACTGTATTTTTACTTTAGCCTCTGTTATCAGAGCCTAAGTTGTTTCGACAGCAACAAGATATCGCATAACCCTATACAAAAAAAGAGTGAAAAAAATTCACCCATCTGTTTTACCTATTGCGCTTCCTACAATCACTTAATGCCTGTATCAAGACTTATTGAGAGGGAAACACCCCATTCTGACTGCCCTTCACCAAAACTAAAAAAATAAACCGATTGATGAAGGATTTTGAAGACCTAAGGCCTGTTAATAAGAGCGAATAGTGGTTTTATTGAGACGGGAAATTGTCAAGGCCAGCCATCTCTTCCGAGAAATCGAATTGCGGCAAGTCCCCGTAAAAGCTGCCGTTCAGTTGCGTGTGATGAATTAGGTAACAACGATACTTCTGAAATAGTTCATTATCAGTAGCTATCTGATGATGCCAAAATTCTTGTAGCGGCACGGCATGATTCGTTAAGCCAGGCATATCATAAACGGCCCTTCCAAGGGTAATGGTTGGCGTACCGTGCAGAACCGATGATAAGCCAACTGTGCTATTAATGGTTATGGTGCCTTTGGCGTTCTTCAAACAACTTGGAAGAAAAACATCGTAAAAAATCAGCACCCTATCGGAAATTCCAAACTTTTGCGCCAACCGCATAATGCATTTTGCATAATCTTTTCGACCGCGATCAACCGGATGGTGCTTCAAAATGAGCGCAAATTCATAAAATAAGTGCAGCACTCATGGTTAGAGGGTGAGAGAAGAACCAACTGCTGAATAGTGGTATTCTTTTGTCGCCGAACAAGAAAGAGTACAACCATAAGTTATCAGCAGTTGATTGAAGGACAACAGCAAGCTTTAGTGCGAAAACATGGTTCGGGTAAGCGCAGGATGAGCAAGAAAGTATTCACCTTTTTCGTAACCGTCCGGTGATCACCGGACGGTTACGAATATCCCAAGGCATAAGGCAGTTTTAAAAAATAAAGGTAAGAGGGAATTTCGTGGAGTATATAAAGCAGCACATCCCGGAAGTATTTTTGTGTAAACCCAAAGTGTTTGGCGACGAACGCGGTTATTTTGTCGAAACTTTTCATCGTGAACGCTTTGAGCAAGCCATCGGCTATAAAGTCAATTTTTGCCAAGATAATGAGTCGAAATCGACCAAAGGCGTGCTGCGCGGATTGCATTTTCAGCTGCCGCCGGCGGCGCAATCGAAACTGGTGCGTGTCATCGAAGGCAAAGTGCTGGATGTTGCGGTGGATATCCGCAAGGGCAGTCCGACGTTTGGCCAATACGTAACCGCCGAACTCAGTGCCGAAAATAAACACCAGTTGTTTGTGCCAAGAGGCTTTGCGCACGGCTTTGTGGTTTTAAGCGATACCGCCATTTTTTCTTATAAAGTCGATAATTATTATTCGCCGGAAAATGATCGCGGATTAGCCTTTGACGACCCGAGTTTAAATATTGATTGGCAGCTGCCGAAAGAGTTTCTTAAGCTCTCGGAAAAAGATCAAAAGCAACCAACGCTAGAGATGCTGGATATTGAATGTTCGATGTTTGATTACCAGAAAAATTTGTACCGAGGGTAAGCGTGAAGTTGCAAGCCGATAATGCGGTTTTAGTATTGAGCTATCAGTTTGCTTTGCATGTCGTTAAATTGAATCAGTATTTAACAACAGAAAAGAAAGAATATGTTTTGTCAAAACAACTTCTTCGTTCGGGTACTTCAATTGGTGCTAACGTGAATGAAGCCCAAGCGGCAATTAGTAAAAAAGACTTCATTGCGAAAATGTCAATTGCAAGTAAAGAGGCAAGAGAAACCGGCTATTGGTTAAATTTGTTGTCGGATAGTGAGTATATAGATCGTAACAGTGCTAAAACACAGGCATTATTCACTGAAATAGATAGCCTACAGAAGTTGTTAACAAGTATTGTAAAAACAAGTCAAAAGACATTATGAATCTAACATCAAACATTCAAAATCAAAAATCTATTCTGGTCACCGGAAAAAACGGTCAGTTGGGCCAGTCGCTCTATAAACTGGTCACTCAACATTCAACATCAAACATTCAACATTGTTTTACCTTTGTTGGGCGTGATGAACTCGATCTTGCAGATTCATCTTCAATCGAAGCCTATTTTCAGGATAAGCGTTTCGATGGCATCGTTAACTGCGCGGCTTATACCGCGGTGGATAAGGCGGAATCCGAAGCGGAATTAGCCGATCAGATCAATCATCTTGCGGTCAAAAAACTGGCGGAAATCGCCAAGCAACAAGACAGTGCTTTGATTCACATCAGTACCGATTATGTGTTTGACGGCCAAGGTTTTAAACCTTATGTGGAAAGCGATGCAGTCGGTCCGCAAGGGGTTTATGGACTGACCAAGCTCAAAGGCGAACAGGCTATGCAGGCGATTGAGCCAAAAGGTGCGATTATCCGCACCAGCTGGGTCTATTCGGAGTTCGGCAATAACTTTGTTAAAACCATGCTGCGACTGGGTGCCGAAAGAGATAATCTGAATGTGATTTTCGACCAAGTCGGTAGCCCAACTTATGCCACAGACCTAGCAAAATGCATTTTGACGCTGTTAGATGACGAACGTTTCATGTTGAATGAAACCGCATCAGTCCAGCATCCAACATCGAATATTTATCATTACAGCAACGAAGGCGTTTGCTCTTGGTATGACTTTGCGATTGCCATTTTTGAGTTGAGCGGTACGGCTTGCCAAGTCAACCCAATCGAAACCAAAGACTACCCAACACCGGCAAAGCGCCCGCACTTCAGCTTGATGAATAAAGCCAAAATTAAACAAGAATTTGGGTTGGAAATCCCTTATTGGCGAGACTCTCTAATGGATTGTTTAACGCAGTTACCGCTCGCTTCGAATGAATGAGTCAAACACGGAATATAAAACCACACCACGTCATTCTGACGAAAGTCAGAATCTCCAGATTTCGGGCAAGAACAGAATTATTTAGAATTGATCAAAAGATAAAACAAACCTATTTACAAAGACGAAATACATGACATCAAATATCAAAAATTCAACATCTAAAATCTTAGTAACAGGCGGTGCCGGGTTTATTGGTTCAGCCGTGGTTCGGCATTTAATTAACGACACCGAGCATTCAGTGGTTAATGTGGATAAGTTGACCTATGCAGGTAATCTTGAATCGTTGAAATCGGTTAGTGATAATCCAAGATATGCGTTTGAACAAGTCGATATTTGCGATCCCGAAGGGCTTAAACGTGTTTTTAATCAACATCAACCGAATATTGTCATGCATTTGGCAGCAGAATCCCATGTGGATCGCTCAATTGACGGGCCGGGCGAATTTATCCAAACCAATATTGTTGGCACTTACACCTTACTGGAACAAGCGCGTGCTTACTGGTCACAACTTGATGGTGAGAAAAAAGCCAATTTCCGTTTTCATCATATTTCTACCGATGAGGTTTATGGTGATCTGCCGCATCCAGACGAAATGGATCGCCACGCTTCGCTCGCGATGACCGAAAAAGAAGGTGTCATTGCGAGGAGCGAAAGCGACGCGGCAATCTCCAATCAACCGCTTCCGCTTTTTACCGAAGCAACCGCCTATGCACCAAGTTCACCCTACAGTGCTTCAAAAGCCGGGGCGGATCATCTTGTTCGTGCCTGGCAACGCACTTACGGCATGCCAACGCTAGTAACCAACTGCTCCAATAACTACGGCCCTTATCACTTTCCAGAAAAGCTGATTCCGCTGATGATTTTGAATGCACTGGAAGGTAAGTCATTACCTGTTTACGGCAAAGGCAACCAAATCCGTGATTGGTTATATGTTGAAGACCATGCCCGTGCTCTAGTCGTGGTGGCAACGAAAGGTGCAGTGGGCGAAACCTACAATATCGGCGGGCATAATGAAAAACAGAATATCGACGTAGTCAAAACTATCTGCGCGATTTTAGAAGAACTTGCGCCAAGCGAAAATAATCCAAATATCGACACCTACTCTTGCGAACCCGGCAACGCCGATAGCTATGTAGCACTCATTAAATATGTGCAAGACCGTCCTGGGCATGACATGCGCTATGCGATTGATGCCAGCAAAATAGAACGTGAATTGGGTTGGAAACCACAAGAAACCTTTGAATCGGGTATCCGCAAAACCGTGCAATGGTATTTGGATAATCAAGCGTGGTGCAAAAACGTGCAAGACGGTTCGTATCAGCGAGAGCGTCTTGGCGTAAAAGTTTAAACGGTAACGCAAATTCATAAAATAAGTGCACCACTCATGGTTAGAGGGTGAGAGAAGAACCAACTGCTGAACAGTGGTATTCTTTTGTCGC
>JAFGXP010000046.1 GCA_016936535.1 Thiotrichales bacterium | reverse complement strand
CCGGCGCAGCCGATTGCGGGCTTGAATGACTCGAAAAAGTTAAGTGAAAAACGGCGTAACGCTTTGTTTGTCGAGATTCAGACCAAGGCGCTGGCGTGGAGTATTGCCGAGGCGAGTGCAGCGGAAATTGATGCCATCAATATCCTGCAGGCCAGTTTATTGGCGATGCAGCGCGCAGTGGCGGGTTTGCGCATGGCACCGTCCGAGGTGTGGGTGGATGGCAACCGTGCTCCGAAGTTCGTGTGCCCAGCGCGGGCGATTGTCGGTGGTGACGCGCTGGAACCGTGTATCAGTGCGGCCTCCATTCTGGCCAAAGTGGCGCGGGATCGCACTTTGCTGGATTTGCACACACGCTATCCGCAATATGGTTTTGATCGACACAAAGGTTACCCCACGGCGGAGCACATGGCTGCATTGGCGGCGCACGGGGCGTGCCCGGAACATCGGCGGAGTTTTGCGCCAGTCAAGCGGGTGTTGTAAGTGTTTTAGGAGCGTTCTGAGGGTAATCCCCCCATTTTTAGCGTGATCCAAAAGTAGAGCCTAGGCCGCCATGGCCAACTTTTGCATTGGGGTTAACCCCCCGAATGCCCTATTGGGGCGTTCGTTGTTGTACGTCCAGAGCCACTGGGTGGCACATTCTTGGACTTCAGCAATCGTTTCAAACCGATCATGTGCCCGCCAATCGCAGCGCACCGTGCGATTGTAACGCTCGATATAAGCATTTTGTTGCGGTTGTCCGGGTTGGATATATTCAATGCGGATGCCTTGTGCCTGTGCCCAATCCCGTAATGTTTGACTGATATATTCCGGTTCATTATCGCAGCGCAGCGTCTGCGGTTTGCCGCGCCATTCGATGATGGGGGTTGAGCGAGCGGGTGATCCGCTCGGCGGGCGGGGAGAAATCCACGTCAATGCCCAAGCCTTCACGATGGTAATCATCGAGACCATTGAACAGCCGGATGGCACCTCCGTCGATCAATTGATCGTGCATGAAATCCATCGACCCAACGTGGTCGATGGATTCCGGAACAGATAACGCTTCGGGTTAATCTCGCTTTAGGCGCCGTCTGGTTTTGATCCTTAAATTCAATTCCAGTTGGCGGTCAATGCGATACACGTGCTTGTGATTCCATGTTAAGTCCTTGATGTTGCGCAGATACAGAAAGCACAGGCCGATCATGCCATATTCACGACACAGTGCGGGAACGGGTGCACCCGACTCCGCTTGCTTCAAAATGGATAAAATCTGACTGTCGCTGTAGCGCGAAACCTTCATGTAAAACTTCCTCAGTTCTTTGGGAGAAAATTCTACTTCTAAATAGCGCTAGTTTTCGGGGGGATTACCGCGCAACACGACGCGCCCTAAAAATAATTAAAATCGACTTGGACTGATTGAATCATCCGGGATTCGACAATTAGTTAAAGCACGAATTGATGTTTGTAAAGCATAATATCCCAGTCATCAAGTAAAAATGCCCAACCTAAAAAGAGCGTTCGACTCTCACGATAACAATCAAATCAGGCTTTCTTTCGGCCTTATTAATCTCATCAGGCAGACTTTCCATCTTATTTCCCCAATGCCCAATGTAGCGAACCTTATGAAAAGTTGCGTTAAAATACTGTCTTAATATTTCAGAAAAAGAGTCGCCAACTACCCAAACATACTGGTTATAAAGTGGTTTATCATTAGTCACAAGTGTTGCGACACCAAAAGTAGTTTCTTGCTCATTAGGAATATCAATTTCTGTCCATATAGGGCGCTCATGCCAAACAACATCCCAGTTATCTTGTGGATTGAGAGGGAAATTTTTAAGCTTAGAGATACCAATTAAATCTCCACCACGTGTTGCGCCTTGCTTAAAATTTACATCTGGAGGTTGTAAATTCAGCAAACCAGTAAAACCAGCAAAAGCTAAATAAGCACCTTTTTTGTTCCAGTGAGTATCAGTTTTCCAATAAAGAATTCCCTCTGTATCTTTTGCCTTAATCAAATCGTTAGTCGGATCATAAACAGCAAGCCCGGGAATATCTCTAAGCTCATCTAGAAAGAAGCTAATATATTTTTTATCTGATGGAACAAGTCCATCTGGCAAATACTCAGGATAAATGCTTGATTTATTTGGCCCAAGAATTAAAAAAGTTTTTATTCCAAACCTATTTCCCGCCTCCGCCACTTTAAAAAAACTCTCTTTCACTTCATTCAAATTCAATTCACTAGGTTTTAAAGCAAGCTTAAGTTTTGCGACTGTATTATCGTTATTATTCCATAAAAAAAGCCAGTCATCCTTGCCCTGGTACCAAGAAAGCGAAGAACCAATGGCGTGTTCACCTTTTCTTTTTACGCTTAACTCATCAAAACTGTGGGAGTCTTGAAAATTAGAACTGAAGAATATTACCCCAAGAAAAGCAAGCGCAATAAGAGAGATTGATAGGCCGAAAACTTTTAACGAGGAATTATGAGAACTGAATCGTAATGGCCTTTCAACAAACTTCATCGTCAGCCAAGCTAAAAGCACAGAAAGTAAAACAGCCACAGTCCTGTATCTTAATGATGGCGTATCGAAATTTATAATTCGACCGAATGATAACAAGGGCCAGTGCCACAAATACAAAGGGAAGCTGATTAAGCCAAACCAAACAAAAATCTTGTTGGAAAGAATTTTTCGATTAAACCAGGCTTCGGATCCAGCTAGAATAATCATAGCAGCGCCTAAAACTGGCATTAAAGCCCAATAACCTGGAAACCAAGAATCCTTATTGATCAGATAAAAACCAACAATCAACAACGCCAGACCAACAAAAGAAATGACGCTTGGCGATACTAGTTGATTGAATAATTTTGATTCAAATTGAGAACTAAGATTATCTTTGGCTGTAAAGAAATATGAATTGATGATGCCGCTTTTTGCCTTACGAAGAGAGTATAAGGCAAGCAAAGAGCCGCAAAGCAACTCCCAGAATCTTGTTAGCGGAGAATAAAAAGTTGCGATTGGGTTCGTATGAATTAACCAGATGTTTAAAATGAAGGATCCGATGAGCAATGAAAACGTGACAAGAAAAATATTAAGCTGACGCTTCCAAACAGCCCAAATCAGAAAAGGCCAAAAAATGTAAAACTGTTCTTCGATTCCTAAGCTCCATAGATGTAAGAGAGGTTTTGTTTCAGCCGAGTTGTCAAAATAGCCTGACTCACTCCACAGAACCAAGTTAGAGACAAAACCAGCGCCAGCGACTACGTGCTTACCTAGCTGATTAAGTTCCTCAGGAAGCAGTGAAAACCAACCAAAAATCAAGCAGGCAGTTAGTACAAGAATCAGAGCAGGAAAAATTCTTTTTATACGCCTTGCGTAGAACTCGGAGAAGCTGAACGTACCCCTATCGAGGTTTTCAAAGATGATTGTTGAAATCAGAAAACCAGAGATAACAAAGAACACATCAACACCAATGAAGCCGCCCTTCATCCAAGTTGGGAAAGCGTGAAACGCTACGACAGACAACACAGCGACTGCTCTTAAGCCATCAATGTCAGGGCGATACTTTGGGTGCGACAGATTTGGAGTCGGTGTTGTCATTTCAGATTGGCTCAAAGTCGTAGGCACTTGCCAAGCCATAGCGACGGGGTAGTAGACAAATGAAAGGATTCGTTAACCATACCAAGTTGGTGCTTTGCAGATGAATTCATAGTTAAGAGTTTTGTGGAACCTTACACATTATCCAATGCAGCAATAATCAGCAGACATTTTTCTGACGAAGATTATCGCCTCTAGCTTAATTAGGCCGGGGAGTAAAAATGAAAAACACGCTGCGACATCGACGCCAATTTCGAATTACAACGCCCGATCCGCCAAATGCCCTTTGCTCTCCAGCCAAGCGCGACGATCCGAGGCACGTTTTTTGGCAAGCAGCATGTCCAACATCAGGTGTGCCGAGGCCGCGTCATCCGCCAAAGCTTCATCCGACCAATCGAGGCGTAACAAGCGGCGCGTTTCCGGGGCAATGGTGGATTCGCGTAACTGCATGGGGTTCATCTCCCCTAGGCCTTTGAAGCGGGTGACGTTGATTTTGCCGATCTTTTCGGCTTTGAGCCGATCCAGAATGCCCTCGCGCTCGTGCTCATCTAACGCATAAAACACGCGCTTGCCCGCGTCGATGCGGAACAAGGGTGGCATGGCCACGAACACATGCCCGGCTTGCACTAGGCTGGCAAAATGCCGCACAAACAACGCGCACAACAAGGTGGCAATGTGCTGACCATCGGAATCCGCATCGGCCAAGATGCAAATTTTGCCGTAGCGCAGACCACTTAAATCCGGATTTCCCGGTTCAAGACCCAGTGCCACGGCAATATCGTGTACTTCGTTGGAGGCCAAAACTTGTTCGGATTCGGTTTCCCAAGTGTTCAGAATTTTGCCACGCAGCGGCAGAATGGCCTGAAAATCACGCTCGCGTGCCTGTTTGGCCGAGCCGCCTGCGGAATCGCCTTCAACCAGAAACAGCTCGGTGCGACTGAGATCAGTGGACTGGCAATCCGCCAATTTACCAGGGAGCGCGGGGCCTTGGGTAATGCGTTTGCGCACCACTTTTTTCTCGTCGCGCACGCGACGTGTGGCGCGGGCAATCGCCAGTGCGGCAATCTGCTCGCCTAGCTCCGGCTGCTGATGCAGCCACAGGCTGAAGTGATCTTTAATCACCCCGGCAACAAAGGCGGCGCTTTCGCGTGAACTTAAGCGCTCTTTGGTTTGCCCGGCAAATTGCGGTTCGCGCATTTTCAGCGACAACACAAACACCACGTCTTGCCACACGTCTTCGGCGGCGAGCTTCAAGCCACGCGGCAACAGATTGCGTACTTCGCAAAATTCGCGCATCGCTTCGGTTAAGCCTAGGCGCAGCCCGTTGACATGCGTGCCGCCTTGGGTGGTTGGAATCAGGTTGACGTAGCTTTCCTGAATCGGCTCGACACGTTGTTCAACCT